>DATMKM010000089.1:0-3288 GCA_035571315.1 Candidatus Acidiferrum sp.
GGGGCATGGTTCCACGTGAAACATATTCCTGGGTTCAGGCCATGCCGCCACATCTAAGCATCGGCCCCTCGTATACCTCCAGCCATCGAGGGAGCTACCGACCAGCCTTCGCCTTGCCGCTCTCGCAGAGGCGGACGTCCCGGTCCTCGCTTCCTGGTCGAAGAACCAACCTCACCGTCTCGCTTGCGGAACCAACCCCGCCGACTCTTCCTGGCATTACCGCCGTCCACCCTCGCCCTCCCCCAGGCCGCGGGTTCCGCACCTGGCGTCGGCGATGTGTGATTGCTTGGGCGGTCTCTCGAGGAGGACGCGCGACAGATAGCCGTGGCTCGCGGTGCCGTGCGGTGGTAGGAACCGGCGGTCAGCCATTCGGGTCTTCGTCAGACCGGCAGGGCCCGGGATCGGCGTCGTGGAGCCAGTTGACTCATATACGAGTCAATCTAGAAGAATAAGCAAACAATTGGATCATTTATCAGGCTAATTACCGCGGATTATGTTTCACGTGGAACATTTCCGCCGGTCGATGAGGTGCCGGAGTCCACCCGAACAGCGGCAAGTGTCTCAGACGTCGAGGTTGGTGACCGAGAGCGCGTTCTTCTCGATGAACTCGCGCCGGGGCTCGACCTGATCACCCATGAGGGTCGTGAAGATATCGTCTGCCGCGACCGCGTCTTCGATCTTCACCTGCATGAGGCGGCGCGTCTCTGGGTTGATGGTCGTGTCCCAGAGCTGCTCGGGATTCATCTCGCCGAGGCCTTTGTAGCGCTGGATGGTCTGGCCCTTCTTCGCTTGCTCGAAGAGCCACTTCATCGCCTCCTTGAAGGAGCCGATCTCCTGGCGCTCCTCACCACGCGTCACGTACGCGCCCTCGCCGATCAGTCCGGCCAGCGTGCGCGCAAGCTCGACGATGCGCTGGTACTCGGCCGACTCGAAGAACTCGCGCGGCAGGTACTTGTGAGTCTCGGTGCCGTGCTCGGTCTTGTGCACGATGATGCGCGCCGCCTGGCCCGCACCGGCGGCGCGCACCTCCACGCGGTAGGCCCGTGTGCCGTCATCGAGCGCGTTGAGCCGCTGGTTGAGATCGGCGGTCCAGCTACGCAGCCACTCGGCGCGATCAAAGTCCGGCGGCGTCACTTCCGGCATGTAGATCAGCTGCTCGAGGAGTCGATCGTCGTAGCGGCGCGACCAGCGTTTGATGATCGCCTGGACCTCCATGTACTTGCGTGCCAGGGCCTCGAGCGCTGACCCGGAGAGCGGCGGCGCCGCGGCGTCGACGTGCAGGCCGGCGGTCTCGAGCGCCGCGTTGAGGAGCAGCTGATTCAGCTCCTTGTCGTCCTTGACGTAGGACTCCTGTTTGCCGCGCTTGATCTTGTAGAGCGGCGGCTGGGCGATGTAGATGTGGCCGCGCTCGATGAGCTGGGGCATCTGCCGGTAGAAGAACGTCAGCAGGAGGGTCCGAATGTGGCTGCCGTCGACGTCCGCATCCGTCATCAGGCAGATGCGGTGATAGCGCAGCTTCTCGATGTCGAAGTCATCGCGACCGATTCCCGTGCCGAGCGCCGTGATCAGGGTGCCGACCTCCACCGAGGACAGCATCTTGTCGAAGCGCGCGCGCTCGACGTTCAGGATCTTGCCCTTCAGGGGCAGGATCGCCTGCGTGCGCCGGTCGCGTCCCTGCTTGGCAGAGCCCCCGGCCGAGTCGCCCTCGACGATGAAAATCTCCGAGAGCGCGGGATCCTTCTCCTGGCAGTCGGCGAGTTTGCCCGGGAGTCCCGCGACATCGAGCGCACCCTTGCGGCGTGTCATCTCGCGCGCCTTGCGCGCGGCTTCGCGGGCGCGCGCGGCCTCGACCATCTTCGCGACGATGAGGCGCGCGTCCTGCGGATGCTCGAGCAGGAACTCCTGGAGCTTCGTCCCCACCGCGTTCTCGACGATGCCCTTGACCTCGGAGGACACGAGCTTGTCCTTGGTCTGCGAGGAGAACTTGGGGTCGGGCAGCTTCACGGACAGGATCGCGGTGAGGCCCTCGCGGGCGTCGTCGCCCGTCATCGGGATCTTGTCCTTCTTCCCCGATAGCTCCTTTTCGACGTAGTCGTTGAGCGTGCGCGTGAGCGCCGAGCGAAAGCCGGCAAGGTGCGTCCCGCCGTCCTTCTGCGGGATGTTGTTCGTATAGCAAAACATCGATTCCTGGTAGGAATCGTTCCACTGGAGAGCCACTTCGACCGAAACAGGCCCATCTTGGGTGCGAAACCAGAACACTGTCTCGTGAATCGGGGTCTTCGTGCGGTTCATGTACTTCACGAAGGCCTGGAGCCCTCCCGCGTGAGCGAATACGTCCGACCGGTTTTCGCGCTCATCGATGAGCTCGATACGCACGCCCGAATTGAGAAACGAGAGCTCGCGCAGCCGCATCGCGAGGATCTCGTAGTCGAACTGGATGTTCGTGAAGATCCGAGAGCTGGGCTTGAAGCGGATCACAGTGCCGCGCTCTTGTGTCGTGCCTACCTCGGCGAGCGGGGCGGCCGGTTCGCCCAGGTGGTACTCCTGGCGATGAAGCTTGCCGTCCCGGGCGATCGTGAGCAGCAGGTAGTCCGAGAGCGCGTTGACCACTGAGACGCCCACGCCGTGCAGGCCACCGGAGACCTTGTAGGAGCTGTCGTCGAACTTACCCCCCGAGTGCAGCAGGGTCATGATGACCTCGGCTGCTGAGCGACCCTCCTCGGGATGGATATCCACAGGGATCCCGCGCCCGTTATCGGACACGGTAACGGACTCATCGGCGTGAATCGTGACGACTATGCGATCGCAGTGGCCGGCCAGGGACTCGTCGATGGAGTTATCGACGACCTCGAAAACCATGTGGTGAAGCCCGCTGCCGTCGTCGGTGTCCCCGATGTACATTCCGGGGCGCTTCCGCACCGCATCAAGACCCTTTAAAACTTTGATTTTACTGGAGTCGTAGACGTCGTCTGAGGCCATGAATCCGCTCGATTTTGTGACATCGCATTATACCGGCTGCACCCCCCCATGTTCCACGTGGAACGAGCGCGCTGGCGTGCCAAAAACGCGCGATTCGGCGTGCAAAGACGTCACGATGAGCTGGGATTTCAGCTGCGAAACCTGCGCGATGAAGCGCTCCAGGTGCTCCCCGTCGAGCTCGGCCGCAGGGTCGTCGAGCAGCAGCGTGGGGGTGATCCCGCTCGCGGCCTGAAGGAAGCGCAGCTGCGCCAGTGTCATCGCCACGGCGACCAGCTTTTGCTGCCCGCGCGAGAGTAGCTCGCGGGCGGG
>DATMKM010000090.1:0-4979 GCA_035571315.1 Candidatus Acidiferrum sp.
GACGCGAGTTGAGCATCGCGCTGCCGGCGCGTGCCAAGCTCAACCTCGATCTCGCGATCCTCGGACGGCGCGCCGACGGCTTTCACGACGTCCGCACCACACTGCAAGCGATCGACCTGCACGACCTGGTCACCCTCGCCACGGCCGAGCAGACCACCCTGTCCACCTCCGGCCTGCCCATCACCAATCCTGGTGAGAACTCCATCCTCAAAGCGCTCGCCGCCCTCGAGCAGGCCACCAACCGAAAACTTCCAACGCGCATCCACCTCCACAAAAGAATTCCGCCCGGCTCCGGAATGGGCGGCGCCAGCTCGGACGCGGCAACCACCCTAAAAGCCGCGACCACCCTCCACCACCTCACCGCCGACCTGCACAAAATCGCCGCCGCGGTCGGCGCCGACGTCCCCTTCTTCCTCACCGGCGGCGCCGCGATCGCAGAGCAGCGAGGCGACCACCTCACGCCGCTCCCGACGCAGCCGCAGTGGTTCGCCCTCGCCTGGCCGGGGGTCGAATTGCCGACGCCAGACGTTTACCGTGCGTGGGACGACATGGCACACGTCACCCGCGGAAGCGAACCGAACCACCTCACCCAGGCCGCCATGAGCATTGAACCGCGCCTCAAACAGTTTGCCGACGCCCTTCACGGCGACAAGAAAGACGAATGGCAGATGACTGGCTCCGGATCGGCCTTCTTCCTC
Organism: Candidatus Acidiferrum sp.; assembly: GCA_035571315.1. Taxonomy (GTDB): domain Bacteria; phylum Chloroflexota; class Dormibacteria; order Dormibacterales; family Dormibacteraceae; genus Palsa-870. Next base: position 699 of record DATMKM010000090.1, read on the forward strand.
CGCTGCCAGAGCGAGAACGAGGCAACCGAGGCAACCAAAGCCGCCGCGCAACTGAAGTGCTGGACCGCTGTGGCCCAGGCAATCGGACCCTGGGCTTGAGCAGCACCCCGAGCCGCCGCAACCGCAAGAGCGCGGCGCGCAAGACCGCCGCCGTCCTGGCTGGCAAGGCCACCGGCGCCCTGAGCCGCGCCACAAGACGCGGAGGCGGCACCACCCTCCCCGGTGATGTCGCACGAGCAATCGACCCCAAAATCCTGACCAAGCTCGCGGCCGATCTGACCTACGGATCGATCGTCATCACCGGCACCAACGGCAAGACCACCACCGCGCGGCTCATCAGCTACCTGCTCGAAGGGGCGGGGCACAGGGTCGTCTCCAACCGCGCCGGCGCCAACCTCATCTTCGGCGCGACCGCTGCGGCGCTCAACGAAGCAGCGCCCACCGGCACGCTCCGGGCCGACTGGGGCGTCTTCGAAATTGACGAGGCGAGCCTGCCCAAAGCCGTCGAGGAAATCAAGCCGAAGATCACTCTGGTCCTCAACCTTTTTCGGGACCAGCTCGACCGTTACGGCGAGCTCGAGTCGATTGCGAAAAAGATCGAGCAGGCGCTGGCCGCGATGCCGGACGAAGCAGTCAAGATCCTCAACGCCGACGACCCACGCGTCGCGGAAATCGGCCTCGGCCTCCCAGCCACGCCGCTCTGGTTCGGCCTCGACGACGCAAGCGTCGCCGCGACAGAGCTGCCCCACGCCGCCGATGCCCGCACCTGCCCCAGATGCGGCGCCAGCCTGATCTTCACAGCCGTCTATGTCGGCCACGACGGCAACTACCACTGCCCCAACAACGATTTCGCAAGACCTACGCCAACCATGACGGCAAGAAACATCAAGCTCGATGGCTTCGACCGGTTCGCGGCGACCATCGACCACCAGCGACTGGAGGTTCCGCTCGGCGGCCTCTACAACACCTACAACGTGCTCGCCGCATTCGCGGTCGCGAAGAGTCTCGGCCTGGAGTCGGATTACATCGCGGAGCGATTGAAGGATTTCAGCGCCGCCTTCGGCCGCCAGGAACGCTTGGAGTTCCGCGGCCGCCACCTCAACTTGGTCCTCAGCAAGAACCCCGCGGGCTTCAACGAAACTCTCAGAACCGCCGTCGAGCTGGCCAAGGGCACGAGCTTTTTGATCGCGCTCAACGACCGGAAGGCGGACGGCACCGACGTCTCGTGGATCTGGGACGTCGACTTCGAGCAGCTCAAGGGCTCCGCCACCGTAGTGGTGCCTGCAGGCACGCGTGCGCACGACCTCGCGGTCCGCCTCAAGTACGCGGGCGTTCCCGCCGCCCAGCCAGAAATCGATCCGGGCAAAGCCCTCGACCTCCTGATCAAGATGACCAACGACGGCGACACCGCCCACCTGCTCTGCACGTACACCGCCATGCTCGACCTCAGGGCCGAGCTGGTCAGACGAGGCTGGGCCAAGCCCTACTGGGAGACATGAACACAACCAAAATGCCGAGGAGCAGCCACACGTTCACCGTCGGCTGGCTCTACCCCGACCTCATGAACATTTACGGCGACCGCGGCAACATCCTCACGCTGCTCAAGCGCGCGGAGTGGCGCGGGTACGAGGCAAAGCTGGTCGAGCTCGGCCGCGGCACCGTCAACCAGATGGACGAGGTAGACGTTTTCTTCTTCGGCGGCGGTCAGGACCGCGAGCAAGCCCTCGTCTACGAGGACCTGCTCGAGTTCAAGCAGCCGCCGCTGGAGCGAGCCGTGAACAGCGGCGCGGGCGTGCTCGCGGTGTGCGGCGGCTACCAGCTCCTCGGCCACTACTACCAGACCGCCGAGGGCGAGCGATTCCCCGGCATAGGCATGATCGATGTAAGAACCGAGGCAGGAAAGAAGCGGTTCATCGGCGACGTCGTCGTCGACGCGGACATCGACACGCTCAACCCCAAGACGCTCGTCGGCTTCGAAAACCACAGCGGCCGTACCTTTCTCGGCCCTAAAGCGAGGCCCCTCGGCAAAGTCAGGCTCGGAAACGGAAACAACGGCTCCGACAAGACCGAAGGCTGCCTGCAGGGCACCGTGCTTGGCACCTACCTGCACGGCTCACTGCTGCCGAAGAACCCGCACCTTGCGGACTACCTGATCCGCAGCGCCCTCATCCGGCGCGGCGTCGACGAGCTTTCGCCGCTTGACGACGCGGTGGAGATGGCCGCGCACGAGCGGATTTTGCAGCGCGCGCAGCACCAGCACCGCTAGCCGCGCGCGCCCGCGAAGCAGTGCCCGCGCCGTTGGACGACACAACCGCGAGCTTTGGCGTGAGCGCTTCGCGCAGCACCTCGTCGATCGACTCGATCAACACGAGCTGCATCTCCTTGCGCAGATCAGCGGGGATGTCATCGAGGTCCGCCTCGTTGCGCCTCGGCAGCAGCACGCGCCGCAAGCCGGCGCGGTGCGCGCCCAGCACCTTCTCCTTGATCCCGCCGATCGGCAGCACGCGCCCGCGCAGGGTGATCTCGCCCGTCATCGCCACGTCATCGCGCACCGGCCGGCCGGTCAGCAGCGACGCCATCGCGGTCAAGACCGTGACGCCCGCGGACGGCCCTTCCTTGGGCTGGGCGCCGGCTGGTACGTGGATGTGGATGTCGTTCTTGTCGAACAACAAGGGGTCGATACCCAACGCAACAGCCCGCGACTTCAAGTACGACAGCGCCGCCGACGCCGACTCCTTCATCACCTCACCCAGCTGACCGGTCAGCTTCAGCTCGCCCTTGCCCGGTGTGAGAGCCGCCTCGACGAAGATGATCTCGCCACCTGTCGGCGTCCATACCAATCCGGTCGCCACGCCGGGCCGGTCGATCCGCTCCGCGATCTCGTCGTAGTGACGGCGCTTGCCGAGCGCCGCGCGCACGCGCTTCACGTCATCCACAGCGGCGCGTGAACGCTTGCGCACCGCCATGTCCGCGACGTCGCGCCGCATCACCGACGCGATCTCGCGCTCGAGATTGCGCACGCCGGCTTCGCGCGTGTACTGGCGGATGATCAGTCGCACGGCCTCCTCTGAAATGGAGATCTCGTCCGGCCGCAGCCCGTGGGCGATCAGCTGCTTGGGGATCAAAAAGCGCTGGGCGATCTGCACCTTCTCCTCTTCCGTGTAGCCGGAGAGGTTCAGCACCTCCATGCGGTCACGCAGCGCGGGAGGAATGGTGTCGAGCGTGTTGGCGGTCGTGATGAACATCACCTTCGACAGGTCGAACGGCACGTCCAGGTAGTTGTCGCGGAAGTCCTTGTTCTGCTCCGGGTCCAGCACCTCCAACAGGGCCGACGAAGGATCCCCGCGCCAGTCCGCCCCGATCTTGTCCACCTCGTCGAGCATGAACACCGGGTCGTTGGATTCCGCCCGCCGGATCGCCTGCAGCACGCGGCCTGGCATCGCTCCGATGTAAGTGCGCCGATGCCCGCGAATCTCGGCCTCGTCGTGCACGCCACCCAGTGACGCCCGCGCAAACTTCCGACCCATCGCCCGCGCGATCGACTGGCCTAGCGAGGTCTTGCCCACGCCCGGTGGCCCGACGAAGCACAGGATCGGCTCGCGCCCTCGATCCGTCAAACCACGTTGCTGCTTCAGCCGTCGCACCGCCAGGTGCTCGACGATGCGCTGCTTCACCTTGTCGAGGTCGTAGTGATCCGCGTCGAGGATTGCTCGCGCTTTCTTCACGTCGACCTCGCCGCCCGTCGACACGTTCCAGGGCAGGGACACGATCAGCTCCAGGTACGTGCGTATGACCGACGACTCGGGTGACGCCGACGGAATGCGCTCCAGGCGCGAGATCTCGCGGTCCGCCTCGCGCTTGGCTTCAGCCGGAAGGCCCGCCTTCTCGATCCGCTCCCGCAGCTCGACCAGCTCTCCGTGCTCGCTGTCGAGCTCGCCAAGCTCGCGCTGGATCGCCTTGAGCTGCTCGCGCAGGAAGTACTCGCGCTGGGCCTTGCCCATCTGCTCTTCGGCCTGCGACTGGATCTTCCGCCCGAGCTCCAGCACCTCAAGCTCGTGCGCCATGTGGCCGAGCAGGCGCTCGAGCTTCTCCTTGGCGGAGCCCAGCTCGAGGATCTCCTGCCGCTGCTCGGTGGTGAGGCGGATGTGGTTGGCGATGTAGTACGCCAGGTGCAGCGGGTCGTCGATCGCGCCGGCTGCGCTGGACAGCTCCGCCGGCAGGTGCGGCGCGAGCGTCACGAGCTGCTGGAAGGACGAGATCGCGCGCCGCATGAGCGCCTCG
>DATMKM010000091.1:0-2391 GCA_035571315.1 Candidatus Acidiferrum sp.
CGCATAGTCGACGCCCTTGTGGGCGCGGATGCGGTTGAGGATCGGGTGCATGCGCGTGTTGTTGAAGCCTGAGCTCACGCGGCTGAACTCGAGCGGCGCGCGCAGGAACTCCCTGCGCATGCTGCGCCCATCGGGCGCGTAGTAGCTGGTGACACCGTTCGGGTTCGTGTAGCGCACTGCGCGGTATTCGTGCGTCTGGTTGACGAACGAGGCGGCGAGCACCGGCCCGTCTTTCAGGTAATGCCCGTCGCGCCAGATCTCCTGGTAGGTGGCGACGAACGAGTCCCCGGGCCGCACGTCGAGCACGAAGTCGACGTCCCAGCCGAAGATATCGGCGAGCTCCACGGCGATCTGATCATGCGCGCCGGCGGCCGCGACCGCCTCGAAGAGCGAGGTGTAGATCTTTGCGCCGACGGTGCGTGTGCGCGTCTCGAGGGGGTTGGCGATCACGTCGGCCTTGAGGCCGTCACCGGAACGGGTGACCTGGAGCGTCTCGCCGTCGTTCAGGCGGCGCCTGAGGCTGAAGAGCTCGCCGTCCCGGTGGGTGAAGTGGAGGGATTCGCCCGGGCGGAGGGCGTCGAGACGGGTCCTCAGACCGGGCAGGGCGCGCAGCGATGTGAGGTCGGCGACGTTCAGCTTCAGGCGGCGGAAGATCCGGTCCAGCGTGTCGTTGCGGCTCACGATGACGTCGATCGAGGAGAGTGCGAGCTGCGCACCCTGGAAGCTGGCGGCCGCGCCGGTCGAGGTCACAGCGGCTGCCGGGTCGGCGATTGGAACCGTGGGCGTTGCAGTAGCGGCGCTCGCGGCATCGGCGGGAGTCGCGCTCGCCGCGGTGCCGGAGCGGTCGATCACGCCCTCCTTAAAGGGATTGATACGGGCGCCGTCAGGCGCGCTGGCCCCAGGGGGCTGCTCCGCGCCCGGCGGCGTCTGCGGTCCGGTCAGTCCCCCGCTCCACAGCGACCACGCAACCACCAGGCAGGCCGTCGCCTGGAGGAAGAAGGCGAACGAGGGTCGCGGGAGACGGAAACGTGTTGCCATCGTCTAGACTTACGTGAATGTCTTCTCAGAGGCACTGAAGGGCAAACCGTACCGGGCCGTGCTGCCAAGGTCAACGCACAGGTTAGAGTGTGCCCAACAGCACCTTAACGAGCCCATAACGAGCGCGTCCATAACGGGGTTCACGACTTACGATGAATTTCGACCAACAGATCGCCGAGCTCGAGCGTGGCGCCAGCGAAGTGCTCACGCGACCAGAGCTTGAGAAGAAGCTGAAGCGCGGCAGTGCGCTCAAGGTGAAGGCGGGATTCGATCCGACCGCGCCGGATCTGCATCTCGGGCACACGGTGCTGCTCAACAAGATGCGCCAGTTCCAGCAGCTCGGCCACGAGGTCACGTTTCTCATCGGCGACTTCACCGGGATGATCGGCGATCCCAGCGGGCGCAATGCGACGCGCCCCGCTCTCAGCGTCGAGGAGATCCAGGCGAACGCGCGCACCTACGAATCACAGGTGTTCAGGATCCTCGATCGCGAGCGCACGCGCATCGACTTCAACTCCCGCTGGCTGTCGCCGCTCACGGCGGCGGACGTGGTGCGGCTCGCGGCCCACTACACCGTGGCGCGCATGCTCGAACGCGATGACTTCGACAAGCGCTACAAGTCGGGCCAGCCGATCTCGATCCACGAGTTCCTCTACCCGCTCGCCCAGGGCTACGACTCGGTCGCGATGCGCGCCGACGTCGAGCTCGGCGGCACGGATCAGAAGTTCAATCTGCTCGTCGGGCGTACTCTGCAGGAAGCCTACGGCCAGGAGCGGCAGGTGGTGCTCACGATGCCGCTGCTCGAAGGGACCGACGGCGTCAACAAGATGTCGAAGTCCCTCGGCAACTACATCGGCATCACTGAGAACCCGGACAGCATGTTCGGCAAGGTGATGTCGATCTCCGACGCCCTCATGTGGCGCTATTACGAGCTGCTCTCATTCCGTCCGCTCGCCGACATCGCGCAGCTCAAGCGCGCGGCCGGAGAGGGGCGCAACCCGCGCGACATCAAGCTCGAGCTCGCCCACGAGCTGGTGGCGCGCTTCCACGACGCCGCCGCCGCGACGCGCGCTCAGCAGAATTTCATGGCGCGCGTGAGCGAGAAGGCAGTGCCGCAGGATCTGCCTGTAAACGTGCTTGCGGTCGACGGGCAGGGTCTGCGTATCGCGAATCTCCTCAAGGAGGCCGGGCTCGCCGCCAGCACCTCGGAGGCGAACCGCAAGATCGAGGAGGGCGCGGTCAAGATCGACGGTGTCCGTGTGAGCGATCGGGGGCTTACGCTCAGGGCTGGCGCCGAGCACGTGTTCCAGCTCGGGGCCAAGCGCTTTGCCAGGGTGAGGCTCGAGCCGAAGG
>DATMKM010000092.1:0-2987 GCA_035571315.1 Candidatus Acidiferrum sp.
CCTGCTGTCGATCCCGATGGGCGACCGCTATCCGCCCGTGAACCTGACGCCGCAGAAGCGGAAGGAGAAAACGCTTCGCGCGCAATTGGCGCAGCTCGAGGGACTGGCGGCGCGTCAACCGGTGCTGATGGTGTGGGAGGACCTGCACTGGAGCGATCCCACGACACGCGAGTCCCTGGACCTCTTCATCGACCGGGTCTCCACGCTGCGGGTGATGATGATCCTTACCTTCCGCCCGGAGTTCACGCCGCCTTGGCTCGGGCGATCTCACGTTACCATGCTCAATCTCGACCGCCTGCCGCCACGCCAGCGCGCCGAGATGATCGTCCATCTCACCGGCGGCAAGGCGCTGCCCCAGGAAATCGCGGACCATATTGTCGATCGCACCGATGGCGTGCCGCTCTTCATAGAGGAGTTGACGAAATCGGTTGTCGAGAGTGGTCTGGTCGAGGAAGCGGATGGCCATTACGCAGCGACGGGCCCGGTGGCGCCGTTCGCGATCCCCACGTCACTCCAGGCCTCGTTGCTAGCCCGGCTCGATCGGCTGGCCACGAGCCGCGAGATCGCGCAGATCGGAGCGGCGCTCGGCCGGTCGTTCTCACACGAGCTGATCAGCGCCGTGGCCCAGGTGCCACAGCGTCAACTCGACGACACGCTGGAGCAGCTGGTGCAGGCCGACCTGATCTTCAGGGAGGGGACCCCGCCCGACGCCGAGTACACGTTCAAACACGCGCTGGTGCAGGACGCCGCCTACAGCACGTTGCTGCGGCGGCGGCGGCAGCAGTTGCATGCCCGCATTGCCGCGACGCTCGAGAGCCGGTTCTCCGAGAGCGTGGCGGCTGAGCCGGCCATCCTGGCGCAGCATTGCACCCGAGCGGGGCTCGACGAGAAGGCCGTAGGCTACTGGCTGAAGGCTGGCCGGCAGTCCACGGCGCGCTCGGCGACGACGGAAGCGGTGTCGCAGTTGCGGAAGGGACTGGACCTGCTGTCGACCCTGCCTGAGGACCCCTGCCGCACCCAGCAGGAACTCGACCTGCAGATTGCGCTGAGCCAGGCTCTGATCGCGACGAGCGGGTATTCGGCCCCGGCCGTGGCCGAGACCATCGTGCGGGCACGAGCGCTCGCCAAGCAGCTTGATCGATCCGACTATGTCCTTCCACTGCTCGGTTCACAATGGAATTTCCACCTGGCCCGCGCCGAGCACAAGCTGGCGCGGTCGCTGGCCAAGGAGATGGAGGAATTCGGCAAGGCCCGAGGCGATGAGACCGCGCGGCTGCTGGGGATTTTCTCCGACGGGCTCAGTTGCTTCTTTCTCGGGGAGATCACGGCCGCCCACGCCCGTTTCGAACAGTCTCTTGGCTTGAGCGACCCGGCACATCGCGCGCTCAATGTGGCGGGGCAATACGCCGGGACCCTCGTCCACCTCGCAGCGACATTGGCGATCCTGGGGTACATCGACCAGGCACGGTCGCGGGTGGAGGAGGCGGTGTCGGAGTCCCGCCGGCTGGGGCACGCGCTCACACGCGTCGACGTGTTGTTCTGGGCGTCTTGGACCGAGTGGGTCAGCGGTTCGGTTCATGCGCTGCAACGGCACGCGGAAGAGGCCATAACTCTGTCGAACGAACACGGTTTTCCGTTTTGGCTCGGCTGGGCGCTGGTATGCCGCGGGTGGTCGTTGAGTGCGCTCGGCCAGGGAGACGAAGGCCTCCCCCTGCTCACGCGCGGGCTTTCGCTGGCGCGTGATACCGGTGGCGTCGTGCACACCCCATGGGCGCTCACATTGCTCGCCGAGGCCCAGGCCAGGCTCGGGAATCCGGTCAAGGGGCTGGGGTACGCCGCGGACGCCGCGCAGATCATGGAGAAAACCGACGAGCGGTTCAGCGAGGCCGAGTTGCATCGTGTCCGTGGCGAGTTGCTCGCTGCAACAGGCGATCAAGCGGCCGCGGAGCAAAGCTATGAAAAGGCGCTCGCCGTCGCGAAACGCCAGAGCGCGAGAATATTCGAGCTGCGTGCCGCCACCAGCCTTGCGCGCCTCTGGCGCGACCAGGGCAAACGCGGTGCGGCCAGCGATCTGCTGGCGCCGATCTACAATTGGTTCACTGAAGGCCTCGACACGCCGGTTCTGCAAGGCGCGAAGGCGTTGCTCGAGTCGCTTCGGTGAAGAGTTGTCTGGACCGAAGCCGCGCGCGGATCGTTTCTACAAGACACGGAGCACCTTCCCCGTACGCACAGGCTCAACCGTCGAAAGCGCTCCGGAAGCGATGACGTTATCGTATTCGCGAACTTAGACTCGCCGAGGATTGAGGATGGTCGCCAGCGACCGCTTTGCCGAGTTCTTGCGCGATCAGCTCGCGCCGCTCGGTCCGCATCGCCATGCGGCGCATGTTCGGCAAGACCGGCGTGTTCTGCGACGGGTTCATGCTCGGGATGGTGAGGGACAACACGCTCTACTTCCGGGTCGACGACGACAACTGCGCGGCCTTCAAGGAAGCCGAGTCGTTTCCACCCCTCGACTACCAGAAGAAGGGCGGCACCATCGATCTTTCGTTCTGGCGCGCTCCGGAGCGCCTGTTCGACGAGCCCGATGAGCTTGTCATTTGGGCGCGGGCCGCGCTCGCCGCGGCGCGGAGGGTTGCGGCGAAGAGAGAACGTACGGCGCGAAAGCGAAAATCAAAGTCTCAATTGTGAAGCCGGAATGCGCGCTGAAGCGGACCCATCCGCAAGGCCTCTAGGCCGATTTTGCCGGAGGATGCGACTCGCCAGCTTGGTTCGAGCATTTGCTTTGCGGGATTTCGGATTCCCGTCAGTGGATTTGGTCGGGGAAATCTCCAGACAGGTGCTGACCGTCAGTGGGCAAACGAGCCGTAGCCGCGCGCCATCGCTGCGGCACACGCCGGAATGAGGGCGAAGAACGCCACCTCGGCCCACAGGAAGCGTCTGACCTTCAGAATGTCGCCTCCGGCCGGAGCGAATGCAGCATTCTTCGC
>DATMKM010000093.1:0-53461 GCA_035571315.1 Candidatus Acidiferrum sp.
TCTGGAGGTCGCCGATGCGAAAGCCGATGCGCCGCACCTTGTCCGCGTAGGCCGGTCCGATGCCACGCCACGTGGTGCCCAGGCGGTCGTCGCCGCGGGCTTCCTCCTCCAGCTGGTCGAACAGTGGGTGGTAGCGCATGACCATGTGGGCACGCTCGCTGACGATCAGGTTCTTCGGCTCGATGCCCCGTTCGCGCAGTTGGGAGATCTCACGCAGCAGCACGATCGGGTCGACGACGACTCCGTTGCCGATGACGCACACGCAGTCCGGGTACAAGATGCCCGACGGCATGAGCTGGAACTTGAACTCGCCATGCTCTGTGATGACTGTGTGGCCTGCGTTGTTGCCCCCTTGCGAGCGGATGACCATGTCCGCTTTGGCGGCGAGGAAGTCGATCACCTTGCCCTTGCCTTCGTCGCCCCACTGGCCACCCACGAGGATGATGACCACGGCCTTACTCGGTTCCTGGTTCGGGCCGGCGCGTCTCTAGGTTGTAGAACCGTGTGTGGTCGCGGCGGAATTTGAGCTCGATCATCCCCGTCGGGCCATTGCGGTGCTTGGCGACGATGAGCTCGGCTATGCCGGGGCGCTCATCCGACTTGTAGTACTCGGGCCTGAAGAGAAACATCACGACGTCCGAGTCCTGCTCTATGCTGTTATGCGCTATAACATTTTCTGCTACGAAGTTGTGTAGATCTTCTACTGTCAGGTCGTACACTTCGTCGACCCCATCTGGTTCGATACGCTCGACGCGGCCCCACGAATCCACCAGTGCTATCTCTTCGCCTGGAGCAATCCTGTCGAGTCTGCGCCAGCCGTTCCTGGTCAAGAACTTGTGATTTGCAGTCGCCCGAATGCTGCCCTCTCCCGATCGAGTAACCAACCGGAAGACAGCTTTGGTGCCCGTCGAAAATGAGTTCGTGACAGCCTTTGGGATCAGGCGCTCCCCCATTTCGTCGCGAGCCAACACGCGGAAGTCAGTGCGGCCGGCGAGGTCACCAATCGGGATAAAGGACCTGGTGTCGGGAAGGTAGATGCGGGTGTCGCCTGCAAGACACCCTGACTCCCGAAGGTCGCTCAGGATCGGGCGCTTGTCCGGTCTTTGCTCCGGGGCGCGGCTCAGCTGCGAGATGGCGATCACCGGGATGCGCAGCTCGCGGGCCAATCCCTTCAGGGCACGCGAGATCGATGACACCTCCTGGACGCGGTTGTCATCGCCGCGCGCTCGACCGTGCATCAGCTGCAGGTAGTCGATGAGGATCATGTCGATGCCGTGCCGCATCTTTGCCTGGCGAGCTTTGAGCTGAAGGCTCAGCTCGTCCATCACCGGCGTGTCGTCGATGAAGATCTTTGCTTCTCCTAACGGCCCCAGAGCGTTCGACACACGGTCGAATTCTGCCTCCGTCAACAGTCCTCGATGCATGCGCTGAGCATCGATCTGCGCCTGCTCAGTGAGCAATCGCTCGGTCAGCTGTTCCTTGGACATCTCGAGGCTGAAGATCGCGACGGACTTGTTGGCCTCCAACGCTGAGTGCAGCGCGATGTTCAGGGCCAGAGAAGTGTTGTGGACCAGGATGTCCTGGGCGACGAAGTTGTGAGTTTCCGGGACCGCGAGGTCATAAACCTGGTGCTCGCCAGTGGGCTCGATTGAAGTGATCTCATCCCAATAGATCTGGCTACTCGCGAGCTGCGACAACGCACGGTCGCGAAGCACATCGGCGTAGTTGGCAAGGCGTCCCTGCGAGATCCCCCGCGACGTGTGCGGGTTGAAGCCACGCTGGCCGGCACCCCGCTCGCCGGCGCGCGTGGCCACCGCAGTCAGTGTCAAACCCCGCATTTCAGCGGCAGCCCGGATTTCTCGCCAAATTTCCTTTGGAAGGAGACCGAGATTGCCTCGCCGATAGGTTGGACTCGCTTGAAAGCGATGACTCTTTTCGCCGATCCATCCGATAGTTCGTTGGTAAAACTCAACCGAGGCTGGCTCGGTGATCTCTACACGCCAGCAGCGGTCCTTCTTCTTCCAGAGCTTCGCCAAAATCCCAAACCTTGCGAATGCGTGATGCATGTCTTGCGCCAGGCCTTCCGAAGCCACCGCAAATTCGATACGTGGGTAACCGCCCATTGAGTAGATCGTTCCGTCGCAGCTCATGATGGCCCTGACGAATTCGGCCAATCGTGGCCTATCCCATAGCCAAACGCAGTGTGGAAACCGCTTGTGCTCGGCCTTCTTGCCCCAAAGGTCTAATGACTTGAGCCACTCGCGAACCGGATTATTCTTGCGGCCATGTTGGCCAGATGCGAAATATGCAATGCCTTGGCGACGAATCCGCAACTGTGGGAAGTTGTTGAGAACCGAAGCGATGTAGTCATCAACGATCTCGGAATCTGCATTTGTGATGCTGGGCGTGCCAATCGTGAGGGCGCCCTCTGCGATGAAGTATCCGAGCAGTCGGATCATATCTAGTGAGAGCGACTGGTCCGTTCCGAAAGTTGGCACAGCTCGCGGTACCGCGATTCTTTCACCCACCACAATGTCGTGTAGGGGCTGCCAGCCGCGCACAGTTAGAAACGGGTGGTGGCCAGTGACTTCAACTGAGCGTCCCGTCCGAGTCGTCACCTTGTAGCACGGCTTGATGCCGCTATCGACCCATTCGGCAATGTCTTGTGGCGTGACCCGACCATCCGCGGTAAAACCCAATACATGTGGAACACGGCGCCGGACGCATTCTTCGAGAGTGAGGCGAGCACCCGTATCAGGGTCATCGATGATGGTGTTAGCGCGGGCACACTTCCCCATCGCCGGCCTCCCCGCCACGATGATTAGGTCCGAGTCCTTGAACCCGCCGGTCATGCGGTCCAGGTCGTGGAACCCCGTCGGGATACCGACGATCCCCTGACCGCTCTCCATCTGCAAGGAGATCCGCTCCATCGCCGGCCCGAGCAGGTCGTACAGCCGCATCAGCTCGCGCTGGTCGCGGTCGTCCGCGACCCCGAACACCAGCGACTGCGCCTGGTTAATCGCCTCTTCGGCCTCGACCGAATCGTCGTAGCCGAAGCTCGCGATGTTCGAACCCGCCGAGATCAGCCGGCGTTTGTACGCCTTCTCCTTGACGATCCGGCCGTAGTACTCGATGTTCGCCGCGGTCGGCACCGCGCCCTGCATCGAGGCGAGTTGCGCGCGGCCGCCCACGCGGTCGAGCAGCCCCATGGTCTGAAGCTGCGCCGCGAGGGTGACGTTGTCGATCGGCTCGCCGGCGGCAAACAGATCCAGCGCGGCGCGGTAGATCTGTCCGTTGTTCTCACGGTAGAAGTCCTCGGGATGGAGGAACTGGAGGACTTTGGCGACCGAAAGCGGGTCGAGTAGAACCGACCCGATCACGGACATCTCGGCGTCCAGGTCGTGGGGTGGCACCCTCCCGGGTGAGAGGGGGATCGTGGTCGCCACTAGCGAATCCCTATCTGTCCTGGGTGACGATCACGTTCACGTGGGCGGCGACGTCGCGGTGCAGCTTGAGCGAGACCTCGTGCTCGCCAAGCGTCCTGATGGGCTCCTTCAGGTCGATCTTGTGGCGGTCGATCTCGACCCGGTGCTGGGCTTTGAGCGCGGCCGCGATGTCCTGGTTGGTGATCGAGCCGAACGCCTTGTCCTCGGCCCCTACCTTCAACCGCACCACAACCGTCTTGTTGTCGATCTCATCGGCGAGCGCCTGGGCCTCAACCCGATCTTTGGTCTCGCGCTTGACCGCTGCGTCCTTCAGCCTCTTGGCCTCGGTTTCAACGCCATTGCCCGCCCGCACGGCGAGGTTCCGGCGCAACAGAAAGTTGCGCCCGTAGCCGTCGGCCACGTCTTTCACATCGCCGGCCCGGCCGACGTTGTCCACATCCTTGGTCAGCATCACCTTCAATTGCCAAAGCCCTCCGATACCGATTGATATTCATCCTTGCGACGTAGTCGAGCGCGCACGCGGTTCGCCAGGCGACCGGCGCTATAGCGCGCGGCGACCACGGTGTCGCGTACGTCCCGATCGAAAGTGCTTTCCTTTGCCTTGATCGCCGCCTCGTGCTCCTGCCGCACGTCCTGCGGACATGCCTCGACAAACGTCTCGACCGCCAGGATGCCCAAGGCCAGCATGTCCAGCTCGCCGAGGACCGGGATCCAGGCCGGGAAGTCGAGCGGGCTGATGATCACGCCGAGCGCGGCCAGCAGCACCGCTTTCGGTGCGGCTGGGACCCGCTCGTCCCGCAAAAGGCAGTAGGCGAGCTTGCCATGACGTGGCACATCGATCAAGACCTCTTTGGCGCGCGAAAAGATACTCGGCATAGGGCCGCCAAAGCCTACAGCCTTTCAGCCCCATACGAAAGCTACTTAACTTAGCCTTGCGCCATGGCCACGGCGGCGGCAGTCACCGGGACGACGGAGGCCTCCTTCGGGAACCTCCGCCACACCGCCCTGAGCGCCTTCTGGTTCGGGAGCAACTTCCTCTGGATCCCCCTGACCACCGTGCTGATCCAGAGCCAGGTCGACGCCGTCGTGTCGAAGGGATCCCAGAACGGTGCGATCGGATTTGCCATCGGCATCGGCGGCTTTCTCGCCATGACCGTGCCGCCGCTGGTGGGGGCCTGGTCAGATCGTTTGAACACTCGCTTCGGGCGGCGCCGGCCGATCATGGTCGCCGGCACGCTACTGACAATTCCCGGCCTGATCCTGCTCATGACGGCCGGCAATTACCCGCAGATCGTTGTCGGCTACGCGATCGTGCAGTTCTTCTTCAATGCCGCGGGCGCCGCCTACGCCGGGATCATCCCCGACGTGGTTCCTGCCCAGCAGTTCGGCAAAGCCAGCGGCTTCCTCGCGACCATGACCCAGCTCGGAATCGGCGGCGGCCTTGGCGTCAGTTCGCTGATGGGCTCCACCCGGGCCATCTACCTGGTGTTCATAGCCGTCATCCTGATCACGCTTGTCCCGACGATCTGGGCGGCGCGCAACGAGGGCCTGGCTCCCATCGCTCCGCACCCGAGGCGTTCGCTCGCCGAGGCGATCAGCGAATTCCTGCGGCCGCTTCACGAAGGCGATTTTGCGTGGGTCGTCTTCACACGCCTCATGATCTCGGCCGGCATCACAGCGGTCCTCTACAACCTCCACAACTTCTTCCGAGACGTCGTCCTGACACCTGGAACCAACCCAGACGCATTCACCTCCAACTGGCTCCTGGTGGTGGTCGTGACGGCGCTGCCCTTCGGCTTCTTCGGCGGCTTGCTCTCGGACCGATGGCACCGGCGCAAGGCCTTCGTGTATCTATCCGGCGGAGCCCAGGCCTTCGTTGCCATCGTCTTCATCGCCTTCTACCCCACCGCCATCCCGTTCGTGTTTGGCCTGGGCGTCGCGTACGGAGTCGGATATGGCCTGTACTTCGCGGTCGACTGGGCGCTTGCCTGCGACACGCTTCCGGACAAGAGCCAGTCCGCGAAGGACATGGGCCTTTTCCATATCGCGCTGACGATGCCTCAGGCGGTCATCCCCTTCTTCGGCGGCCCGCTGATCGACTACCTCAACGGGCCTCACGGCAACAGCGGTTACCGGATCGTCTTCTCGAGCGCGGTGGTATTCCTGTTCGTCGGGACCGTGTTGGTGAGCCGGATCAAGTCGGTGCGCTGACGCCGCAGGGCGATCAGGCTGGCGACCCAAATGCTCGTGATCCCGACGACTCCGAACTCCGCCATTAACCGAAGCACAACGAGGTTCGAATAGCCGGACACGAGCAACGTCTGGAACCAGTTGTGCCCGGGCCCAATCAGCAGCCATCCCAGGGCCACCAGGCCCAGGATCGTCCAGTCGCGCCGCCGCACCCCCCACTCGACGAGGACGAGCATCGGCAGCAGCAGGAGGACGAGGTGTGTGCCCCACGAATAGCTGGCGACCAGGGGAGTGACCGCCACTATCGCGGACGCCTCAAGCGCACGGCCAGGGCCATCGCTCTGCGGCCGGCGCAGGACCCAGAAGGTGACTGCGAGAACCGCGAGCGCGATGACGGTCGTGATCGCTTGCGCCGCCGGTGGCGTGTCCCTCACGGCGCCCAGGAAGGTGCCGGGGGCGATGAGGCGAGCCACAGTGCCACCCGGCGAATGGTTTTCGAACAATCCCGTCCCCGCTGATAGCACCGGCGCCACCTTCAGGAAATATTCGGGCAGGTACTGCGGCACAGCCAGCAGCCAGAGGGCAACCCCAGCCAGCACAGCTCCCACCACCATCCGCCAGCGCCGTCCCCACAGCATCAGGAGGCCCAGCGGCGCCTGCAGGAGCTTGATCGCCGTTGCCACGCCTACGGCGGCCCCGCCCCACCATCGGTCGCCCGCAACCCAGGCCAGCAGCCACACGCCGCTCAACGCGAGCAGCACGAGGTTGACCTGGCCCTCATCGAAATTGCCCTCGACCGGCTCGAAGCCGATCGTCACCAGGACGAGCAGGGCGGCCAGCTGCCAGTCCGTGACGTTCGTCGCTCGGAACGTGGTGATCAGGAAGACCAGGACGCTCACTTGCAGCACTGCGATCACGATCGCGAGCTGGACCAGCGGTGGCGCGCCGACCAGCGGCTGCAGCATCCAGGCCACAGGTGGCGGGGTGACGTACTGCGCGCCGGCAAGCGGTAGCGGGATGAACGTCTGCGCCGCGTGCGCGCACCCCCGGATGGCGCAGATGTCGTATGGGTCGCGACCCGCCCGGATCTTTGCCGCTGCCGCCATGTAGTTGGCGCTGAAATCGACAGGCACGGCGTTGGACAACGCGGGCAGAATCAAGGTGCGCCAGACGTAAAGGACGGCGATCGGGATGCCGGCGATGGCGAGCAGCACCGCTCGAAAGCGGCGATCGTCGAGTGGCGAGCGCCGGTTCACGCCGCGATTGTCGTGGATGGGGACAAGAAACGAGGCGGCGCCTGCAGCGGACACCGCCTCGACCGGATGCCACCGGGTGACACGCTGCTGGTTTCTGCGCCGCTTTACGGCCGTTGCCTACTTGTGGAGGCCAACCTTTGCGTGGGCTGTCGGTGGTCCCGGACGCTTCGAACTGACTCCAACTTGCGACGGAGTGAATGCGTTGTCAAGGGGTTTGTTTTCCCACGATGAGGTCGCAGGCGCACAATCAGTTCAGGAGGGTCGAGATGGCTGAGATGAGCTACGTGCAAGGCGCCAGCGACGTACCGCTGCTGGGCGAGACCATTTTCCAGAACCTGAGGCGGACCGCAGAGCGATTCGGAGATCGCGAAGCCCTGGTCGCCGCCCACCAGGACCGCCGGACGACCTACCGCCGGCTGGTGGAGGAATGCGAGGTCGTCGCGCGCGGCCTCATGGCCCGTGGCGTGAAAAGAGGTGATCGTGTAGGCATCTGGTCGCCCAATCGATACGAGTGGGTCATCGTCCAGTACGCGACCGCGGCGATGGGCGCGATCCTCGTGAACATCAATCCCGCGTATCGCACCACCGAGCTCGAATACGCCCTCAACCAATCGGGGATCAGCTTTCTCGTCCTCGCAGCCCGCTTTCGCCAGGCGGACTACAAGGCGATGGTGGCCGAGGTCAGGGACAGGTGTCCAGATCTGCGCGAGACGCTCGTGATCGACGAAGGCTGGGAAGGCCTCGAGCGCGCCGCGGCGAAGGTGAGCGCGGCCACGTTGCACGAGGTCGAATCGTCTCTGCAATTCGACGACCCCATCAACATCCAGTACACCTCAGGCACGACTGGATTTCCGAAAGGGGCGACGCTGACCCATCACAACATCCTCAACAACGGCTTCTTCATCGGCGAAGCGCTCCATTACAGCGAGCGCGACCGCGTGTGCATCCCGGTGCCCTTTTATCACTGCTTCGGCATGGTGCTCGGCAACCTCGCGTGCACGACTCACGGAGCGACCATGGTCATACCCGCGGAGGCGTTCGACCCCGTACTGACCATGGAGACCGTGGAACGAGAGCGCTGCACGTCGCTGTATGGCGTGCCGACGATGTTCATCGCCGAGCTGGAGCACCCTCGATTCAAGGAGTTCGACTTCAGCACGCTGCGCACGGGCATCATGGCCGGCTCGCCGTGCCCGGTCGAGGTCATGAAGAAGGTCCAGACCACGATGCACATCCCGGAGATGACCATCGCTTACGGCATGACCGAGACCTCGCCCGTCTCGACCCAGTGCGCCACCGATGATCCTCTCGAGAAGCGCGTGGCGACGGTCGGGCGCGTCCATCCACATGTCGAGATCAAGATCGTGGACCCGGCCACCGGGGCCATCGTTCCACGAGACACCGCTGGCGAGCTGTGCAGCCGCGGGTACATGGTCATGCTCGGCTACTGGAACAACGAGGAGGCCACCCGCCAGGCCATCGACCGCGCACGCTGGATGCACACAGGAGACCTGGCGACGATGGATGCCGACGGATACGTCAACATCGTCGGCCGGATCAAGGACATGATCATTCGCGGCGGCGAGAACATCTATCCGCGCGAGGTCGAAGAGTTTCTCTACGGCCATCCGGACGTCGCCGACGTGCAGGTGATCGGGATCCCGTCCGAGAAGTACGGCGAGGAGGTCATGGCCTGGGTCAAGCTGCGCGAGGGAGCGACGCAGTCGGGCGAGGACCTCGCTGCCTGGTGCAAGGGCAAGATCGCCAGCTACAAGATCCCCCGGCACTGGAAGTTCGTCGACGCCTTCCCGATGACGGTCACGGGCAAGGTCCAGAAATTCAAGATGCGGGAAGTGGCGGTCGAAGAGCTGGGCCTGGAGAAAGCGGCCGGCGTGAGAACCGCTTAGTGAGCTACTGAAGCGACTCGTACGGGAGGGCTGCTGCGAAAGGTTCGTACAGCAGAAGAACCTTCTCGATCGGCAGGATGTCGCGCATGAAGATGCCGCCCGCCGCCACGCCCGCGAACCCGACGATCCCCAGACCGTCGTGTGGGGCAGCCTGTTCGGCGCTGTCCTGCGTCGCCCTGAACGAGTGTGTCCGGCCTGATTGGTTGGCGGTGGCGATCACCTCTTTCCAGGCGGCCGCGTAGTTTGCGGCCGGGTTGAGGCCGGGGAGAGCGGCGGCCACCGTACCCACCGCGCCTGGGGTTGGGGCCACGGGCTTGGGCAGCTCGCTCAGTGCCCTGGCGACCGCCGCGATCTCGGCTTCCGGCGCTCCGGTGAGCGATGGCAGCGCCTTCAGAAATGCCGCGATCTGGCGGTCGACAGGCGGCGCAGGCTGGTAGCCCGGGCCTGGAAGGATCGTCGCGAAGGGCCGGTAGGCGACCTCGAACTGCGCCGGGTCCATCTGTTCCCTCACGAGGATCGCGAGGGCGACGATCTGAGCCGACTCGAGCGCGGCCGCCGCGGCGACTGTATCGGGCAGGGCCTTATTGATCGCGATCTGGGTCTGGGAGACGCGAAACCCACCGGTGAATGCGCTGACCATGGCCTGGTCGGCGGCGCCCAGCAAACCTTCAAGCGCGAGCTCGAGGGCCGCCGTCGACGGGCGCTGTCGCGAGACGATCCGGGCGGTGGCGATCCACTCCCACTGCGCGGGGCCCAGCGATTTGCCGGCCGCGACCAGGAACTGCCCCGCATCGGACGCGCTCAGCGGACTGCGACCTGCTCGGGAAGCATGCCTTTGGCCCGCAGCTTGTCGATCGGGTGATAGGCGTCGACGATGCGCATCGTGCCGGAAGCGGAGCGCAGGACCATCGATTGCGTATACGCGTACACGTCCTCGTAGCGCACTCCCTTGAGCAACTCACCGGAAGTGATGCCGGTCGCTGCGAAGAAGATGTCGTTGCCCGAGCAGAGGTCGTCGAGGCAGAGCACCTGGTTGGGCTTGTGCCCCTCCTTGATGGCCATCTGCTTCTCCTGGTCGTCCCGGAAGTGGAGCTTGGCCTGCATGTCGCCGCCGATCGTCTTGATCGCGCAGGCTGCGAGCACGCCCTCGGTGGCGCCGCCCGAGCCCATCATGCAGTGGACCCCAGACCTCGTCTCGAGCGCAGCTTCGAGCGCGGCCGCGACGTCGCCCGCGGTGATCAGCTTGATGCGGGCCCCCACGTCGCGAATCTGGGCGATCACTTCGTTGTTCCGTTCACGCTCGAGCACCACGACCGTCAGCTCCTGCACCGGCAGGCCCTCGGCCTTCGCAATCCGCCGCAGGTTCCACTCGACCGGCATCTCGAGGTCGATGACGCCGCGCGCGCGGCGGCCCACCACGAGCTTTTGCATGTAGTGGGCGTGCGTCGTGAACATCGTCCCGCGCTCGGCGAGGGCGACGACCGAGATCGCGCCCGGAAGACCAGACGCGGTCAGGCTCGTGCCTTCGATCGGGTCGACCGCGACGTCGACCTCTGGTTCGAGGCCGTTTCCGATCGGCTCCCCGAAGTAAAGCATCGGGGCCTCGTCCTTCTCGCCCTCGCCGATCACCACAGTGCCTTTCATGTCGACCGAGGCGAGCGCGTTACGGATCGCCTCCACGGCCCGGGCGTCGGCCGCCTCCTTGTTGCCTCGGCCTTGCAGAGGCGCCGCCGCGAGCGCGCCCGCCTCCGTGACGCGCAGCAGCTCGAGGGCCAGGTTGCGATTGATCTTCGGCTCTTCGATCATCGGGTACGCAACATATACGAAGCCGCCGCGGAGACCGCGCTAAACGGTGCTGCGGCGGCGGATCGGAAGCCGGTCCGCTTCGACCCAAAGATCGCTCTTGCGGGCCAGCCGGCGATCGCCCTCCCTGTCGACATAGACGCACGTGCGCTCAAGCACGGCCGTGATGCGCACCAGCACCCCGTCCAGAGTGGCGTCGAACGCGTCGATCAGGACCTCGTCCTCGTCAAGCTCCACCTGGCTCAGGAGCCGCGGTCCCGAAGGTCGCGGTTTGCTCGAGAGCTTGAGCTGTGTTCGGGCTGCCGTCGGCGGGCCCGGCTTGATGGTGAGTCGAGACGTGGCAGAAGCCGCAAGGCGCAGCCCCGGCCGCGGAGGAATGGCGGCTGCGGGCGGTGAAGCTGGCAGCGGCCCCGGTGACTGAGAACGCTGCGGCTTTTGAATGGGCTGGCGCGAGATTGCCATCGCCTTGCGAGCCTTCGTGGCGCGCCGCCGGGATGCTGTTGCGTTTCGCCCTGCCGCTTTACCCGGAGCGGCCGCTTGCGGAGAGCCCCTGGGCCGGGCCGTTCGGGCAGCGGCGGCCTCCCCAGGGCGGGGGGAGGCCGCTTTGGCGCTGGCCGGCCTCTTGTAGGGTCGGTTAGAAGAACTCACCCCAGAACTTCCTGACCTTGCCGACTGGGCTTGGCATCGCCCTCAAAGCTACGACCGGAGCCCGCGGCGTCGCGTCGACGATGGCCACCGGTTCAGAGTCCGGCACGCCTTCCGGATGAACCCGGATCACCCCGAGGTGCACTCCGCCCTCCTGGACCACCAGCGCCCCGACCTTCGCGTCGCCCTCGAGACGCCCGGTCGTCGTGATCTTCAACCGGTTTGAGGCGACCACGTTGCCCTTGACGAAGCCGGAGATGGTCACCCGCTCGGTGCGGATGTTGGCCTCGACGTGGGCCTCCGGACCGATGATGAGGTCGCCGTCGCAGTCGATGTGACCGCTGAAGTTGCCGAGCACCTGGCCGCCGCTTCTCACCTGGAGCCTCCCAGAAAGCACGTCGTCCCTTGCCAGCACGGTCGATTTCGGCTCGAGCCCATATGGCTCGGGCCCGCCGTTCGAGCTGGAAACGTCGACCGTATCCGCCAATGCGTCAGTCATGGTTGCACCCTCCCTATTGCCCGGTTTCCAAACCAGGACCCACCTACCTACCCCTATCGAGCATAACCGCTGCGGGCCTGATCAGAAAGTGGGTTCTATACGTCCGCGTGGTTGGCCAGGTACTCCAGGATCGCCTCGCGGTCCGGCGCCACCTCGCCGTCGATGACCAGCTCCTCGAGTCGTTTCTTGATGCGCCCGACCTCCGGCCCCGGCGCTATCCCCCGGGCTCGCATCACATCCTCGCCCGTGACCAGTGGAGCGAGGCGGGACGGCCGCTCGCTCAACACGGCCTGGATCCGGGCCTGCAGCTCGTCCAGCTTCTCTGGCTCGGGATAGGCCGAGGCGCCGATGTCTGCCCGGGCCAGCGCGATCGAGCGGTCGAGCACAGCACCCGCATCGCGCGCCAATCGTCGCACCGCGCCGTCGGACCACTCCGAGCTGTAGTACACGGG
This sequence comes from Candidatus Acidiferrum sp., assembly GCA_035571315.1. Taxonomy (GTDB): domain Bacteria; phylum Chloroflexota; class Dormibacteria; order Dormibacterales; family Dormibacteraceae; genus Palsa-870. The sequence goes on from DATMKM010000093.1 coordinate 12,199, forward strand.
TCGCAGGTGAAGCCGCACCAGCTTCACGACGGTCTCGATCTCTTTCTGTGAGAAGCGCAGACGCTCGAGCGCGGACCTGGCGAGCTCCGCTCCCACGTTCTCGTGGCCGGTGAAAGCGCCGTCCCCGGTGGCGGTCAAAGGCTTGCCCACGTCGTGGAAGAGCGCTGCCAGGCGGAGCACGAGATCGGGCGGCACCCGCTCGACGGTGAGCAGCGTGTGCCCGAACACGTCGTGCGTGTGATAGCCGCTCTGCTCGACTCCCTTGCAGGCGGCGACCTCCGGGAGCACCACCTCGAGCAGCCCGCCCGCGTCCAGGAGCTCGAGGGCAAAGCGCGGCCGCGGCGAGACCAGCATCCGTCGCAGCTCGTCTGCGATGCGCTCCACCGAGACAACAGGTGGCGCGAGCCTGCCCTTCATCTTTTGCATCGCGGGAAGCAGGTCGGGCGCGATCTCGAACCCGAGCTCAGAGGCGAAGCGAACCGCGCGGAGCATGCGCAGCGGATCGTCGGCAAAGGTTCTGAGCGGGTCCGCGGGCGTGCGCAGGATGCCCAGATCGAGATCCCTGCGTCCGCCGAGCGGGTCGCGGATCTCACCGTCGAGATCCATGAGGAGCGTGTTGATCGTGAAGTCGCGCCTGCGCAGGTCCTGCTCCAGGGTGGCCCGCCGCACATCTGGTTTTCGCGAATCGGACGAGTACGACTCGGCTCGGGCGTTGACGAACTCGACGAGATGGTCGGGAAGGGTGACCTGCGCCGTGCCGAATCGCTCGAACATGACCGGCGGGTCGACCTCGGCAAGCTCGGCGAAGCGCTCAGCCAGTCTCAGAGCGTCGCCCCGCTCGACGACCACGTCGGGATTTGGGTGAGGCCGGCCGAGGAGCTTGTCCCGCACGTAACCGCCGACCACCCAGGCCTTTGCATCGAGGTCGGTAACCGCCTGCTTGAGGAGCCGAAGCAGCTCCTCGTCATCCAGGGCTACTGGTTGATGCGCGCCCATTCCACGGCTCCAACCTGGCCGGCGCGATCGCCCAGTCGGGCGCGGCGCACGCGCGGCCGGCGGGCCGGCTTGATGAACGGCGACGAGTGCAGGGTTTCCACGATCGTCGGCTCGACGAGCGCCCACGAGCGGGAGACGCCGCCGCCGATCACGAACATCTCCGGGTCGATGACGTTCGTCAGGCTGATCAACGCCATGCCCATGTAGCGTGCCGCCCGCTCGACGACCATCCGCGCGGGCTTGCTGCCCTTCGCCGCTTCCGCGAACAGCTCGGCCGCCGTATGCCCTGTCTCGCGTGCGATGTTCGCCCCGCCGATGAACGCCTCGAGACAGCCGCGCTGGCCGCACGTGTCGAGGGGCCCGTTGGGGTCGATGATCATGTGGCCGACCTCGCCGGCCGATCCGTGCGCCCCTCGATGAAGCTTGCCGTCGATGATCAACCCACCACCCACACCCGTGGACCAGGTGATGTAGACCATGTTGCGGGTGCCGCGGCCCGCGCCGCGGTGAAACTCGCCGAGGCCGGCCATGTCGGCGTCGTTCGCCAGCTGCACCTTGGCGCCCGTGGCCTTGCTGAGCATGGCGGCCAGGGGCACGTTCTTCCAGGGGAGGTTCGGCGGGTTGACGAGCACCCCGTGCTTAAGGTCGATCGGGCCGGGCGCCGCGATCGTGATGCTGCGCACCTTCTCGCGGCCGCGATGCTTGTCGATCTCGGCAGCGGCCCAATCGACCATTGCCTGAGGAGACCCGAGCGACGGCGTCTTGGTCTTGACGCTCGCGACCAGGTTACCGTCCGAGCGGGCGAGCGCGACCCGCACCTGGGTCCCGCCAAGGTCGATTCCAGCCAACATCGCCGGATAAGGGTAGCCGCGATCGGAACTGACTAAGACGCGAGCAGCTGCTGGCCTCGCAGGGCGGCGAGGATCTCGATCGGTCCTCGGGCGCGGTTGAAAGTGTAGAAGTGAAGGCCCGGCACGCCGGCCTCGAGGAGCTCTGCGCATTGCGCGATGCAGTGCCGCACGCCGATCGCGCGCACGGCATCCTCGTCCGCCGCTTGCTCGATGGAAGCTTGGAGACCAACAGGCACGGTCGCGCCTGACATCGACGTCATCACCGCCAGCGAGCGCCGGCTCGGCACCGGCATCAGGCCGGGGACGATCGGGACGGTGATGCCGGCCGCTCTCGCGCGCGCCACCAGGTCGAAGTAGAAACGATTGTCGAAAAACAGCTGAGTGATCAGGAAATCGGCCCCCGCCTCCACCTTGAGCTTCAGATATCGAAACTCGTGCTCCAGGTCAGGGCTCTCCGGGTGCTTTTCCGCGCTGCAGGCGGCCCCGATGCCGAAGCGGTATCCGTTGCGCCGCACAAAGGTGACCAGGTCGCTTCCGTGCGTGAGCTCGGGATCGGCGGGCACGAACGGCTGGCCCACGGTCTGCGTGTCGCCCCGCAGGGCGAGCACGTTGGCGATTCCCTCGCGCTCCATCCAGTTAAGGATCTGGCGAGTGCGGTCGGCTGAGTTCGCACAGGTCAGGTGAGCCATCGCCTCGATGTGGTAGTGGCGCTTGATACGGGTCACGAGCTCGAGGGTCTTCTCGCCCGTTCGGAGTCGATAGGTCACAGAGACCCAGTCGGGCGCGTGGCCGGCCAGGGTCGCCACCGTCCGCTCGAGCACCTCGACCTCGCTCTCGTCGCGTGGCGCCATGAACTCGAACGAAACGCTCGGCCGGGGCCGCGACAGGATCTCCGCGATGCGCATTTGGCGGGAACTCTACCTCAGCACGCGAGCGTCTCCGACGCGGCGCGTCACGCGCTCGGAGTCGAGATGCTCGAGCAGCGCGAGCACCGGGCGGCGGCTGGCCCCCATGCGATCGCGCAGCTGGGCCACCGTGATCGAGCCGCTAGCCGAGATGATCTCGCGCACCAGGGCGACGGCCGTCTCGTAGGCGTCTTTCGTGAAGGCGACGTCGTCGCCCACCCGGACGATGTCTCCCCGCTGCGCCAGCGCGCGCACGACTTCCGGGCTCGCGCCGGCTTGCCGGGTCGCTTCAGCGAGCGACGGCGGAGCCAGCGGCTGCCGGCCGAGGAGCTCGAGCAAAGGGGCGGCGCGTCCGACGTCACCGTTAAGTTCGACGCGATGGCCGGGCAACCCGAGGGCACCGTCTCGCTCCACCAGGCGGCCGTCCTCGGACAGGCCCTGGACGATCGACGGGAACGAGCCCGGTGACACTCCAAGCTTGCTGCGCAGCTCTTCGCGCGGCATCCCCTCTCGCAGCGGGAACGAGCCGTGGTAGGCGGTGAGCTCTTGCGTCGCGCGGTCGGAGATGGCTGCCCACGCCCCTGAGTCGAAGAGCCATTCGCCCAGGCGCCTGGCCTTCAGGACCGCGACATCCGCCTTTGGCGCCATCGTGGCCTTCAGCAGCGCTGCCGCCGTCACCCCGCGCGGGTACTTGCGCAGCTCCTCCTGCAAGACCTCACCTGCGGCGCGCCGCTCGAGAGACTCGCGAACCATGCTGTCGTGCCGCGCGTGCTTGCGCGGATTGACGTCGACGAACCTCCCCCCCGCGACGGTCGCCGAAGGGCTCGGCACGCGGAGGATGAAACGGTCCTGCGCGGCTGCCGCGATCGGTCGTTCGAGGTAGAGCTGCGCCCAGCCCTGGTGCCCCGGCGCGATCGCGTCACCCTCGAGCACGATCAGGCGGCACCCCACCTCGGAGGTGCCCGTGTGCAGCAGGAGCTCGACGCCGTGCGCGAGCGGTTGCGGCGCCGACGCAAGCACGCGCACGGTGGCGTCGACGCGGCGCGTGGCGCCGAGCGTCTTGGGGCGGGCCAGCACGTCCCCGCGCATGAGTTCGTGCTTCTCGACACCCGACAGGTTCGCCGCGACCCGACCGCCCGGCGCCGCGGTCTCCACCTTGCGGTTGTGCTGCTGCAGGCCTCGCACCCGAGCCAGGCGGCCGGCCGGCACCACCTCCAGCTCGTCGCCAACACTCACCGTGCCGTCGACGAGGGTGCCAGTCACGACGGTGCCGAAGCCACTCATGGTGAAGACGCGGTCGATCGGCAGGCGTGGCCGCTCGAGGTCCGGCCGCGAGGCCGCCGCCTTGAGCAGCGCGTCCACCGCCCCGACCAGCTCCGGCTTTCCCTCGCCGCTCACAGCCGAGAAGGGAATCACCTGCGCGCCCTCCAACGACGTGCCCTTCAGGGCGGTCTTGACCTCCGCCGTGATGAGGCCAAGCCACTCCGCGTCCACCAGGTCGACTTTCGAGAGCACGACGACGCCGCGACGCACGTCGAGGAGGTCGATGATCTCCAGATGCTCGCGCGTCTGAGGCATGACGCCCTCGTCAGCCGCGATCACCAGCATCACGGCGTCGAGCCCATGCGTGCCGGCGAGCATGTTGCGGATGAAACGCGCGTGGCCGGGAACGTCGACGATGCCGACCTCGAGCCCGCTCGGCAGCCGCAGGTGAGCGAACCCGAGGTCGATCGTCATCCCGCGCCGCTTCTCCTCGGCAAGGCGATCCGGATCGATGCCCGTGAGCGCGGTGATCAGAGTCGACTTGCCGTGGTCGATGTGGCCGGCGGTGCCGATGACGAAGCTCATCGCGCGACTCCCCTGTACGCCACCTCCACCGCGTCGATGAGCGTTTCATCCTCGCCCCTCAAGACGGTGCGCGGGTCCAGGCAGCACGCGTCCTTCTCTATACGCGCGATCACCGGGGGCTCGCCGTGCCTCAACGCCGCGGCCAGCCGCGACGCCGGTCCAGAGATCGCGAGGAGCACCGTGGCCAGGCCGTGGCCCGGCACCGACCCCCCGCCCACCGCCGACTCGCTTGCCACCAAAGTCACCGGCACGCCGCGCTCCTCGAGCTTGACCGACCACATCGCGGCGCGGCGTCGGACGTCGGCGACCCGAGCTCGGATCATGCGCTCTACAGGTATCTCATCGAGACTGCCCGTGAGCCGCTGGCGCACCGTCGCCTCGAGAGCCGCCAGCGTCAGCTTGTCGATGCGGACAGCGCGCGCCAGCGGGTGGCGTGACATCTTCTTGACGGCAGCAGCTCCGGCATCGCCGCGACCCAGGACGATGCCGGCCTGCGGTCCGCCGAACAATTTGTCTCCGGAAAATGTCACCACGTCCGCGTGCTGCAGCGACTCGGCCACGGTCGGTTCGTCAGCGATCGGCTCAGCGGCGCCGCTGCCGAGGTCGTCAATGAGCAGCAGGTCGTGCCCATGGGCGACCGTTGCCATCTCGGCCAGGGATGCCGATTCGGTGAAACCCTCCACGCGAAAGTTGGACGTGTGGACGCGGAGAAGGGCGACGCTTCGAGTCGTGATGGCGTTTTCGTAATCGTCTTTCCGCGTGCGGTTGGTCGTGCCGACCTCGATCATGCGCGCGCCCGAGAGGCGCATCACGTCCGGCATGCGAAACGAGCCGCCGATCTCCACCTGCTGCCCGCGCGAGACGATGACCTCCTTGCCCTTGCACAGCGCGGTCAAGGCAAGCAGGATCGCGGCTGCGTTGTTGTTGACCGCAAACGCCGCGTCACATGCGAAGAGCTGTGTCAGCAAACCTGAGAGCAGCGACGCCCTCTCTCCGCGGCGGCCGGAGTCGAGGTCGAGCTCGAGGTTGCTGTAGCCGGCGGCGACGGCCAGCGCGTCCACCGCGGCTCGCGACAGCGGCGCTCGGCCGAGGTTCGTGTGCAGGATCACGCCCGTGGCGTTGATGACGTGGCGCAGCCTTGGTGCGACCGCCGCTCGCAAAGAGGCGCTGACCAGCATCACGCGCTCGTCGCCGCTGGTCTCCTCACCTTTCCGCTCCGCATCGACCTGCTTGCGGATCGCCTCTACGACCCGAGCGTGCCCGAACTGACTCACGAGGTCCGCGTACGCGGGCTCGTTCACCAGCCCGCCTACAGCAGGCAGGGGTGAAGTCCGACGAACCCGGGAATCGCGTAACCGTTGCATCCGCCTAATGAGATTAGGCTCGCGGGCATGTAGAACGGCGTCATCACGATCGACAGGAGGCTGGCGCCCTGGAACAGCTGGAAGAGAAAGATCACGACGATGCAGCCGATCCAGATCTGCTGCCTTCGCGAGTTGACGTTGTAGAAGAACCGCGCGTTGCGGCTGCGAAAGATCGCCTCGATCACCCCCCAACCGTCGAGTCCAGGGATGGGCAGGAGCTGGAAGGCGAACATCGACAGGTTCAGGAACACGATCACGTAGATCGCGGCTCCGAGCAGCGCGGGCGACAGCTCCAGCGACGAAGCCATCCCCAGCCGGCCCAGGAACTGCCAGAGCAAGCCGAGGACGATCGCGACGACGAGGTTGGCCGCCGGTCCTCCGAGCTCGTGGACGACGTGCTGCGCGGGCGTGCTGATCCGATTCGGCTGGACCGGCACCCGCCGTCCCCATCCCACGAGGGCCACGAACACAGCGATCACTCCCAGGGGGTCGAGGAACCGCCGCGGATTGGGCGTCAGGTAGCCGAAGTAGCGCACCGAGCGGTCGCCGAGGAAGTACGCGGCGAGGGCGTGGCCCATCTCGTGAACCGGGATGGCGACGAGGAGGGCGGGCACCAGCAGCAGCGCCGCGAGGAGGAAGGCTACGAAGTTACTCAATCGGGATTTTGCCGGCGCGTCTGGGCGATCGCCGTCGGGCCGGCGCACGGCGAGCTCCGGTCGCGGTCGCCCGCCCCCGCGCGCCGGGCGTCGCGGTCGCCCGGTGCTCGTAGATGAGCATGAGCGCGGTGATGAGCTCGCGCTGGGCGTTCAGCAGGTGCACCTGGGCCGCCGGCGGCACCATGTCGGACAGCAGGTGGGCGACGCGCGACCCCAGCTCGTTGACCGTCTCGATCAGGCGCTCCCCGTCACGGCTCATCTCTTTTTCTCCTTTGTGGTCGCCTTCTGCTCTTTACGTGCGAATCGCACGCGTAGCTCGCCGTCCCGGATCGTCGCAGTCGTCGTGTCGCGCTGCGCGAGCACTCGCGGCAAAGCGATCTCGCGCCGGTAGTTGCCGACCGTCACGTACAGCTCGCCGTTGTGGCGGTTGAGGTCGACGGACGAGCGGTCGGCGAACGGGACCTTCAGCGTCAGGACGTAATCGGTTCCCTCCTTGTCAATGCGCTGTGGGTTGGAGGTGGCGAAGTGCTGGGCTGGATCATGCTCGCCGTAGGTTTCCTGAGCCATGCGGAGGAGCATCTCCTCGCCGACCACCTCGCGATCGAACAACGGCACGTTGAAGATCGGGATGCCCGCAAACGACTGCTCGACCTCCGCCCGGTATCGCTCGTGAATGAGCTGCCACTTCCGGAACAGCTCATCGTGCAGCTCGCCCGGCAACAGCCGGTTGACGATGACCGCGTCGGTCACGTAACCGAAAAGACTCAGGTACGTGTATGCGCGCTTTGCCTCTTTGACAACCATCTTCTCCAGGTTGAGCACGATGCGGACAGTGGTCATCGACGAGTCGGTCAGCAGCTTGCGCATGCCGCCCAGGTCGAGGAGCAGATCCTTGAGCGATGCGTAGATCTCATCCGAAGGCAGGGGCATGCCGATCATTGGCTGCAGCACGGGCCGCGCCACGCGCATCGCACGGCGCTGCCATGGAAAGATCTTGTCGAGCCACCATTTGGCCGCGTCCGGGAAGGTCAGCAGCTGGAGGGTCTCGCCCGTGGGTGCGCAGTCAACGATGAGCACATCGTGCTCGGCGCGCTGCGCGTAATGCTTGATCCACATCAAAGACGCGATCTCGTCCATGCCGGGTGGGTTGGCCACCTCATCCGCGACCACCTCATCCAGGCCCTGCGTCGCAAAAACTTCAGCGGCGTACTCATGTAGCTTCGCCCAGTGACGCTGCATCTCGTGGAGGGATGAGACCTCATGAGCCCACAGGTTGTCGGTGATCGGCGTCAGGTCAGGGCCGAGCTCGATGTCGAACGAGTCGCCGAGCGAGTGCGCGGGGTCGGTGCTCATGATCACCGTCCGGTAGCCAGCCTTCGCGCACCTGACCGCGCTCGCCGCGGCGACGGAGGTCTTGCCTACGCCGCCTTTGCCCGTGAACAGGATCACCCGCATCGGCTGAGTTTACGGGTGGGCTAGCTTGGGGCTCCGGAGGGGCTCTTCGAGTCGCGCCTCTTCTTGAGGTGCTCGAGCACCTTGAGGGTGGCCTCGGTGTTGCGCTCGATCTCTTCGAGGATCTGCAGCGTCGCCTTCTCAGCCGTCTCCGCCACCTCGGCCGTGTGCTCCAGCCGGAGGCGATCTTTCTGCGCCTGACGGTTACCCGAAAGTAACAGGACGGGACCCGTGAAGGCAGCCTGGATCGTGAACATCAGGTTCAAGAGGATGAACGGGTAGAGGTCCCATTTGTGAGTAAAGAATTCGATGGAGTTGAGGGTCACCCAGATCGCGATGAGGATGCTCTGGATGATCAGGAACCACCAGGAACCTATACCCGCAGCAGTCCGGTCCGCGACGCGCTCACCTAGGGTCGCCTCATCGTGGAAGAGCTGGTTGACCGGGTGCTTGTGCTTGGCCGCGACCGTCCTCCGCGCAGTGGTGAGTTGGGCGTCAGATGACATCAAGCGGTCTCCGCCTCGAGCTCCTGGAGGATGCGCAGGGTGAGGTCCGTGTTCTTCTTGATCTCGATGAGGATGCGGTTGATCTGTTCCTCACCCTTGTCCGCCTCGTCGGCCATGTGCTCCAGCGTGATGCGGTCCTTCTGAGCGTGGCGGTTGCCCGCCAGCAGCACGATGGGGCCCGCGTACGTGGCCTGGAAGGAGAGCACGAGATTGAGCAAGATGAACGGGTATGGATCCCAGTGGTAGACGAGTAGGCCGAAGTAGTTGACTGCCGCCCACGCGAGCAAGAAGGTCGACTGAATGATGATGAAGCGCCACGAGCCTAAGGCTGCTGACACCTGGTCCGCGATGCGCTCCCCGCGGCTTGCCCCCTCGTAATGGGCCTTGTTGATGGGGTGCTTGTGATTCGCGTTGGGGTCCCGGTGCTTTTGGCGGAGGGTGTGGATTAAAGCGTGCGAGGTGGGTGCATCAGGCTGCGCCATCGGGTTGAAGGGTAGCGGCGGGGTCGTCGAGTGTCTACGAAAGTGGCGCTATTTGACGAGCAGCGGCACCGCGACCGATCCGACGCCGAGCAGCACCACCATGGCCACGCCGACGATCGCCAGGCGCACGAGGTCCTTGGTGAAGTAAGGCACGCGGTCGAGCGGGATCGAGGGATCCGCCGACTCGACGATGAACCGGCCGCCACGCACTTTGGTGAACTGGTTGCGAGCCCCGAGCGACATCTCCACCGAGCGGACCAGGGCCTGGTCGCCGCCGACCCGAGCCTGCGAGACGCTCCGCGAGGGCGGCGCACCGGCTTGGGCGACGCCCGCCGCACTCACGCCCATCCCGGGCGTCAGAGGTCCGGGCGGCCTGAGCGGCGGGCGGAACTTGCCCTTGCTTCGCTTTTTGCCCTTGCGGCTCACGGCCCCAAGTCTAGTGAAGGTTGAGAACAGGCAGGCGGTGTGGGGAGCTGGTGCTAGGTCGTGGGGTGCGACTCGGGGTGCGATCCGCCTGCCTGTTTCGTTGGGCCGCGGGACTCAACCGGCTGAGACGTTGGCTACGATATGTTGTGTCCCGCGCAGAGTTATAACCCCGAATGTAGTTGTTGTCAAGACCTTTAACAATTGTGTCCCCGGCAAGATCTGCCCCGATCCCCGATCAGACCTCGGTCGTCAGCTCGGCATACTCTTCTTCGTTGATCAGGTCCTCCAGCTCCCGCGGATCGTCGATCCGCATGCGCAGCAGCCAACCGCCTGCGTAGGCGTCGAGGTTGATCAGGTCCGGGTTTTCAAGCACCTCGGGATTGACCTCGATCACCTCTCCGCTGAGGGGGGCCTCCAGCGGGGATGAGGCCTCTTCCGACTCCACGTGGCCCATCCGCCGCCCGGCCCGCAGGACATCGCCCAGGTCGGGAAGGTCCAATCTCGTGATCTCACCCATCTGGTCCTGGAGGTATTCGCTCAGGCCGAGGACCGCGTCCGAGCCGTCGACCCTCACCCAGATGTGGGCGCCGCTGAACCGGAGAGAGGACATGCTCAAATTGTCGGCGCTTCGCGTTTTCTCGCAAGTCGCAAAGCGCGGCCCGCGTTAAACACGCTATGAGATGGCTGCTATTCGTACTGTTCGCGGTCGCGCTCGTATGGGTCGGCTACCAGCTCTGGCAGACGTTCTTTCTAGGAAATTCTTAGCCGCCCGATCCCGACGGACGGTTCAGCGTCCGATCCGAAAGAAGACCACGTCGCCATCCTGCACGCGGTAGTCGCGTCCCTCGACGCGCAATTTGCCGGCCGCGCGTAGGGCGTCCATGGAACCGGCTGCCACCAGCTCGTCGACCGACGTCACCTCGGCGCGGATGAAGTGCTTTTCGAAGTCGGTGTGAATCTTGCTCGCGGCGATCGGGGCCGGCGCGTCCTTCTCACACGGCCACGCCCGCACCTCTGGTTCGCCGGCCGTGAAGTAGGTGATGAGGCCGCCCGCTTCCCACACCGCGCGGGCGATGCGCCCAAGGCCGGACTCGTCGATTCCATAACCTGCGCGCATCTCGGCCTGCTCTGAGGGGTCCAGCTCGCCGAGCTCCGACTCGAGCCGCGCCGACAGGGTGATCACGGGCGCGCCCTCGCCCGCCGCCAGCTTGGCGACCTTGGCCGCCGGCTCGCCTCCTCCGGGGAGCAGATCGTCCGCGGCGTTGGCGACGTAGACCGCCGGTTTGAGCGTGACCGGAAAGATGCCGAGCAGGATGGCCCGCTGGTCTGGCTCGAGCCGCATGGTGCGCAGCTGCTTGCCGCCGTCGAGATGCTCCTTGGCCGCGGTCAGGATCTCGTGCTCGGCCTGCGCATCCTTTTTTCCGGCGCGTGACTCTTTGGCCACGACGTCAAGACGTTTTTCGACAGAGGCAAGGTCGGCGAGCACGAGGTCGAGCGCAAATTCCTCGAGCTCGGCCGCGGGATCGGGCTGCGGGCCGAAGCAGCGTGCGACCTTGACGAGCACGTCCGACTGCCGAGCGAATGCGACGCGCTGCGCGCGACTGCCGGGCGGGGTGTCCTCGACCCTCACCTGCGCCGCGGTCGTCTTCAGCGGCTTGACCGCGGCGGACAAGCGATCCAACCGCTCGTCGGGCACGTCCACCATGCCCACACCATCGGCTCCGCGGCCGCCGGTCAGCGCGTTGAAGAGCGTGGTCTTCCCCGCCCCGGCCGGGCCGACGATCGCTACGTTGACCGGCAACTATTCGGTATCCAGGTCGAATGTCTTGTGCAGGATCCGGACGCCCTTCTCGACCTGGTCCCGCGCGACGAGACAGGTGATCCGGATCTCAGAGGTGCTGATCATCTCGATGTTGATGCCCGCATCGGCGAGCGCCCTGAACATGCGGCCCGCGATGCCCGGGGTGCCCAGCATCCCGGTGCCGACTATCGACAGCTTGGCAACTCCACTCGCCGACGCCACCCTGGTGGCACCGATCGTCTTCGCGGCCGCCTTGACCAGCTTCTCCGCCGCCTTCAGGTCCGACTGCGCGACCGAGAACGTGAGATCAGTGCGTCGCGAACGCCCGATGTTCTGAACGATGACGTCGACGGAGATGCCCGCCACACCGAGCGGCTCGAAGATCGCGGCCGCGACGCCCGGCCGGTCGGGCACGCCGACCACTGTGATCTTCGCGACGTTGCTTTCTTCCGCGATTCCTCGGACGCGCTTTCTGTCTTCCATTGGTACGTGGGCGACGATCATGGTACCCACGCCTTCGTGAAAGCTCGACCGCACGTGGATCGGAACGCCGTAGAGCTCGCCGATCTCGACCGCCCTTGGATGCATCACGCGCGCGCCCACCGCGGCCAGCTCGAGCATCTCGTCGTACTGGATGTGGCTCAGCTTGCGAGCCGTTTTCACCAGTCGCGGATCGGCGGTGAAGATGCCGTCCACGTCGGTGTAGATCTCGCACGAACCGGCGTTCAGCGCGGCTGCGAGGGCGACGGCGGTGGTGTCGGAGCCACCCCGGCCGAGCGTCGTCACCTCAAACTCGGCCGTGACTCCTTGAAAGCCGGCGACCACCGCGACCTTGCCGCCCCGCAACGTCTCGAGGATGCGCTCGGGCTTGATGTCCTGGATGCGCGCTCTCGAATGCTGTGCGCTGGTGCGCACGCCCGCCTGGAGTCCGGAGAGAGAGACCGCCGGGACGCCCATGCCTTGCAGGCACATCGCGACCAGCGGAGCCGTGATCGTCTCGCCATTGGCGACGAGCATGTCGAGCTCGCGCGCCGGCGGTTCTGGGTTGACGCTCTGGGCAAGCGCGATCAGACGGTCGGTCGTGTGACCCATCGCCGAAACCACGGCGACGACCTGGTGGCCCTGTTTCACGGTCGCGGCGATGCGGCGGCTCACACGCCGGATGCGGGCGGCGGTACCCACCGAGGTACCACCGTATTTCTGGACGATGATCACAGCGTGCGGAACATGCCCTTGTCGGTGATCTGAGTGACCAGCGCGGTTCCGCGCTCGGGAAAGGACGACTCCATCGCGGCGGCTACGCGGGCCGCCTGCGAGGGAGCGCAAAAAGCAAAGACGCTGGGGCCCGCGCCGCAGATGGCGGCGCCGTAGGCCCCGCTCGCCTCGGCGACGCGGATGACCTCGGCGGTCCACGGATACAGATGGAGCCGGTGAGGCTGATGCAGCCGGTCACGCAGCGCCTCGCCGAGGAGCGACGGACGTTTCGAGACGATCGCGCGGACGAGGAGCGCTGTGCGCGCCGCGTTGAATGCGGCGGTGTCGAGGGGCACCGAGTCAGGGAGGACCGCGCGGGCCTTCTCGGTCGGTACGGGCTGATTGGCGATGAACAGGGCCAGTCCCCAGCCGGGATTGGGAAGCTTCTCGTCGATGTGCTCCGACACGATGCGGATGCCGCCGGAGGCTGAGGCCGCCACGTTGTCGAGGTGACCCTCGTCGGCTCCCGCGTCGATGACATGGCTCTTCACGTCCCACGGGCTGCTCAAAGCTGAGGCGGCCAGCCGCGCGGCCGCGCTGCTCCCGAGACCCACGCCGAGCGGAATCTCGCTGCGCACCCTCCCCGTCATCTTCAGGCGCGTGAACGGGTTGTCATGTGCGGCGAGGTAATCAGCGCCCTCGCCTTCGTAGTCCCAGGAAGGATGGCCGGCCTCCGTCGCCTCGACCTCGAGCCAGAGGTCGATCGCCATCGCCATGCAGTCGAAGCCGGGACCGATGTTGGCGATCGAAGCTGGCACTCTGATCCGCACTACCCGCTCCCCGCTCTTCTCACAGCTTCAAGACCTTAGCTAGTGTGCGGGAGTCGCCGTCGAGTTCGATGGGCGGTTCCACGTTTTTAAGCGCCGCGTCGGGGTCTTTGAGACCCGAACCGGTCAAGACGACGACCGTGATGGCGTCCGTTTCGATCTTGCCCTCGCGGACCAGCCGGTAAAGGAGCGCGAGAGGGGCCGCCGAGGCCGGCTCGGCGAAGAGGCCCTCGCTGCCCGCGAGCTGGATCTGCGCGGAAAGGATCTCCGTGTCGGTGACCGCGGCGATCATGCCGCCGGAATCATCGCGCGCCGTGGTCGCTCCCTCCCACGAGGCCGGGTTGCCGATCCGGATCGCCGAAGCGACGGTCGTGGGGTGGGCGACGGCGTGGCCGTTCACGATCGGAGCGGCGCCCTCGGCCTGCGCACCGATCATGCGGGGGAGACGCGACGCTCTGCCCGCGGCCTGGTACTCGCGGAATCCCTTCCAGTAAGCCGTGATGTTGCCTGCGTTCCCGACCGGCAGCAGCAGGTAGTCGGGCGCGTCGCCGAGGGCGTCGACAATCTCGAACGCGGCCGTCTTCTGGCCTTCGATCCTGTGCGGGTTGATCGAGTTCATGAGCGCGACTGGGTAACGGCTCGTCAGGTCGCGGACGGTTTCCAACGCCGAGTCGAAGTTGCCCTTGAGGGCGACGACCTTCGCCCCGTACATCAGGGCTTGCGAAAGCTTGTTCATGGCGATCTCGCCGGAAGGCACGACGACGATGGCACGCACTCCCATCCTGGCCGCGTACGCGGCCATCGAGGCTGACGTGTTTCCGGTCGAGGCGCACATGAGCACCCGGCTTCCGGCCTCGAGCGCCTTCGCTACGGCGACGACCATCCCGCGATCCTTGAACGACCCGGTCGGATTCAGACCCTCGTACTTGAAGTAGAGGTGCTTGAGGCCAAGGGCCCGGCCGATGTTGCGGCTCGGCACCAGAGGCGTCGAGCCCTCACTCAGGTCGACCTCGGGAGTGGATGCACCGACGGGCAGGTGCTCGCGGTAGCGAGCGATTACCCCCACCGAACTATTTAGAAGACGCGTAGAAAAGAGGACACGGCCCGCACCGATTCGAGCGCCGCCATGCGTGCGCGCGCGCGCTGGAGGCTGGCGTCGAACGACGGATGGGTGGTGACCACCAGCTCGGCGGTCTGGTCCTGCGACCACGCGTCCTTTTGTATGAAGCTCGAGATGCTGACGCCTTCTTCCGCAAAAACGTGGCCGATGGCCGCCAGCACGCCGGGCTTGTCGTCGACACGTATCCGGTAGTAAGCACGGGTCACCACCTCGCCCATCGGGACCACGGTGATACGGTCGTCGAAGCTGAAAGACGGGCGGCTCTGCACGCCGCGGCGGATCGAGCGGGCGAGGTCGATCAGGTCACCCACCACGGCCGACGCGGTGGGCCTGCCGCCGGCGCCCTGCCCGACGAGCAGCACCTGCCCGACCAGGTCGCCCTCGACGAAGACCGCGTTCTCGGCGCCTTCGACGCGCGCCAGCGGGTGGTCGAGCGGGACCATCGCCGGATGCACTCGAGCCTCGACCCGCCCGGGGTGTCGCTGCGTGTGGGCGATCAGCTTGATCGCGAAACCAAGCTCGCGCGCATACCTGAAATCGACCGCCTCGACGCCTTCGATCCCCTCGCGGTAGATCTCGCCGGGCCGCACCTTGATCTCATAGGCGATCGACCCGAGGATGGCGAGCTTGTAAGCCGCGTCGAAGCCGCCGATGTCGTCGGTGGGATCGGCTTCCGCGAATCCCGCGGCCTGCGCCTCGGCCACGGCTTCGCCGAGGGACAGTCCAGCCGCCGCCATCCGGCCCAGCACGTAGTTGGTCGTCCCGTTGATCACGGCCGACACCTGCTTGATCGTGTTGGCCTGCAGGTCGGTGCGAAAGGTGCTGATCAGCGGGATGCCGCCCCCGACCGCGGCCTCGAAGTACACGTCGACGTTCTTCTCGGCGGCGAGGTCGAGCAATTCAGGGCCATGCTTCGCCATCACCACCTTGTTGGCTGTGATCACGTGCTTGCCGGCCCGGATGGCGCGCTCGAGGTAGCTGCGCATCGGCTCGTCTCCGCCGGCCACCTCCAGCACGACGTCAATCGCGGGGTTCTCGAGTACGGCGGCCGGATCGGCGGTCAAGAGGTCGGAGGCGATCTCGACCGCCCGCGGCTTCTTCAGGTCGCGGACCAGCACCTTCTGAAGGCAGAGCTCGACGCCGGCGCGGCGGGAGAGCTGCGGCCGCCACGTCAGCATCCGCTCGGCCACCTGCGCACCCACGGTGCCCAGACCGATCAGGCCGACATTCAGAGGTTGTTGAGCCATGGGTGCCCTATTCTCCCTGCCGTGGCCCTGATCCTGCGCGAAGCCGACGTCCAGGAGCTGATCGAGATGGACGACGTGATCGCTGCGGTGACCGCTGCCATGAAGGAGCTCGGGGAGGGCGTGGCCCAGAACGAGCCCCGGCGACGGGTCTTCCCCCCGGGGGGCGTGCTCAACGTGATGTTTGCGTCTTACCCGGGCGGGCGGTGCACCGGCGTGAAGGCTTACACGGTCGCGGACGGCCACATGAGGATGCTGGTCACGCTGTTCGGCCTCGACGGCTCGCTCGAGGCCTTGATCGAAGCCGATTTCATGGGCGCCTACCGGACCGGGGCGGCTTCAGCCGTGGCGGCGAGGGCGCTGGCGCGTCCCGGACCGGCCACGGTCGCGATGATCGGAGCCGGTTGGCAAGCCGGCACCCAGGCGCTCGCCATCTCGCGCGTCCTGGAGATCAAAGAGCTCCGGGTCTTCAGCCGCCACGACGAGCGGCGGGCCGAGTTCGCCAGGGAGCAGGAAGCCCAGCTGGGCGTGGCCACCGTCGCGGCGGGAAGCGCGGAGCTCGCTGTGCGGGGGGCGGACGTCGTGGTCACGATGACGACCAGCAGGACGCCCGTGCTCGAGGCCGATTGGGTCGAGCCTCACGCGCTCGTGATCGCCGCCGGCTCGAACTGGCACAACAAGGCGGAGGTGCCCGCCGACCTCGTGGCGAAAGCCAAGACGATCGTGGTCGACCAGCTGGTCGCGGCCCAGCTCGAAAGCGGGGACCTGATCGCAGCGCACGAGGCGGGCAAGTTCGATTGGAGCCGGGCTGTCGAGCTGGGGGCGGTGGTCGCAGGGAAGTGGCAGCGCCCCGAGGAGACCGGGATCACGCTCTTCGAGTCGCACGGCCTTGCGCTCTGGGACCTGGCGGCGGGCTCCGCCGTCCTCGCCGCGGCACGAGCGCGCGGGATCGGGGAGGAAGTCGAGCTGTTTTAGGGCAGGTGAACCTGCGCGGGGGGCGGCGCGAGCGCCCCGAGCTGGAGCGCGGAGCCCACCACGTACGCGGCGATCAGGATCACGACCATGGCGACGCTGGCGGTGGTGTAGACGACCCACGGCGAAGGCCCGGAGCCGGCAATACGGATCAAGACGTCGCTCCAGTCCGGGCCCTTGCGCGGGGTCCACGAGTCGACCTCCGCCCGGATCATCCGGGTGAGGTCGGATTCGGAGGGCGAACTTAACCCTCCCTGTGTGGCTTTATCTTCCACGTAAGGCACCTTCACTTCTCGAACGCGTGGTGTCCAGGTCTTGGTCGCTCCCGATCGTTTTTCTCATGATCGCCACCGCCTTCGCAATCCTGGAGGCGACCGTGCCGGCCGGCACCCCCAATACCGCAGCGATCTCCTCGCGCGTCAGTCCATCGTAGTAGTGAAGGACGACAGCGGCGCGCAGCTTTGGGCTGAGGTTGGCCATCGCCTTGCCGACGACGTCACGCGCCTCGGCCCGGTCGTAGTCCCGGCGGTCGGGCGCCATGTACAGCCGGGCGGGCAGGAAGCGCGCCAGCTTCTGGCGCCGCAGGTGTGAGATGGCGAGGTTGATCCCGATCCGGCGCAGCCAGGCGCCCGGTGGCGCTGTGGGCGTGTAGCGGTGGCGGGCGCGGTAGGCCCTTACGAAGGTCTCCTGGGTGAGGTCCTCCGCCGCCGCCGAGTCCAGGACGACGGCGCGGATGGACCGGAAGACCGAGAGGTATTCCTGGTCGTAGAGCTGCTTGAACTGGGTGGCGGGATCCAGCTCCTTGCTGTCGGTCACGTACTAAGTGTGAGGCTCGCGAATGCTTGAAAGTCCTCGATAGCTGAGTGGTGGGCGACCCGGGACTCGAACCCGGATGGGTTACCCCACACGCCCCTCAAACGTGCGCGTCTACCAGTTCCGCCAGCCGCCCGGCTGCAGCCGGATGATTTTACCCGGCGGTGGCGGCCTATGCCTTCGGAGTGCAATGAGACTCACCTTTACGGCCCCTGAAGGAGAAGGCCTCTACAGGTCCTTGCGATAAGCCGGATGAATCCGCCGCCACGGTTGCTTAACTTCGCTCGTCAGATGAGTGCGTGGAGGGCCTTGGACAGTCGGCGGTGGACCTTCGTAATCATTGCGGCGGCGGTCGCGCTCAGCTCGGCGCTCTACGCGCTGAACATTCGGACCGTCCTCCTCGGGCAGCACGCGGTGACCTCGAGACGACCCGCACGACGCTGAACCGCGAGTTCACAGCGGCGCTGGTCGGGATCCGGCAAATGAGTGACCAGGTAAAAGAGGCAGACCGTGCCTACGACGAAGACGTGCGCGTGCCCGCCGCCGATATCTACGGCCAGGCGGAGCGGCTCGATCACATGCTCGAGAGAATGCTGTAGGCGGACGGCGAAGGCGGTGTGGGAGGTACCCGCGGCAAGAGTCGAACTCGCAACCTCCTGATCCGAAGTCAGGCGCTCTATCCATTGAGCTACGCGGGCGCGGCGTTCAGCCTACCGCGTACCGCTGGTGGTTCAGACCCCACGCTGCGTAGCGCATCAGTCCCATGGCGCGGTACCGCTGACGGCGCGCCGCTGTCGTCCCGGACTCAATCGCCGTCCGCAGCGCCTCTGGGGTCTTGCCGGGAAACTCGGTGTAGGCGCGGCCAACCGCGTCGAGGATGTGCGCATCTGACGAGCCGAGCTCGGCGGCGCCGAGGCCGAGGTTGAGGCGGCGTGCGAGCTGGTTGAAGACATAAAAGCCGGGCGTCGCGTTCTCGACCTCGATGCCATCGAAGTCGAGCTCGGCGGCCAACCACCCGACCCCATGAACGCGACCGTTGCGCGCGACGCGCTCGGTGCGCCAGAAGGGGTGCACGGCGATCGCGAGGCCACCCTGGTCGTGAATCGCGTGGACCGTGGCAGCGGCCGACATGCGCGGCCGGATGCGCCGCTCGACGAACAAAGCAACGATGTGGCCGTCGCGGCTGGACACCTCTTCGCCGACGATGACGTGGACTCTCGCTCGTTTGGCCGCGTAATCGCGCGCCCGAAGGGCGCCCTCGATCGTGTCGTGGTCGGTGACTGCGATCACGCTCAGCGAGGCTCTGCGAGCCGCGTGATCGACCAGTTCCTGGGGCGTCGGCCAGCCGTCGCTGGCGGTTGTGTGCATATGGAGGTCGGCCCGACCCGGAGCAACCATGGGTGTGCATGGTACGTCAGGGAGCTTTACCATCGACCTTTCACGACCTTCTCTTCGAACTCGTTGGACTGGAGGTGTCCGTAGTGGAAGGGTTGATGCAGGACTACGAGCTCTCTCTTCAGCATGTGCTCTGGCGAGTGGAGCGCCTGCACCAGAAGAAAGAGGTCGTGACGAAACGCGAGCAGGGCGTTCATCGCATGACCAATGGCGAGCTGGTGCCACGCATCAACCGGCTTGCCGGCGCGCTGAAGCGGCTCGGCATCAAGCCTGGCGACCGCGTGGCGACTCTCGCCTACAACAATCACCGGCACCTCGAGCTCTATTACGCCGTGCCCTGCATGGGCGCGGTCCTCCATACGCTGAACCTGCGGTTGTTTCCTCAGCACCTCGAATTCATAGTGAATGACGCAGAAGACAAGGTTTTATTTGTCGATCAGACCCTGATTCCTCTTCTCAAGCCCCTGATGGGCAAGATTCCATCGGTCGAGCAGATCGTCGTGATGACCGATGCGCAGGCGGGATCGCCGACCGACAACGGCGTGGGCGAAACCCTCGACTATGAAACTCTCCTGAAGGCTGAGAGCGCGAGCTACCCCTGGCCGAAGCTCTCGGAACGGATGGCCGCGGCCATGTGCTACACCTCAGGCACCACCGGCAACCCCAAGGGCGTGGTGTACTCCCACCGCTCGCAGTACCTGCACACCATGGGCGTGCTCCAGGCCGACAGCCTGGCCATCACCGAGCGCGACACCGTCCTCCCGATCGTCCCGATGTTTCACGCCAACAGCTGGGGCCTGCCGTACGCCTGCGGGATGGCCGGGTCCAAGGTCCTGCTCCCCGATCGATTCATGGGTGACGCCAAGTCGGTGGTCGACCTCGCCGAGGAGGAGGGCGCCACGATCCTGGCGGGCGTTCCGACGATCTGGATCAACACGGTCGCCTACCTGAAGGAGACGGGCAAGCGACTGCCCAAGGTCCACACTGTGATCTGCGGCGGTTCGGCCATCCCCCGCGCCCTCATGGAGTCGATGGATGCGCTCGGACTGCGGATGCTGCACGCCTGGGGCATGACGGAGACCTCGCCTCTAGGCAGCGTGGCGCGGCCGCGAGCCGGCACCAAGCCCGAGGACGAGCTCAGCGCGCGGCTGACCCAGGGGCCGATCTCGCCTGGCGTGGAGATCCGGATCAGCGACCCGGCGACGGGCGAGGAGCTGCCCTGGGACGGCGTGGCCTTCGGCGAGATCCAGGTCCGCGGCCCCTGGATCGCCCGCGGCTATCACAACGGCTACGACCCGGGCAAGCTGACCGAGGACGGCTGGTTCCGCACAGGCGACGTCGCCAAGATCACGCCCGAGGGTTACATCGAGATCGTCGACCGCACGAAGGACGTGATCAAGTCAGGCGGCGAATGGATCTCGTCGGTGGAGCTCGAGAACGCGATCATGTCGCACCCCAAGATCATGGAAGCCGCCGTGATCGGCCTCGCGCACCCGAAGTGGGACGAGCGGCCCATCGCCTACGCGGTGCCACGGCCGGAATTCAAAGGCAAGGTCACGCAGGAAGAGGTGATCGATTTCCTCAAGGACAAGGTGGCGAAATGGTGGCTGCCGGACGAGGTGCGCTTCATCGACGAGGTACCGAAGACCTCGGTGGGGAAGTTCGACAAGAAGGTGCTGCGGGCGAACGCGGTACCGATCAAAGAAGGAACGACGCAGGAGGTGAAGCGATGATGGCACGAGCTACAGCGCGCGAGCACACGATCGGGCGGGACACCTACCACTTCAAGTGGGACAACTCGATCCCGCCGGCGGTCGAGATCGAGCAGGGCGACGTCGTCCATTTCGACACCGAAGAGGTGACCGCGGGCCAGCTGAAAAAGGGCGACCCGGCATCCAAGCTCGGCGCTCTGGACTTCGACCGGCTCTACCCGCTGGGAGGACCGGTCTACGTCAAGGGTGCGGAGCCAGGCGACACCCTTGAAGTCGAGATCCTGGAGCTCAAGCCCGGGTCCTGGGGGTGGGCTGCGCTGCTGCCCGGCCTTGGACTGCTGGCATCCGACTTCCCGGATCCCTACGTCCGCTACTTCGATCTGGGAGACCGCAAGAGCGCCGAGCTCCGCCACGACATCCACATTCCGGTCGCCCCGTTCTGCGGCACGATGGGCGTGGCGACCGATGAGCCAGGCCAGCACGCCGTGCTGCCGCCGACCAAGGGCGCCGGCAACGTCGACACCCGGCACCTGACGGCCGGCACCAAGCTCTACCTGCCGGTTTTCGTGCCCGGGGCGCTCTTCTCGGCGGGCGACTGCCACGGCGCGCAGGGAGACGGCGAGGTCTGCGTTACCGGGATCGAATGCCCGATGACGTTCTCACTCCGGTTTGGAGTGGTCAAAGGTGCCTCGCTCCGGCCCTGGAGCTACCACTTCCTGACCCCGGCTGCGCCCCTTCAGCCGCGCAGCGACGAGAAGGGCTACCACGCGGTCTGCGCCCTGGGCCCAGACCTGATGGAGAACGCCCGCAACTCGGTGCGCGACACCATCGCCTGGTTGACCGCCGACCATGGCCTGAGCCGGGAGGACGCCTACATCCTGTGCAGCCTCGCCGGCGACCTGCGGATCAGCCAGATCGTCGACCAGCCGAACTTCGGGGTCTCGTTTTACCTGCCGCTCAGCGTCTTCTCTTAGCCGGGTGGCCCGGGCGCAGGACGTTTACCCCATCAGGGGGTAGTGACCCGCGTACCGTCCGGCATACTGACCGACTGGTGTTCTCAGGTTGAGTACCACGCAACTCGGGCGCTATCCCATCGAAGCCGAGCTCGGGCGCGGCGCGATGGGGGTTGTCTATAGGTCGACCCACCCGCGCCTCGAGATCCCCGTCGCCATCAAGGTGCTGGCCGAGCAGTACTCGAGCGACACGAGCTTCCGCCAGAGATTCCACCGCGAGGCAGCCACCGTCGCGGCGCTGAACCACCCCGGCATCGTGCGTGTCTACGACTTCGATGAGGACGGCCCGGTGCTGTTCATCGTCATGGAGTGGGTCGAAGGCCGCTCCATGCGGTCGTGGCTGGATGAGTACGGACGCTTCAGCGTCGACGTCTCGGTCGACCTGATCCAGCAGCTCCTCTCAGCGGTCGGCGTCGCCCATGACTACTCGGTGGTGCATCGCGACCTGAAGCCCGACAACATCCTCATCTCCAACCGCGGCAAGACGAAGATCCTCGACTTCGGAATCTCGAAGCTCATCGACGACAAGCACCGGCTGACCGCCACGGGGAGCATGGTGGGCACGCCCGCCTACATGGCGCCGGAACAGGTCAAGGGCGAGGCGGTGGACGCGACGTCGGACATCTATTCGCTCGGCATGATCCTGTACGAGCTGCTCCACGGGGAGCCGCCGTTCACGGGCGCGCTTCCCTCGGTCCTCCACTCGCAGGTGTTCGACCGGCCGCGCGCGTCGACCGCCATCCCGTCACCGATCATGGAGATCATCTGGAAGGCCACCGCCAAGGACCGGAGCCAGCGCTTCCAGAGCTGCGAGGAGTTCTCCGGCGCGTTCCACTACATGCCCAAGCCCGGAGCGGCACAGCCGCCGGTCGAGGCGATCTCGGACGAGATAACAGTCGACGAAGAGGTCGAGAAGCGGGCTCCGGCGCCTGCGCAACACGACGGGCACAAGCCGGCCGGGGTGTGCACCTACAGCGATTGCCAGGAACGGCGCGGATGGGCCTGCGCCTACAAGGACCTGACGGGCCGCGAGTGCAAGAGCTGGTGGTGCCGCAGGCACATCCAGTTCATCGAGCGCACGCCTTTCTGCCCTCGGCACGCCAGCGTGATCCGGGCTCTCGCCCCGACCGCGAACACGATATTCGAGATCAAGAACCGGCCCGCCGTCGATGACCGGGCCCTGCCGTTGGCGGCGCTGGTCGCCGAGGACATCGACAAGGACGTCACCGAGCTGGTGCGCCGCCGCTACCAGAACCGCAAAGACGTGACGCTCGCGCGCGACCGCACCGTGCGGCAGACGTGGTCTGGGCGCAACGAGGTCGCGTGGGAGCGCAGCTGGGCTGCGCTCAAGAGCCAGGGCTACCTCGTCCGGATCGCAGTGCGCGTCTCCACCGACGAGCCTGACACCGTGCAGCTGCTCATCGGCAACACGGTGGTGTTCAAGGAGGTCCCAGACTGGATCAGCCGCCGGCGCGAGGGTGAGGCGCCCGACCACGCCGACAGGGCGCGGTTCGGCAAGAGGCTTTTCGGAGCGATCCTCGAGCACGTCGACGAGCCGCAGCCGGTGCCGTCGACCGTGCCGGCCCCCAGCCACGAGATCGAGCCTCCGCCACCGCCCGAGATCAACCGGACGCTGATCGAGGGGATGATCCTGCGGCTGGCGTCCTCGGCGACGCGCGTCACCGGCTACGAGGTCGCCGAGCAGCTCGCCCTGCCGTTCTCGGCCGTCGAACCCAGCCTCAAGTCGCTGACCGGAAACAACTACCTGGACGCCCTCGGCCTCGCGTCCGAGCAGGGTCCCTGGCTGGGCCGGCCGCTGCCCGAGCGGATGGCTTACGCCATCACCAAGCAGGGCCGCACGCGCAGCGAGCAGATCGGGGAGTCGAGCACCCGGTACACCGGCCCCGCGCCGGTCTCGATGCAGGAGTACCGGGCGGTGCTGGCAGAGGCCGCCAAGCCCGGCACGCTCGACCTGGTCAAGGTCAACCACGTGCTCAGCGGCATCGAGCTGGCGCCCGGCGTCACGGAAGCGGTACGCGCCGCGGTCAACTCGCGTTCCTCGATCTTCATCTACGGCGCGCCGGGCAACGGCAAGACCACTCTGGCGCGGCGCATCCCGAGCCTGCTCGGGGGCCCGATCGTGATCCCGATCGCGCTCGACATCGGCGGAGGCGAGGTCATGACGATCTTCGACGGCGCCGTGCATCGCCTCGAACCCCATCAGCCGGCCGACCGGCGATGGCGGCGCGTGGCGCGGCCGCTCGTCCAGGTCGGAGGCGAGTTCCAGCTCGAGATGTTCGAGCCGACCTGGGAGGAGGGCAGCCGGACCTACGGCGCGCCGCTCCAGGTGAAGGGCAACGGCGGGGTACTGCTGATCGACGACCTCGGCCGGCAGCGCGTCTCGCCGAAGCAGATCCTCGACCGCCTCCTCGTTCCCCTGGAGCAGGACACGGACTTCATGAACCTATCGGCGACGGGCCGCAAGGTGGAGATACCGTTCCAGGCGCAGCTCGCCCTCTCCACCAACCTGCGACCGGCCGAGCTGCTCGACGAAGCGTACTTGCGCCGCCTCTCTTACAAGGTCCTGATGCCGGACCCGACGTGGGAGATGTGGTGCCGGATCTTCGAACGGGAGCGCGAGCGGCTGGCCATCCCTCCCGACCCCGGCGCGCTGGAGATGATCTCGACCCTTTACAGCGGCCGGCCGCTGCGCGGCAACCATCCGCGCGACCTGCTCGAACGGTTGGTGGACGTGTCCTCGGCGCGCGGCGTACAGCCCAAGCTGACACCGGAACTCGTCGAGGCCGCCTGGCACACCCTGTTCATCACGAGCTAACGCCGAGCCCGTCCGCCGAGCGCGCGCGTGATGTCGGTCGTGGAGAGTGTCCCGACCAGCCTTCCGCCGTCCATGACCAGCATCTCGCCGCCATCCGACGCGGCGAACCGATCTAACACTGCGCTGAGCGGTTCGCCGGGTGTGGCCTGCGCGATCTGATCCATCCCAGTTCCAAAGTCTCGAACGCGACGTACGCGCCTCTCCTCCTGTGGCACCTGGGCGAGCCGCGCTAGAGTCACGAGGCCGTCGGGCGCTCCGTCGAAAGTCTTCAGCGGAAATGCGCCAGCCTGTTGACCCGGTGCGTAAGAACGCATGAACTCGTCGACCGTGATCCATCCCGGCACCACGGTCGGATCGCGCGACATCACGTCGCCGACGCTGAGACCGCCCAACGCGCCGCGCATCATCACGTGGGCCTCTTCACTTCTGGCGGCCGACATGACGAACCAGCCGATGAGGATCAGCCACAGCCCGTTCAGCGCGCCCTGGGCGACCAGTTCCACGAGCCCGAGACCGATCATCAGGAATCCGAGCATGCGGCCGAGCCAGGCGGCTCGGGAGGTGGCCCGGTAGCGGTCGTGGCCTCGCTGCCACAGCCAGGCGCGCAGCAAGCGACCGCCGTCCAGCGGAAAGGCTGGAACGAGGTTGAAGAGCAGCAGGGTGACGTTGGCCACGGCGAGCCAGAGGCAGACGCCCTCGATGAGAGCTGGACCGCCGGTGGCATCGAGGGCGAAGGTCGCGGCGCCGAAAAAGACGGCGAGGGCGAGACTTACGAGGGGGCCGGCGATGGCGATCCTGGCTTCGATGCCGGGGGTCGCGGCCTCTCCACTCAGCCGCGCCACACCTCCGAAAACCCATAGCGTGATGCCGTCGACCTTCACACCGGACCGCCTGGCCACCAGGGCGTGGCCCATCTCATGACTGAGGAGCGACAAGTAGAAAATGACGCCCCCAACCGACGACGCGATCCAGTAGGCGGAATTCGGCTGGTCGGGCACGACCGCGGGAAGGACCTGGCTCGCGAGGGTCCATACGATGAGGGCGAAGACGATGGTGAGGCTCCAGTGAAGCCGTACCTCGATGCCGGCAATTCGGCCCACTCGGACACTTGCGCCCACGAGCCGAATGTTAGAGGGGCGGATTCAAGAGCCTGGGTATACTTTGGCGCTGCCGTGCGGCGGTGGCGGAATGGCAGACGCGCTAGTTTCAGGAGCTAGTGTCCGCAAGGACGTGGAGGTTCAACTCCTCTCCGCCGCACCAACGATGTGACCTCCGGCGGGTTAGCGCGAGCGGTGGGCGAAAGCGAACCGCCAGAAGGCCACCAGCAGCACTCCTGTGGCGGCGAATGCGGCAAGCGGACTGCCCGTGACCCAGGTGGTCAAGCCGAAGACGATCAGCATCGCAGGGCCCCACAACAGGCCGGCAACCAGCTGGCGGTCAAACCTCAGGTTCCAGATCGTCCAGGTCCGGTTCTGCCCCGGTCCCAGCTCTTGCGTCAGCCAATTCCGATTCTTCTGGATCAGCTGCTCTCTCGGCAACCGGTCGTTGGGGTCGAGGGGGGCAAAGATCGAATCGAGACCCTTCCCCTGGAGGCTGCCCCCGCGACGGTAAGCCATGCCAAAACTCTACGCCCGCCGTTGGGTCAATGCAAACCTCCCAGGTGGCCGCAGTACGGCCGTGCGAGATGTCTTCGATGGACGTGCGGCTCGCCTCCTTTGTTTCGCCGTGGCGGGCGCGCTCCTCGTTCACGGTGTGAGCGGCGATCTCCTCACCATTGAGTTCATTCGTCACGCGATGTTGGAGGCTTTCTTTGATGCGATCGTATTGACGCTCTCGCTTCGCGCTCCACGCGCATTGTGGAATTCGATCGGACCTCCTTCGCCTTGACAACGCCCGGCCAATCGATTCGACTGAGCGCCTCCGTGTCGAGTGCGCCATACGACCAGGTCCAGGTCCTGTACCGAACGTTGCTCGTTTTCGCCACGGTCGCGGTGGTCATCCTCGCTGTCGGTCTGGTCGAGTTCGTGCACTTCGAACCGCCAGGACAGGCCACCGGGGTGAAGGCGCGCATCGTCGGCGTCTACGTGTACGACCCCTCGACACGCGTCACGATGGGGACCGACAGGTCGGCCTTCACCCGGACCGAAGACTTCGCCGCTGTCGTTGATTGGTCCGGGCTGCCGCCGGACCTGAACGTGGACGCTCGTTGGTACGACGCATTCGGCAGTATCGTCGGCCGGGTGGGCCCGAGCACCCCCGCCCAGCTAGGCACCTCCGCGATCGTCCCCATCACCACGCCGCAGGGCTTGAAACACAACCTGCCTGGCGACTACACCTTCGTCGTCGAGCGCCTGCAGGGCGGGGTGCCGGTCGAGGTCCTCGCGCGCCGGATCGTGCTGGTCGAGACATAGTGAGCGCCAGCACCTATACGACCCCGCCCGCTGCCAACCCACACCCGCGCCTGCGTCCGGGTCGTTACGGAATCGCCATCGCGATCACCGCGGTCGTGGTCATCGTGCTGGTCATCAGCTCACTCCTGAACTACGAGTACCTCGACACCATCCCGGCGCGCACGTCGCTCTACGGACTGCTGGCGGTGGCGCTGGTCTCACTCGGCACCTACATCGGCGTCCGGGCGTTCACGCGGGACCGCGCGAGTCGGCGCAAGCACCTCATCCGGGCCGGCGTGCTGCTCGGAATGGGCACTCTGCTGTGGCTGCTGGTGATCGACATATTCGTCTTCACCCAGGCAGCCGGACCGGGGATCGCCGCGGTCAGCGCCCTGGCTTGCATACCGACGACGGCGTTCGGGCTTTTGGTCGTGCGACGCATGGATCGCAACGAGAAGGAGCCCTGGCGGCTGGTCCTGGTGGCGGCGGCATGGGGCGCGATCGTCGCCACCAGCCTGGTCATCTGGGCTGAGACGATCTGGGATCAGGTCTCGCAGCAAACCCTTGTACCGGGACCTGGACTTGACGCGTCGACTGCATTTTCGGCTGGACTGCTCGAAGAGGTCGCGAAGGGGCTCGCGGTCGTTCTCCTCTTCCTGGTCATGCGCAACGACTTCGACGACGTCGTCGACGGAATCGTTTACGGAGCCGCGGTGGGGATGGGCTTCAACTTCCTCGAGTCGATCGCTTACATGACGAACCTGTACGCGATCTACAGCCCCGACGGCTTGGGCTGGTACGCGGCCGGCTTCCAGTGGTACGGGAGGCAGGTGCTCGGTCTGTTCTTCGGCCACGCGACGTACACCGCCTTCATCGGAGCGGGCCTTGGGATCGCGCGACAGCTGCCGAACAAGCGGCAGAAGGCATTCGCGATCGTCAGCGGATTTCTGATCGCGATCGCGGGCCATTTCTCGTGGGACGCGTGGGTGCAGTTCTTCCCGATCGACAACACGCTGTTCGGGCTCGTCGAGATGCACCTGCGGACGCTGATCATGACGGGACCGTTCATGGCTGCATTGATCGCGCTCTTGATCTTCGGGATTCGCTACGAGGCGATGGGACTCGTCGACCAGTTCAAGAAGGAAGCCCGCACCGGCGCTGGCGCGATCCTGCCGGAGGATGTGCCGATCCTGGCCAGCCCCTGGCGGCGCTTGAAGCAGCGACTCCGTGCGTTCCGAAGCGGCGGCTTGCGCGCGTACCTCGAGGTCGCGCGCCTGCAAACCGCGCAGCTCGACCTCGCGATGGAGCTGTGGCATCGCGAGCGGCAAGAGATCGATATGCCCCTGGAAGCGGAGGATGCATTGAGGCAGAGGGTGATTCAACTGCGGCACTGGGTGCCGGCCGCCTAACGGGTGGGGTGCAAGCCGAACTTTTCGGGCTTGTCCTCCGAGGGGTCGGCGGTGGGCCCGCTGAGCGGGCGATTTTTCTGCAGCTAGGCCGGTAGGCGGCCCCAGATCGCCCGCGCCAGAGCGAGCAACAGCAGCATCGACGCGGCGGCCCACGTGATCGCCGACACGATGGGGTCGCTGAAATCGGTTCCGCTCAACACCGCGTGCAGGAAGATCAAGGCGAAGGCGGCGTAGGCCATGCGGTGCACCCAAAGCCAGACGTTCTTATTCATCCGGCGTTTGAGAAACGCGGTGACGGTAACGATCACGAGCACGTCCACCGAAAGCGCGCCGAGCCCAATGGCGAGCGTGCCGTAGGTCGAATGAAACGGAACCACCAGGTCGAGCAGCCCAACGCGAGCTGTCGAGTCGAGCACGAGCGACAGCAGGTGCAGGCCTCCAAGTGGGATCCACAGCACGGTCGTGTATTCGTGCAGCGAACGCAGCGCTCGGTTGCTTCCCAGCCAGTCGAGCACTGCCGTGCGCAGCGCGATGCCCGTCACCATGGCGATCGCGAGCGCAGCGTAAGAGCTCAGGCCCGCGACGCGAGCCAGCACCCAGAAAAACTGATCCAGCGTCATGTCAGGGGCTCAGCCACCAGGCCAGCGCGTGCGCGGCGCAGTAGGCGGGCGCTATCTCAGGGCCTACCAGCAGGGCGGTCTTGGCGACGACCTCAGCCTCCACTCCATCGGCCGCCACGACCGAAACCTCTTCGAGGCCGGTCTGGGCCGGGAGTCCCGTCCGAGGGTCGATCAGGTGGTGATGATCGAGACTCCAACGCCGCCGGCGGACGCTGCTGGTGGCGGCTCCCTGGTCGCGCAGCAGCACGGTCACGCCGCCCAGGCCCACCGGCCAACCATCGCCCGCCGGCCCCGTTCCGCGGGCGCTGAGGTCGCCGCCGAGGTTGGCGACGATGTTTGGCCCCAGGGAGTCACAAAGCCGATCGGCCATCCAGCCTTTGGCGATCCCGCCGAGGTCGATCCCGGCGCCCCGTTCCAGCCGCGCTGCCCCCTGCCGCACGGCCAGCACGTCCGGCAGTGGAGGAAGGGGCGCCGCGCGCAACGTGGTGGCTACGGGTTGGCCCTCGGAGAGCGGCCGTGTGTATCCCACGGCCTCGATCGACCGCAGGACGGCGACGTTGACAAGGCCCGAGCTGGTTTCAAACGCGCGCATCGACTCGCGCAAAAGGGATTCCAGCTCAGGGCTGATGTCCGTCCAGTTCCCTGTTGAAGCGTTGAATTGGGACAGCTCGCTGTCGGGGCAGAACCGCGTCAGCCTCGCCCCCATTCGCCGTACCCAGAATTCCCCTTCCAGCAGCCGGCCGGTCGCGAGGCCAACGGCAAAAAGGCTGCAGTTGGTGCCGAGCGCTTCGAAGTGATGAGCCTGTACAGGCGCCTTAAGAGGCATACGTCGATGTCACCGGTTGTGCGTTGCTGGGCTGGACCGACGGACCCAGGGTGAGCGTGCCGCCGGGAGCGGAGAGCGTGGTCGCTCCCGACGCGCTGAGCACGGTTGGCTGCAGCGGCGCCGCCGGGTTCTTGAGGTGCGAAGTCACGTACAGGGCCGACAGGGCGGTCGCCAAGACAGTCAGAAGCGTCGCTCCCGCCCTGAGGATGACGCTTCGCATCTCAGACCGAGCTGGAGACCGGCGCCTTCAGGAAAGGAACGCTGTCAAACGACGCGCCGAGGATCTTGCTCGAGTCGGCGCCCAGGTGACCGCTGAGGATCTCCTGGTACACGGAGCGAAAATCGACCGCGTACTTGAGGTTGCCGGTGGCATCCAGGCTCGTCAGGCTCGGTTCCTCACCGTACAGGCCGCCTTGGACCGGGTCACCGATCAAAAGCAGCGGCGCGGCGGCTCCATGGTCGGTGCCTCCACTGGCGTTCTCCTTGGGTCGCCGGCCGAACTCGGACCATGTGGCGATGAGCACCTTGTCCGCCATCCCGTGGGCACTCAGGTCCTGGTAGAAGGCTCCGACGGCTGAATCGAGGTAGCCCATCAGGTCGTCGTGTCGGTTGAGCTCCGTGTAGTGCGTGTCGAAACCGCCGAGCGTGACGTGGAGGAGCTTGACTCCGGTCCCTGTGACGATCAGCTCGGCGGCGAGCTGCAGCGCCGCCGCAAGCTGGTTCTTCGATGAGTAGACGAGCTTGACCTTGTCGCTGTAATCCGCCATGGGCTGGTAGCTCGCAGACGAGGTGCGCAGGGTGGCCATCGTCTCGGTCGCGGTCGCGATCGCGGTGTCGAACAGCGCGCCGTAAATTCCGGGCGTGCCCTTGTAAAGAGCGCCGACCGCTGCTTCGACCTCGCTGCCGCCGCTGAAACCAAATGTCTTTTGGTCCTGGATCACAGTCATCGTCGCCTGCAGGTCGCGCAGCGCGCCCGGGACGTCGGTCGCTCCGCATGCGCAACCCGTCAGGGGGTGTCCGTTGGAGTCGTACGAGGTGGCGAGAGTTCGGCCAAGCCAGCCGTCGACCTGCCGGCGCGTGGGGTCACCCGTCTCCCAGATGCGAATTGACTCGAAGTGCGAGAAGGTCGGGTTTGGATATCCGACTCCCTGGACGATCGCCACCTTGCCCTTGTCCCAGAGGCCCTTCATCTGTCCGAGGTTGTGGTTGAGACCGTACTGGCTGTTCAGCGGCAGCGCCTGCGAGACCATGGGACCGGCGAGCTTGGGCCGCAGATCGTGCAGCGACGGGTCTGCCAACGGGACGAGCGTGCGGAGGCCGTCATTCCCGCCCGCGAGCTGGATCATGACCAGCACGTTGTCGTTGGTCATGCCCTCGCGCTTGGCGGCGTAGACGGCGCGTGCGAAGGCATCCGGCACCGCCGCGTACCCGGCGGCCAACCCGGCTGCGCCGGCTCCGAACACAAGGCCGGCCCTCAGAAAGTCCCGCCGCTTGAGCTGGTTGATGCCAATCTCTTTGGTCATAGTTCCTGCACCTACTTGAGCTGAAATTCCGGGGAGGCGAGGGTGATGAACCAGCGCGCGCGGTCATCGGCGGCCTGGTTCAAAAGACTTGCGGTCTGGGAGCTGAGAACGCCATCGAGCTGTTGGCGTGGAGCGTCCGCCGCCGAGGGCAGCGCGGTCTTGATCTGACCGAGCGCCGCGGTCACAAAATTCACGCGTTCGACAACCGTGCTCGAAGAGATCCACGCGTCGTTGTTCGGCCAGCCGCTGACGTCGGGCGGGTCGAAGAGCGACTGGCCCATTCCCGAGCCGGCGTTCGCGATCAGTTTCGAGAGGTTGGTCGCGCCAAGCGCCCGGGCGGCGTGGACCATGAAATCGGCTGGGCCTTTGACCAGCGTTCTGTAGCTTTGCGCGGAGCTGAACTCCGGACTCATGAACACGGCGCGCATCAACGTCTTCATGTCGTAATTGCTGCGCCGGAAGGCGTCCGCGAGACTCTTGACATAGCCGGCGTCCGGCTGCGCGGCGACAAAATGCTCCGCGACCTTCGTGGCGATGAACAGGGCGGTAGCAGGCTGGGCGAGGATGCGGTCGATGACACCCTGTGTGTCGAGCGGACCCGTCGTGCCGAGATAGGAGACGGCTCCCTTAAATGCCCGCCGAGTGTTGAACACACCCGGGCGCTGCGTCGAGTAAACGGGCAAATTACGAGTCACGCCGGCCGCCACCGTGACCGTCGCGCTCGAATCCGGCTGGGGCACCTGCCACCCGGCGAGCGCTTTCGCACTCTCACGGACGTCGGTCTCCGTGTAGTTTTCGGGACCCATTGTGAAGAGCTCCATGAGCTCGCGCGAGTAGTTTTCGTTAGGGCTCTGGCCGGTGGACGTCGCAAGGTCGAGGTAGCGCAGCATCGCCGGGTCTGTGGTGACCTGCATCAGCATCGGTCGCAGGTTGGTCAGCGACATACGACGCCATGTGAGGTTCTGCCAGTACATGAACGTGTCGTCGGCGACCTTGCGGAAGTCGCTGGTGAAATGACCGTGCCAGAAAAGCGTCATGCGTTCTGCGAACGGCGTTGTCGTGCTGAGCATGTGGTCCAGCCACCATTGCTGCAGCTGGCCGACGGCGAAAAGGCCACCCGGAGTCGGCGCGGCGGCCAAAGCCGCGGGCTCAACCGGGCTTGTTTCAATCAGCCTGTCGACTGTCTTGTTGAAACCGTCGGACAGCGCCGCCTCCAGCTGCATGGGCGTGTAACCGAAGCTGGTCCGGCGCAGGAGCTGCATGACGCGTGCTGACTCCGAACCCAGTGGCGAGACCCAGTCCAGGGCGGTTCCGGCTTTTGGTTTGGCCAGGCTCTGCATCGATCCGCCCAGCAGGCGGACCGCGCCGACACCGACCCCGGTGGCAAGAGCGGCCGCCAATGCCTGGCGGCGGGTGAGGCCTCGGCGGACCGGTGCAACAGGTGTAGCGACCTTCTCTTGACTTGGCGCAAGGCTCATTTGCCACATTCAATCCGGCCCCGCCGCGCATGGCATCAGCCGGATGTGAAGAATTCGTAATCGGAACCGAGAGTGGAATCAGACGCTGCTAACGCACCCCGCAGCCGAGCGCGCAGCGGCACGTACGAAGCGTGGTACCTGAGCGTTGCAGATCCTACCCGGAGGCAGGGTTACTGGATCCGCTACACGTCGTTCAACCCCGCGCGGCGTGGAGCCGAAGACGAAGCGCATTCAGCCCTCTGGGCTTTTCGCTTCGACCACGACGACCCAAGCGCGAACTGGGGCGCGAAAGAGACGTTTCCGCAGGCGGACCTGAATGTCCAAGCGCGACCGTTCGTGCTCCGCCTCGGCGCCGCGCTGCTCGCTCATGACGGATGCACAGGCGACGTGCACAGCGACCGAGGCACGATGAGCTGGGACCTCCGCTGGGACTCACGCGAGCGGCCGTTCCCCTTCGTTCGCCCACCGTGGGACGGGATCTCGTCTGTCGCCAACATCGCCTCACAGCCGGCGATCAAGGTTTCCGGCACGATCGACGTGAACGGCAAGCGTGCGCACCTCGAAAATGTGCCCGGTGGTCAGCAGCACACATGGGGATCGAGCCATGCGCTGGAATGGAACTGGGGCTTTGCGTCCGGCCCCGATTTCTGGATGGATGGCGGCACCTCGCGCGTGCGCTCTCGACTGGGGCGGGACCTGTCTGGAACTGCAGTGGGCGCGCACATTCGCGAGCAACGGTTTCTGCTGAATGGACTCGCGCAGGTCCTGCGGTCACGCGGACCGATCGACGCTGATTCGTGGACGGCGGAGGCCAGGCTGGGACCGCGCCGGCTGCACGTTCAGGTCACCCCGAGGCGCTCCGACCTGATTGGCGTGACGTACGCCGACCCGCGCGGCGGGTCGCGGGTTTGCTATCACACCGAGGTCGCCGACCTGGAGCTGCGACTGACCCAGGGCGAGCAGGTGCTGGCGCGAATTCGCCGGCCGGCGTCGGCCGCCTTCGAGTACGGAGCGGAATCTCCCGTGACCGGCTTGCCGGTCCTGTTCTGACGGGCCGGCCTGGCCAGCCTGGGCTGTGAGAATGGCGAGCGATCGGAGGTTTCGCCGGTACCGTGGGCCGGGTTGGGGGAGGACCCTGGAGGGAACTGGGAGGGTCCCCACGATGGCTTGCATTCTCGATTGTGTTACGTCGTAATGTTGTAACACCATGACAGAACTAGCCACCACCCTACCGACCGAGCGCGAAGCCCTTGACGCCTACTCCACGACGGTAACGTCGGTCGCCGAGCGGGTCCTCCCCTCAGTCGCGAGCCTGCGCGTCGGGCGCGCCGGGCGCGGCGGCGCCGGCTCCGCGGTCGTCATCACACCTGACGGCTTCCTGGTCACGTCCGCCCACGTGGTCGCGCAGGGCGGCTCGGCCAGCGCTTCCTTCCTGGACGGCAGCGAGTACGACGTCGACGTGGTCGGCGCGGATCCGCTGTCCGACCTCGCAATCGCCCGCGCCCGCGGAGCGACGATCGAGCCGGTGCGGATCGGAAACGCGGACCAGCTCCGAGTCGGACAGCTCGTGGTCGCGGTCGGCAATCCCCTCGGCTTCTCCGGGTCCGTCACGTCTGGGGTCGTTAGCGGGTTAGGCCGCTCGCTGGCGACCGCCGACGGCAACGGGCACCGACGATTCATCGAGGACGTGATCCAGACCGATGCGGCGCTGAACCCAGGCAACTCGGGCGGCGCGCTCGCCGACTGGCAGGCGCGCCTGATCGGGGTCAACACCGCAGTGGCGGGGATGGGCCTCGGCCTCGCGGTCCCGATGAACCGGACCACCGAAGCCATCCTGTCCGCTCTGATGCGCAACGGCCGCGTGCGCCGCGCCTATCTGGGCATCGCCGGCGGAACGCGGGCCCTCCCGCCCGCGACCACACAGAAGCTTGGCCAGAAAGCCGGCGTCGAGGTGCAGGAGGTTGTTGCGGGCAGCCCTGCCGCAGGCGCGGGGCTTCGCAACGGGGACATCATCGTCTCGGTGGCCGACGTTTCCGTCACCAAGGCGGGCGACCTGCAGCGCCTCATGGTCGAGACGCGCATCGGCTCGAAGCTCACGCTGAGCGTGCTCCGCGCCGACCACCTCGTCACGCTCGAAGTCGTGCCTGTGGAGCTTGCCTAAACCACAGCGGCTACACTCGGCACGTTGGCCAAGAAGCCGATTCAGACCTTGCTGCGGGCGGTGCCGAAGGACGGGCGCGTCCGGATGGCGGATGTCGACGCCGACTCGACCCCAGGACTGAAGAGCCGCAAGCGACTCACGCGCGACACGAAGAAACACCGAGCCAAGCTCTTCGACCTACAGGAGCGGCTGTACGCGGAGCACAAGCGATCTCTTTTGATCGTGCTGCAGGGCATGGACACCGGCGGCAAGGACGGCACCGTCACGCACGTGATCGGAGGTACCAACCCACAGGGGGTTTCCATCACGGCGTTCAAGCAGCCGACGCCTGAGGAACGCCGCCACGGCTTTCTCTGGCGCATCCGCAAACGGCTTCCGGACGACGGCCAGATCGGCATCTTCAACCGATCGCACTACGAAGACGTGCTCGTCGCCCGCGTCCACGCTCTCGCCAAGCCACCCATCATCGAGCGCCGCTATGGGGTGATCAATCGCTTCGAAAGAGACCTGGTCCGCAGCGGGACGAAGGTCGTCAAGATCTGCCTTCTCATCTCATACGACGAGCAGCGTCGCCGCCTCCTCGAGCGGTTGCGTGACCCTGACAAGAACTGGAAATTCAAAGAATCCGACATCGACGAGCGCGCCCTCTGGGATGACTACATGAGCGCCTACAGCATCGCCATCACTAAGTGTTCGACCGAGTGGGCGCCGTGGTACGTCGTCCCGGCGAACGACAAGGATTACCGGAACTGGGCCGTTTCCCGCCTCCTGATCGAGACGCTGGCAGAAATGAACCCTCAGTACCCACACCCGAAGCTGGACATCCCCCGCCTGGTCAAGCGCCTGCAGGCGTAGCCAAGCTCAAGGTTTGGTGCGTATGCCTTCGCGCGGGCACCAGGCGACCGGTTCCAGGTTCTCGAGCACCCTCCTCTAGAGACAAAGAAACCCCGGGTCTTGCGACCCGGGGTCTCAGTTGGTTTCTCTAATTAAAGAGTGCGAACGCTCTTGGCGCGCGGGCCCTTGGGGCTCGCCTCGACCTCGAACGAAACCTTCTCGCCACCCTGGAGGCTGTCGAAGTCGCCTTCGGTGCCACTCCGGTGGAAGAAGAATTCCTTACCGTCTTCGGCTGCGATAAATCCGAAGCCACGGTCCGCGACCAGTTTCTTGATGGTGCCTGTAGGCATTTCCATCTCCTATCTCTCGAACTTGGGCCAACTCAACTACGAGGCCCGTTCGAGAAACTGGCGACCTGCGTGAGCGTCCGCACTGTGCGAACTGAAGAGAGTATACCCCAGACGGTCAGCCGCTAACCGCGGAGGTCTCCGCCTGCCTCCGGGCGCGGGACTGGTCGACCTCTGTGAGGTGCCGTTTGCGAAGCCGCAAATGCTGCGGCGTGACCTCGAGGAGCTCGTCGTCCCCGAGGAAGTCCAGGGACTGTTCCAGGCTCAATTTCGAAGCCGGAGTCAGCCTCACGGAGATGTCGGACGTGGACGAGCGGATGTTCGACTGCTTCTTCTCGCGGCACACATTGACCCGGATGTCACCAGGCCGCTTCTGGATGCCGACGATCATGCCTTCGTACACCTCTTCGCCGGCCTCGATGAAGGTGGTTCCGCGCTCCTGCGCGCCCGCCAGCCCGAAGGCCAGCGACTTGCCCGCGGACGACGCCGTGAGCGCTCCGTTGCGCTGCTCGCGGAACTCGCCGAGGAACGGGCGGTAGCCCATGCCGATCGAGCCCATCAAACCCGTGCCTGCGGTCAGGGTGAGAAAGGTGTTGCGGAAGCCGATCAGGCCGCGCGTCGGGATCAGGTACTCGAGCCGGACGCCACCCTTTTTGTCGTAGGTGATCTCGAGCATCTCCCCACGCCGCCTGCCCAGTGCCTCGGTCACCGCACCGAGGTTCTCCTCGCGCACATCCACGGTCAGGTGTTCCACCGGCTCCATACGCTGGCCGTTGATCTTCTTCACGATGGCCTCGGGGCGCGAGACCTCGAACTCGTAGCCCTCGCGACGCATCGTCTCGATCAGCACTGCAAGGTGCAGCTCGCCCCGGCCGCTGACCGTGAAACCCTCGGCGGCGGCCATGTCCTCGACATGAAGACCGAGGTTCGTGTCGAGCTCTTTGTAGAGTCGTGCGCGCAGCTGCCGCGAGGTCGAGAACCTGCCCTCGCGACCGGTGAACGGCGAGGTGTTGACGCCGAACGTCATGCGCACCGTCGGCTCATCGATGGCGATCCTCGGGAGGGGGTCCGGCGACTCGGGATCGGCCAGCGTGTCTCCGATGGTCACCTCGTCCAGGCCGGTCAGCATGACGATGTCGCCGGCACTGGCGCTGGGGACTGCGACCCGGTCGAGGCCGCGATACACGAGCACTGTCACGACCTTGGCCCGCCGGGGCTCGCCCGTGGCGCCGAGCACCGCGATCGAGTCGCCCGGGGCGACGCTGCCACGCGTGATGCGTCCGATCGAGATGGTCCCCGTGTAGTCGTCGTAGGCGCGATTGGCGACCAGCATCTGGAAGCCGCCCTGCTCCACGACCGGGGCCGGGAAGTTGTCGATGATCGTCTTGAACAGCGGCTCAAGGTCAGGCGCGAGCTGGTCGGGTTTCAGCCCGGCACGGCCCTCTTTGGCGATGGCGTAGACGACAGGGGCTTCCAGCTGGTCGGCATCCTCCGCCAGCTCGAGAAACAGGTCGTGCACACGATGGAGCGCCTGCGCGGGGTCCGCGTTTTTGCGGTCGACCTTGTTGATGACCACGATGATTCGCAGCCCGACCTCGAACGCTTTGCGCAACACAAAGCGCGTCTGCGGCATGGGACCTTCCGCGGCATCGACCAGGAGCAGGCAGCCGTCAGCCATGTTCAGGACGCGCTCGACCTCGCCCCCGAAATCGGCGTGGCCCGGCGTGTCGATGATGTTGATGGTCACGCCCTCGTGCCTCACGGAGGTGTTCTTGGCGAGGATGGTGATGCCCTTCTCACGCTCCAGGTCGTTCGAATCCATGATCAGCGTGCCGACCTCCTGGTTGTCCCGGAAGGTGTGGCTCTGCTTCAGCAGGGCATCGACGAGCGTCGTCTTGCCATGGTCGACGTGCGCGATGATCGCGACGTTGCGGATGTCATGCCGAAGGTTGGTTGGGGTCATTTGATGGCAGCAGGCACTATACGGAGCGCGCGCTGCTCACTACGTACCGAAAGCCGCTGAAGGCTAAACCCTGACTCGCTCGGCTCGAAGCGGGGCGCCGATCTCGTTCAAGAAGCTCAGGAGCTCGCGATAGGACTCGAGGAAGGACGTCTCGTAATAGGCGATCCCGCGCTCCTGACAGAAGCGCTCGATGATTGGCTGCGCGCGCCGCATGTTAAGGCGCGGCATGCCCGGGAAGAGGTGATGCTCGATCTGGTAGTTGAGCGACCCGTACCAGAGGTCGGTGAGCGGGTGGCCCCGAACGTTGCGCGCGGTGAGAACCTGCGTCCGCACGAAGTCCATCCGCGAGTCGGAGCCCGTCTGCGGCATGCCCTTGTGGTTGGGAGCGAAGACGGCTGCCATGTACGCTCCGCCGACGCCTTTCTGGATGAGCACGACCATGAGTGCCGACCATGGCCCTAGGAAATACACCATCGCGCCCAGGTACAAGACCGCGTGGACGGCGATCAGGACGAATTCCAGGCGGCGGTAGCGTGAGGTCTCTTTGATCAGGTAGGAGAAGCCGGCCACGTGCATGCTCCACGCGAGGAGGGTGGTCAGCGGGAAGAAAAGGTAGGCCTGGTACATGGCGGCAAGCCTGCCTGCGCCGCGCCTGGCCTGCGCCTGCTCGTCGTTGTAAGCGATGGCGCCGACTTTGATGTCGGGGTCCAGGTCGACGTCGTTTGGGTTGCCGTGATGGCGGTTGTGCTTCTGCACCCACCAGCCGTAGCTCACGCCGAGCAGCAGGTTGGCTGTGACAAGCCCGACGAATGCGTTCTTGCCGGCTGAGTCGAACATCTGGCGATGACCCGAGTCGTGCAGCTGGAAACCGAGCTGCACGGACATGACCGCAAGCCCGACCGCGGCGAGCGCCTGGCCCCAGATCGTGCCGACCGTGAACACGAGTAGGAGGCAGAGAAACCACAAGACCACGTTGGTCGTGATGCTGAGCGCGTAATAAGCGGGCCGCTTGGTCAGCAGACCGGCGTCCTGAATTCGCCGCTTCAGGATCGCGTATTCGCGCTCGTTCTTGACATCCGGCTGTCCGCCGGATTCCGTTTCCGCAAGAAGGGTTGCCAAAGGTGTCTGGTCGACACACTGCTTGCGGTTGCGTAACAGTATCCATAACAACGGACATCGACGCGCCCCAAGCGCGCACGGCGGCCATTTCCACCTAAAAGCACAGGGGGATGAGACAGGCAATATGTACGGCCGATGAGGATTCGCCGCCGTCCGAGCTCGGTCCTCGACCTCATCGTGGGCCTCTGCGCTTTGGCCTCTGTCGCCTCGCCGTGGTGGATCGGCGTTCCCCCCGCCGACTTCGCCGAGACGTTCGGATTCCAGTCGCCGGCGTGCGGGCTCCTCGTCATCGCACTCGTCGCCGCCCTGTCCCTCGACCTGCGCGTGGCCCTGTTCGCGCTTGCGGTCGTCGAGGTCGTGCTCATCGCCTGGTTCGCCTGGGCCATGTGGGTCGTGACAACGCCGCGTTTCTCAACGCTCGGGTTTCCGTTCATCGGCACCGACCTGATCGGACCAGGTTGGTACGCGGCCGCGGTCGGGTTGCTGGTCGCGGCGGGAGTGGTGGTGAAGGAGCTCGTCGACCGAGATGTCCCGGTCGGATGGGAACTCTGGATGCTCGCCACGCTCCCGGGATATGGACTCGCTCGGCTCGGCCAATGGGGCCGCGGGCTCATGTGGACCACGCTCTTCTCCGCGGCCTTTTACTTTGCTTCGACCGACTCACCTGACCCTGAGCTGTTCGCCGAGTACGGCCGCACTGCCAACGTCCCACCGCCGTATCCACGCGGGCCGGAATGGGTCCTCCTCGCACTCGCAGCCGTGCTCTTCGGACTCAGCGTTGTGGGCACCGTGCGGCGGCGCCAGAGGCAGCTCGAGGCCGGGTAGCGCCGCCGTCCCTTGCCCATCCCCACATTTGATATTGAGGGCAGGTCCGGGAATCGTCCCGACGCTCCAGCAAAGCTCCCCTCGGGTGGGGTGTGGTGCCGAGATCGGGAGTCGAACCCGAACGTCCTTGCGGACATCGGTTTTTGAGACCGACGCGTCTGCCTGTTCCGCCACCTCGGCGCTCGTATTTGGAGCCTCGACCATACTAATTGGCTCATGCGAGCCGCCCGCATCCTGTGCCTGAGCGTCCTTGTCGCGGCCTGCGGCCCCTCGCTGGCCCCGGCCGCCACTGTGAGCCCGGTCGACTCACCGTCGTCTGTCGCGTCGGCGCCCCGCATTGCGCAGCCTCCAGTTTCGCCGCCCGTGCCGCCAGGCACCAACCTGCCGGCCTTCGCTTGCACTGACGTGAGCGGCGGAAAGACCGGCGTCGCGAACGCGGTCACCGCCCGCGTCGCCGAGCAGACCGGCTACGACCGCTTCGTGCTCCAGTTCGACGCGACCGTACCCAGCTACACGGTCAAGCGCCAGGCGACGCCGACGTTTCCAAGCGGCGCCTCCGGGCAGACGATCACCTTGAGCGGCACCTCGGGCGTCCTGGTGAACGTCCAGACCGCTACCGGCGCCGGCACATTCACCGGTGCGACCGACCTCATACACGGCGAATATCTCGTGCTGAAAGAGGCCCGCCAGACCCAGGACTTCGAGGGCCACCTTTCATGGGGCCTGGGACTCGGCAAGCCGGCCTGCATGCGCGTGTTCACGCTCACCGACCCGGCCCGCCTTGTCGTCGACTTTTCAACGACATAGCCGGAACGAACCCGATTCCACGTAACAGCGGTTAACCTTCCCCGGCGAATGGCCATCCAGCCGCCGCCGTCAGTACCACAGCAAGCCGCCCCCCCGACAGCACCCAGGAAGGGTGGCTGCTTCGGGTGCGGTTGCGGTGGCTGCCTGCTCGTGATCGTGCTGGCCGTGTTGCTCGTCGGAGGCAGCGGTTACTACTTCTTCGTCGTGCAGGCTCAGGCCGCGATCGCCGCGCCGGCCGCGCTCGTCGTGATCAACCAGCCTGTGGACGTCAATGGCAATCCCGGAATCGCGGGCGAAGCGCTCAACCCCAACGACTTGGTGCACACAGGGGCCGGCGGCCATGCGGCAATTCAGTTTCCCGACGGCTCGTACGTCCGCATGTCGCCAGACACGCAGGTCACGCTCACGTCGGCGCAGCTCCAGAAGAACGGCAACCTGCAATCGGCCAGCGTGGCGCAGAGGATCGGCAGAACCTTCTCCTCCGTGGAGCACCTCGCCTCGGGCGCGAGCTTCCAGGTGGCGGGCCACTCAGTCAGCGCGCAGGTCCG
>DATMKM010000094.1:0-5541 GCA_035571315.1 Candidatus Acidiferrum sp.
CGGGATCGACCTGGCGGACTTTCGGTCGATCGCGCAGTGGATGGGCGCGCAGCCCGAGTTCGACCCCGACCGGTTGGGGGTCTGGGGCGGTTCCTACGGCGGCTTCGCCACACTGACCTGCGTCACGCGGCTGCCCGAGTACTGGCGATGCGCGGTCGAGCTTTTCGGGCCGTGCAACCTCGTGACCATGCTCGAGAACGATCCTCCGAACTGGCGGCGCTGGAATCGACTTTGGATCGGCGACCTGGAAACCGATCGCGAGAAGCTCATCCAACGCTCCCCGATCACCTACGTCGACAATGTGCGCTGCCCGCTGCTGGTCTTCCAGGGCGACAACGATCCGCGTATCCCGCGCGAGGAGTCCGATCAAATCGTCGGCCGGCTGCGTGAGCTTGGTCGCACCGTCGAGTACGTGACCTTCGCGGGTGAGGGCCATGGCTTCACGGGTCGCGACGCAGCGCAACTCGTTCATGACCGGACCATCGATTTCTTCGAGCGCCACCTGCTCGCTTAGAGGCGCCTCTAGCCCAAGGCCGTGCCTTCATTGGGGGCACGACCACTGGTTTCCCATGGCGTCGGACTGTGACATTTGCCGACGACATCCAGGTCGGCGTCGCGTATACCTTGAGCATG
Organism: Candidatus Acidiferrum sp.; assembly: GCA_035571315.1. Taxonomy (GTDB): domain Bacteria; phylum Chloroflexota; class Dormibacteria; order Dormibacterales; family Dormibacteraceae; genus Palsa-870. The sequence continues at coordinate 634 of DATMKM010000094.1, forward strand.
CCGGTCGCAAAGACGGGGGACGAGGTTTACCTGGACGCCGCGTACCTCACGATCCGCTGGCGCAGCATTCCTCAGATCCTCTACGCGGAATGGAAGGGGTTCGCCACCAGCACCGAGTTTCGATCCGCGCTGTTGACGGGAGTCCGCGCCATTCGCGAACGGCACATCGTCGGATACGTCAGCGACGCGCGCAGGGCGAAGCTGGTTCTCGCGGACGACGAGAAATGGGCCAGGGAGGTGTGGCTGCCGCAAGCTGTGGACGCGGGCCTGAAACGCATGGCGATCGTGACGGCGTCAGTCGGTTTCGCGAAGATGGCCTACGACGATGCCGCGACTGCGATGGATAGCCACGGCCTGTCGATGCGGACGTTCGACTCGGTCGCCTCGGCGACCACCTGGGCCCTGACCGGGCTGAAGCCCGGCGCTCCCTGACGAGAAACGCGCCCGCGCCCATCTGGCGCTGACGCGTTTCGTCGATCGGTGACGCGGGCTATCTGGCTTCGGCCGCGACCTCGGCAAGCTGCCTGGGGTGGTAGGCGCTGAGCGCGTTCTCGAACTCGACCATCAGCTCGTCGCTGGCGTCCATGGCGTCTCGCCGGGAGCCTGCCTCAACTTCGAAAGTCAGCGTGTAGCGATCCTCGTGTCCAATCGCCTGCTCGAGGCGAATGAAACCGGGGAGCCGTGTGATCGAGCGAACGTCGGGATCTGACTGGGAAAGCGGTCTGTCGATCTCTAGCGGAACGGATGCGAGGAATTTCACGGGTTGACGATAACACGAAGTTACGCCGTTTAAAATTGTGTGAACCACACGTTGTTTTTGGCCAAAGATGGGGCTCCAACCACGAAGGTGACGCCGCCTGCAGGGCTCTGCTAGCTCGCGCTGGCGAACAGGACCATCGTTCCGCGAGACTCGTCGAAGGCCATCGGCATGTCGAAAGCGCCAGAGCGAGTCAACGGCAGGAGCGGCCCCGGCTGCACGGCAACCTGGGCCCAGGCGGTCGAGTTCCAAGCCCACGTCGTCGTGCGGCAGGCGGTGCGATCGCAGCCTGAGCTGTCCTGCTGGACGAGCAGGACGGTCCCGCTCGCGGCGTCGTACGCCATCGTCCCTGCCGTGACATCCGGCTGCGGGTGCTGCTGCCACCGATCGCCGTCCCAAGTCCAGGTGGCGCGGCTACCCACGTAGACCAGCTGATGGTGGGCCTGGTCGTATACGAGGTGGGCGTCGGCCCGGGCCTCGGCGGCGTCGATTCCGCCTGGCACATGTTTCCAGCTGATGCCATCCGACAACCAAGTCGCGCTGTCCAGCACGATCACCAGGAGGTTGCTGCCTTCGTCGTAACCGGCGGCGAACGTCAGGGTTTGGGTCCCCGAACCCGGGACCGGGATATTGGGACCGCCGGGCATCGGCAGCGGCGCCCAGGCGGAGCCGCTCCAGGCCCAGACTCCTCCCGTCCCGTTGACATATATGACCTGCCCGAGTCTGCTGTCGAAAAGCATCGCGCCCAGGCCGGAGACCACCGGGCTGGATTGCGTGGGATGCGCGGTCCACTCGCTGCCGTCCCACGTCCACGTCCGGTTGACGTGGGTTACGCATCCACCCTGGAAGCCCATCACGAGGCTTGTGCACCCGTGGTCCCAAAGCACGATGACGCTGTGCGTCCGGTCGTACGCCATGTCCGCGTAGTTGCTGGACGGCCCACCTTGCGGCACCGCTCGCATCGTGTACGTCGTTCCGTCCCAAACCCACAACGCCGCAGGTCCGGGCCGCACCGCGCCATACAGAGGCGGCGTGGAAGGCTCCCCGCCCCGAATCGAAAACCACATCGCGATCGAGGCGCCAACCAATAAGGCTGCGATCCCGACCATCGCGAGCAGACGAGACCGCAGACTGCGGTCTGACCACCGGCTCGTCGGGATGCTTGATCCCGTCACCTGCGTCGGCCACATTCAACGCACTCTAAGACCGACCTTTCCCCGACGTCAGCGTGATAGCCCAACGGTGTTGGAAGGCCCCGCCTTGTGTCAAACACCCGATAAACACCGGGGCCTTTCCGGCTTGAAGCACCGTAGGAGGTGACCCTTGGCCAAAACTAGGCTGCTTTCTCAAGCGAACCGCAAGGCGCGAGCGAAATCTTGACCAATCGGGGAGGAGAAGCCTTTGAGTCTTTCGATTTATCTAGACATCGTGCCCACGCCGACGTGGCTGGACCCAGGCCACACCGCCTGGCAGCTGGTCGCCGCGACACTCGTCGGGCTGATGAGCGTTCCCGGCCTGGCGATTCTCTACTCCGGTCTGATGAAGCGCAAGTGGGCGCTCAACTCAGCACTCATGGTCCTTTACGCATTCGGCGCGACGCTGCTCGTCTGGACCTTCTGGGCTTACAAGATGTCCTTCGGAGCGCCGCTGACAGACGTGCTGCACTTCATCGGCACGCCTGGAACGATCCTTTCTCCGACCGACCTGCAGGGACAGGCCGTGATCCCGCTCCTTGCGGGCGCGATCCCCGCCCTCAAGTTTCCGCTCTCGGCGCTCGCCTACTTCCAGTTCGTTTTCGCGGCCATCACCGTCATCCTGCTGGCCGGTTCGATCCTCGGCCGCACGAGCTTCAAGGCGTGGATGCTCTTCGTTCCGATCTGGATCACCGTCGTCTATTCGGTCAACGCTTTCAGCATCTGGGGCGGCGGCTGGATCGGGGCATTCCCCTCATGGCTCAGCCGCTACGCCGGGGCGGGCGCGCTTGACTTCTCGGGAGGCTATGTCATTCACGTCGCGGCTGGAATCTCGGGCCTGGTCGCGGCTTCCGTCATAGGTCCGCGGCTGCTCACCGACCGCGAGAACAACCGCCCCAGCAACCTCATCGCGGTGATCACAGGTGCGGGCCTGCTCTGGCTGGGCTGGAACGGGTTCAACGGAGGCGACCCGTACTTCGCCGGCGCCGACGCCTCCGCCGCGATCCTCAACACGAACCTCGCGGCGGCCACGGCGATGATCGCCTGGATGTTCCTGGACGTCTTCATCGTCGGCCGGGTCACCGTGGGTGGGCTGGTCAACGGCATGGTGGCGGGCTTGGTCGGCATCACGCCGGCCGCCGGTTATGTCGATGGCTATGGCGCCTTTGCGATTGGCATCGCCGCGGGCGTCATTCCCTTCTTCACCTTCAACTACCTGGTCAAGCTGCCTCCGTTCAACCGAATCGACGACACCCTCGGCGTCATGCACACCCACCTGATCGCGGGCGCCGTCGGAGGGCTGATGGTCGGCTTGCTGGCCGACCCCAACGTGGTGGTCTATCCCGGGACGGGCAAGACGGCCTCGATTGCGGCCACCGGTTTGTTCTTCGGCAACCCGCAGCAGTTCTACGCCCAGGTGATCGGGCTGGTCTTCATTCTTATATGGGACGGCGTGATGACCTTCGCGATCCTGAAGCTGATATCGATCTTCATCCCACTCCGGCTCACAGACAAACAGCTGGAGATCGGCGACGAGGCGGTTCACGGCGACGCAGCCTACGAGCTGATGCCGGTCCCGCCCGCGGCCTACCCTGACGCGAACGGCGAGCACACGCCGCCTGCGGGGGTGCCCACGCCAACGCACGCCTGACGGACAAACGCAATTGATAGGCCGAGACCGCAGCGGTCTCGGCCTCTTCTATTTAGAGGGCAACCTGGAGGCTCTCGAGACCCACCACCTGCTCGAAGGCCGCTACGTCCCCCACGACGAGGGTCGCCGGCGCCTCGATCCCGGCCTCACTCGCGAGGCGGGCGATGCGATCGAGAGTCCCGCTGACACTGCGCTGGGTCGGCAGCGTGGCATTGCTGATCACCGCGGCGGGACGAGAACCGCCCACAGCTCCGGTAAGTGCCGCCGCCACCTCGGACAGCTCCCCGAGCGCCATCAGCACCACGAGCGTGTCCGCGGAGCGCGCCAGGTCGGCCAGCCGCCGGATGGAGCCGCGGCCCTGCGCGGTTGTGATCGCGACTGATGAGGAAACGCCACGCTTGGTGACCGGAATCCCCGCCGCCGCGGGCGCGGCCAACGCTGACGAGACGCCGGGCACGATCACCACGTCGACGCCTGCTCGGCGCAGGTCGTCCAGCTCTTCTCCTCCCCGCCCGAACACAAACGGATCGCCACCCTTCAACCGCACGACGTGATGGCCGGCGCGCGCGAGCTCGATCAGGCGGGCGTTGATGTTCGCCTGCCGGGTGCCGGCCTGGCCTCCGCGCTTGCCCACGTTTTCGAGACGCGTGTCTGGACCGCATAGTGCCAGGGCCTCAGGCGCGATCAGTGCGTCGTGCAAGACGTAATCCGCATCGGCGATAAGCTCCCGCGCCTTCATCGTCATGAGATCCGGGTCGCCTGGCCCGGCGCCGACCAATGCCACCCGTCCGGCGCCGTCGCCCTGCGCGGCGGCGATGCGGGCGGCGAGCCGGTTCGCGTCAGCGGTTCTTCGGCTCCGCAGCAGGGATCGCACGTCCGAGTTGAGCAGCCGCCGGTAAACGCGTGACTGTTCCGCGACGGGCATTCCCTGCCTGCGCAGCCGCCTCCGCACCTCCCCGACCAGCGCGACGAACGGCCCCCACTCATGGCCGAGCCAGCGCTCGATGCGAGCCCGCAGCATCGACGCGAGGAATGGGCTCTCTCCAGACGTCGAGATGGCGACGAGAAGTGGGTCGCGGCGCACGATCGCGGGCGCGATGAAGCGGCATTGCCCGGGCCGGTCGACCACGTTGATGAGGATTCCCGCGGCCTCGGCCTCCTGCCAAGTAAGGCGATTGATCGCTTCGTCTTCGCTCGCATCGACCACGAGTCGCGCGCCTGCGAGGTCGCCCGGCTGGTAGTCGCGCGGCGAGATCGTCAGCACGTTAGCGCCGGACTCGCGCAGCGCCGCGGCCTTCTCGAGGGCG
>DATMKM010000095.1:0-9498 GCA_035571315.1 Candidatus Acidiferrum sp.
TGACACGTAGAGCGCGCCCAGGAAGATGTTCCCGATCACCGCGACCGGTATCGCGAGCAGTGAGCCCAGGATGCCGCCGAGCTCTGCCCCGATCAAGAGCGCGCCCATCGCCGCGAGCGGGTGAATTCGCGTCACCTTGCCGCTGATCCGCGGACCGAGGATGTAGGCCTCGAAGGCGTGGCCAACGAGGCTGACGGCGGTCGCCTCGATCGCCAGGCCCAGGCTCTGCGTCGCGGCCACCGCGATGGCCAGCAGGAAACCGATCGGCGCTCCGACGAGCGGCAGCATCTCCAGGAAGAAGACGGCGACCCCCAGGGCCGCGGCGTAATGGACGCCCAGCAGCGACAGGGTGATGCCGGTGTAGAGCCCCATGATCAGCGACATCAAAAGCTGCGCGCGGACGTACGAGGCGACGGCCGCCCCCACCGCGAGCATCGTGAAGTCGAAGATCCGCTCCTGCGCCGGAAAGAGCTTGCGCGCTGTGGCCACCAGCTCGCGGCCCTGGCTGGTCAGATAGATCGAGACGACGATGACGAGCAGGATGTTGACCAGCGGGCTGACAAGGCCCCCGATCGTGGTCAGGCTCGCGGGCGAGATGTCACCGCCGAGCGAGGCTCCGCCGCGAGGAATCGTGTAGCTGAGGTTGATGCCGAAAGCGCGCAGGCTCGACTGCGCATTGTCAAGCACGTGCTGCGCCGCGCCCTCGATCGCGGGTACCTGCTGGCCGAGCTTTGAAGCATCCGCGATCACGGTTGGCGCGAGGAGAGCGACCGCGCCACCGATGACGATGACGATTGCGCCGTAGAGGACCAGCACGGCCGCTCCGCGATGCCCGCGGAGTAACGGCAGCGCCTGGATCCAGTCCACGATCGGCGTGACAAGCATCGCGACGATGGCCGCGAACATGAAGATCAGGACGATGTTGGTGAGCTGCAGAACCAGCGTGGAGGCCTGGCGGTAGAGCTCGACGATCGCGAGGATGATCAGCAGGTAAATGAGGACTTTGAGGGGGCGCGCGAGCATGGCGATGTCTCGCTGTCGGGATGCCGTGGGGGAATTTGTCGCCATCAGGAATCTGGCCTCATCAGCGCGGGGGCAAGGCTGACTCTCCGGTCAGCGAGCTCCCGGCAAGAGGATCGTCAGGCCTCGGCAGGAACAAAGGCCATAACAGTCGAACCAACCCGCCTCGCCGCCGGGCGCTGAGCGCCACCTCGCGCGCCAAGCGGCGATGAGGATGGGGCCCTACTTAACGATCCGCGAGCGGGAAGTGGTTTGCCTTATCGATCGGGTCGCTGGCTGGCGGTGCGCAACGCGTTTGCCAGGTTTTCGGGGTCGTAGGACTCCTGATAGGGCGCTCCATTGATGAACAGGCTCGGCGTTCCCTCCACCCCGTTGCGGACTCCACTTGCGACGTCCGCTTCGATCCGCGGCAGGCCCTTGCGGTCCGCGAAATCAGCGCGAAACCTATCCGCGTCCAGTCCGATTTCAGCGGCATGCGCCGCCAGGTCCTCATCAGTCAGCGCGCGCTGGCTCTGGAACAGGAGGTCGTGCATCTCCCAGAATTTTCCCTGGAGCTCTGCGGCCTCGGCGGCCAGCGCGGCGTGCAGGGCGTGAGGGTGGATCTCTGTCAGCGGAAAGTTGCGAAACGCGTAGATGAAATCGTCGCCCAGGCTTTCCCGAACCTGCGCCACGCTGATCAGAGCGTTGCGGGTGTACGGGCATTCGTAGTCGCCATAGATCAGCAGACGCATCGGCGCGCCGGGTGCGCCACGAACGTGGTCGCCGCCGCTGATCTCCGGTGCCAACCTGGATTCGCTTACCACCAGTTGCTCTCCAGGGCCCGGTCGGTGCCGCCCGTCGCATCCAGCGCGTCCAGCTCCGCCATGACTTCTTCTGAGAGCGTGAAGTCGAAAACGGCCGCGTTCTGTTCGATGCGGTCGCGGTGTGTCGATTTCGTGATGACGATCAGGCCGCGCTGCAAACACCAGCGCAGCAGCACCTGAGCAGGCGTTCGCCCGACGCGAGACGCGACCTTCTTCACCGTCGGGTCCGCCAGGTGGCGGCCAGTCCCGAGCGGGCTGTAAGCCTCGAGCGCAACGCGCCGCTTCTCGGCGGCCTGGAGCAGCTTGCGGCGGTATTCGAAGGGGCTGAGCTGCACCTGGTCGACCACGGGCGGAACGGTTGCCGCGGCCATCACCTGCTCCAGCTCGCGCACGTCGAAGTTGGAGACGCCGATCGAGCGGGCGTAGCCAAGCTCCTTGGCGCGTTCCATCCCGGGCCACGCCCAGGTCGGACCGCCCTGCGGCCAGTGGATGATGTAGAGGTCGACGTAGTCGACGCCGAGTCGCGCCAGGCTTCCCTCGGCCTCGGCGACCGGGTCCTCGCTGCCGGGATAGAACTTGGTGGTGATGAACACCTCGTCGCGCGGCACCCCGCTTTGTTTCAGTGCCCGGCCGACGCTCTCCTCGTTACCGTAGGCCTGCGCGGTGTCGATGTGCCGGTATCCGAGCTCGAGCGCCCACCGCACAGCGTTGACGGTGGTCGTCCCATTGGGAACCTGCCAGACGCCGAGCCCGAGCACCGGGATGGAGTTGCCATCCGCCAGCACTCGCAATCGTTGGTCTGCCGTCTTTGAACCTGGCGCCATGACCGTCCCCCCTGTTTTCAATGTCCTGCCGACCCCTAGGAAATTACGACGTTTCGTCTACGCCCGTTTGGAATGCCGTCCAAGTGATTGACGTATCAATCATCTGGGTAATATCTTGGCGTGTCAACAGTCAGGCGGCGCATGACGTCGGCGGAGCTGGCGACCTGGCGGTCGCTCATCGACACCACCGCGGAGCTGCGGAGAATTCTCGGGGCGGAGCTCCAGGACTCGAACCTGTCGCCGGCCGATTACCAGGTCCTCCTGGCACTGAGCGAAGCCGACGGCAGGCGCCTGCGCTCATCGGACCTGGCGCGCAGCATCGATTGGGAACGGAGCCGGCTGTCCCATCACCTGGGACGAATGGAGGGGCGTCACCTGATCCGCCGCGACAGCTGCGATACCGACAGCCGCGGCGCTGAGGTCTCCCTGACCCCGGAGGGAGCGCGTGCCTTCCGGCGTGCGACGGCTCCGCATATGAGGTCGATCAAAAAGCACTTCGCCGACGCGTTGGAGCCTGAGCAGTGCGAGGCGCTTGCCGGCATCCTGCAGTCCCTCCAGAGCCATCTCCACCCTTATCTGGGGGAGGGTCGGGCATGAAACGCATAGGAGTGATTGGCGCCGGCCACGTTGGGCCGGTCATCGCGCGGCTGGCGCTGGACGCCGGATTTCAGGTGGCAATTGCCGGTTCCGGCAGCCCAGACAAGATCGCGCTCATGACCCAGATCGTGATACCGGGGGCCGAGCCCCGATGGGCCGCCGACGCCGTCCAAGGGGCCGACCTCGTGGTGCTGGGCATCCCCCTTCACAACTTCGCGAACCTCGATCCCGCGCTCGTGGCCGGAAAGCTTGTCATCGATGCGATGAATTACTGGCCGGCCACCGATGGAGTCGAGGAGATCTTCGAAGATCGCCGGACCACGAGCAGCGAGATCGTGCAGCGCCGGCTTCCGCAGTCGATGGTCGTCAAGAGCCTCAACCACATCGGCTACCAGGACCTGGAAGACGCGCGCCGGCCGAGCGGCTCGCCGGAACGCCGCACGATCGGAGTCGCGGGCGACGACCCCGTAGCGGTGCGGGACGTCGAGGACATGATCGAGCGCTTCGGCTTCGACACGGTCCGGCTGGACAGCTTGAGCGCAGGCCGCTTCCTGGAACCAGGTGGCCCGGTGTTCGGAGCGCTGTACAGCCGATCCGAATTCGAGCAAGCCCTGAGCGCGAGAGTGGCATAGAGGCTGCAGATGTCCGCCTCATCGACAGACGCCGTGCAATTCCCTCTCGTCTTCGGCCTGGACACATTCGGCGATGTGACCCATGACGCCGACGACCGCCCGCTCTCACATGCCCAGACGATCCGGAACCTGGTCGACGAAGGGATGCTGGCCGACCAGCTGGGCATCGATTTCTTCGGCATCGGCGAACACCACACCGACGACTTCCCGCTGTCGGCGGCGGACGTGGTGCTCGCCGCGATCGCCGCGCGCACCAACCGCATCCACGTCGGGTCGGCCGTCACCGTTTTGAGCTCGGATGATCCCGTCCGGGTGTTCCAGCGCTACTCGACACTCAACGCAATCTCCAACGGACGGGCGGAGATCATCCTCGGTCGAGGCTCGAGCATCGACTCGTTCCCCCTTTTCGGCTACGACCTCGCCGATTACGAGGAGCTATTCGAAGAGAAGACCCAGCTGTTCGCCGAACTGCTCAAAGGAGGGCCCGTCACCTGGGAGGGCAATACACGCGCCCCTCTCCACAACCAGGACGTCGTGCCGCACACCGAGTTCGGCCCGTTTCCCGCATGGATCGGGGTCGGCGGGAGTCCGCAGTCGGTGGTGCGCGCGGCCCACTACGGGTTCTCGCTGATGCTCGCGATCATCGGCGGATCTCCGGCGCGGTTCGCACCCTTCTCCCGTCTCTTCCTGCAGGCGCTCAAGAGCTTCGGGCGTGGCCCGCTTCCGGTCGGGGTGCATTCGCCCGGACACGTGGCGGATACTGACGAGCAGGCTCGCGACGAGTTCTGGCCGCGCTATCTGCAGGTGATCACCCACGTCGCCGAGACTCGCGGGTTCGCCATTCCGACGAAGGAGTCATTCATGTATGAAGTCGGTCCACGTGGAGCGCTTTTCGTCGGATCCCCGGAAACGGTCGCGCAGAAGATCGCGGCCACTCTGCCCGCCCTCGGCGCGAACCGATTCGACTTGAAGTACGGCATGGGGGGCCTGTCGCACGAGTCGGTGATGAAGAACATCGAGCTCTACGGGACGCAGGTGATACCCCGCGTCCGGGAACTCCTGGCGTAAAACAGGCTGGTTCGATGGCCGACGACGAAGTAGCGTTTCCGACCCTCGACGCGCCCGAGATCGCAGCGATCGATGCACTCGGCAAACGGCGATCGGTCTCCGCGGGTGCGTATCTGTATCGGGAGGGAGACGCCAGGTATGACTTCTTCGTGGTCGTATCGGGTGCAGTCGACATCGTGGTCCAGGCGGACGGCGAAGAGCGGCTTGTGGCTCGGTTCGGACCGGGTCAATTCCTGGGCGAGCTGAACCTGCTCTCAGGTCAGCGGGTGTACGTCTCGGCGCGGGTCGCAGAGTCTGGCGAGGTGATCGACGTGCCGGCCGCGGCTCTGCGCGACGTGTTCGCCTCGCGGCCAAAACTCGCCGATCGGATCCTCGCGGCTTTCCTTGCGCGGCGAGCCAGGCTGTTGAGAGACGCCTCGCAAGCTGTCCGCCTCGTCGGCTCAAGGTTCTCGCCCGACTCGCTCCGGCTGAGGGAGTACCTGGCGCGCAATCGCATCCCGCATGAGTTCATGGATGCCGATCGCGACGCGCGCGTCGAGCGGCTGCTGCGCGACCTCGCCGTGGAGGCGGCAGACCTTCCGGTGGTGATTGCGCCTGGAGTGGTCCTGCGCCACCCAACACCCGGAGAGCTCGCGGCTTACTTGGGGCTGACCCTCGATTCCATCGAGCAGCGAGGCTTCGACCTTGTCGTCATCGGCGGCGGCCCGGCCGGCCTTGCGGCCGGAGTTTATGGAGCCTCCGAGGGCCTCGACACCCTGGTCCTGGAACTGGTTGCGCCAGGCGGTCAGGCCGGCGCCAGCTCGCGGATCGAAAACTACCTCGGGTTTCCGATGGGGATCTCTGGAGCCGACCTCACCCAGCGGGCTGTGGTGCAGGCCGAAAAGTTCGGCGCCAGGATGACCAGCCCCTGCGCAGCTACAGGGCTGCGCGAGGCAGGCGGGTATCTCGTGGTCGGCCTCTCCGATGGCACAGAGGTGACCGGCCGCGCCTTGATCGTGGCCAGTGGCGCCCGTTATCGTCGCCTCGAAGCCGATCGCCTGGAGGATTTCGAGGGCAACGGCGTCTACTACGCGGCGACCGAGATCGAGTCGCGCCTGTGCGGCGGGTCACCGGTGGTCGTCGTGGGCGGCGGCAACTCCGCCGGTCAGGCCGCACTCTTCCTTGCAGAGACGTGCAGCAACGTCTCGATCGTGATCCGCGGCCCCGACCTGGGCAACAGCATGTCTCGTTATCTCGTCGACCGGATCGAAGCGGACGGCCGGATTTCTGTGCACGCGAAGACCGAGGTCGCCGGTCTCGAGGGCGACGAGTCGCTCACCGCTGTACGTGTACGGTCCGCGGATGGCGATTCGGTGCTGCCCTGCGCCGGCCTTTTCTCATTCATAGGTGCCGACCCCGCATCGGGTTGGTTGTCGGGCTGCGCCGCACTTGACGAGCACGGCTTCGTCCTCACCGACCGATCGCTTGGTGCAGAGGACCTGGACGCGCGCTGGCAGGCGATGGGTCGGTTGCCGCTCCCATTCGAGACCAGCCAACCGGGATTGTTTGCCGTGGGCGACCTGCGATCCGGCTCGATCAAGCGGGTGGCGGCGGCTGTGGGCGAGGGTTCGGCCGCGGTGCGCTCAGTCCACGAGTACCTTGCGTTCGCGCACTCTGATGGCGCGCACGCCGACGGCTAGCCAACTAGAGGTTTGACCGTGAGCTTGCCGAAGGACAGTGAACCAGTCCGATTTTCGGCCGACATCCGACCGCTGATGGGCGGCGATCGGTCGCAACGGTGGCGCGCGCGCTCATGCGGCATCCGCCGCCCGCTCACGGCGTCGTGTTTTCGACAGGGCGATGCCCAACAGCGCCCCCGCGGCGGCTGGGCCCAGGATCGCGATCACCGCCACAACCGAACCGGGCTTCACGGTCATGAGGAAGATCACGCCCAGGGCGATCCCGACCCTCGCCAGCCACGAGGTCAGGAACACCGGATTCCCAATCCCTGCCAGGAGGCCGCTGGACCGCTCTAGAGCCAGGATCCGGATCCCGTTGACGGCTCCCAGCACGGCGATCACCACCCAGGAGGCGAGCGCGACCACGATCCACGCGACCCAACCCCAGCTTGTAACGGTCATGTACAAGCCGGGCACGAGTACCCCCAGCGCTGAGAGTGGGCCGACGATCCGGTTCAGCCGCAGCAGGGCGGCCGCGCCGCGGGCCAGCTCGGTCGTGGCCGCCTGGCTCAGCTGGCGGAGGGCGACTCCCTCAACGGCAAGGGTGACGAAGAGGAGCAGGGCTCCCACGACGTGTAGAAAAAGGGCGATCGAATAGAGGTTCATAGCCTCCTCCTTTGGTGGCGATACCTTTAGTTACCATAATTTTATAGCATATTAAAGTCTTTGGTAGCCAAGCTTATTCCTGCTAAGATCGTTGCGTGATCGCCGAGCCGGGGTTGCGGGAGCGGAAGAAGCAGCAGACCCGAGAGGCGATCGCTGAGGCGGGGCGGCGCCTGTTCGCGGAGCGAGGGTTCAACGCCGTCACGGTCGCCGAGGTCGCGCGGGCCGCCAACGTCTCAGAAGTGACCGTCTTCAACTACTTCCCGACCAAGGAAGACCTCTTCTACGGGGGGATGCGATTCTTCGAGGAGAAGCTCCTGGATGCCGTCCGGGAGCGGGCCTCGGGTGAGTCGGTCCTCGATGCTTTTCGCCGCCCGGTGCTCGATGGTTTGAAGCGCCTGGCCGGCGACGAAGCGGCCCAGGTGATCGCGACCGCGGGGAACCTGATTTCCGCGAGCCCCGCGCTCGAGGCCCACGAGCGCGAGATCGCGGCCCGTTACACGCGCTTGCTCGCGGACCAACTCGCCGAGGAGGCCGGCTCCAGGCCTGGCGACGTCGAGGCGGTCGCGGTCGCCAGCGCGCTCATGGGAGTGCAGCGGGCGCTGGTCGGTTACGTGCGGAGCAGCATTCTCGCGGGCCGGCGCGGCCCGAAGCTCGTAGCGGATGCCAGGTCACAGGCGGTGCGAGGATTTGGGCGTCTCGAGAAAGGGCTGGCTGACTACGGAAGGAAGTCGGCGAGCTAACTCGAACGGCATTCGCTCCCGAAAATCAATGGGTCGGCAATTGCTGACGTTGTTACGTGAGGTGGTCGATCCTCGGTCGCGTGCTGGCCACCTTCGATGCCAATGTGCTCAAGCAAGTAGCCACCGAGATACGCAACATCAAAGCCGAGTATCGCGGGGTCGTGTCAGAGGACTCGATCGACGTCGTCGCGCGCCAATCCCTCCAGAACCTCGCCGGTTCAAGGGTTCCGCAGTTTGTGCCCTTGTTCGTCGGCCGGTTTACGCGCAAGCGACTGCACGAGTTGACGGGGTTCCGCCCCCGCGTCACGCCGGTGGTCCAGACAACCCTTGCCGTGCGGTAGCGCCGTACTCCCCCGACGTCGCCGACCGCGGCCCGCAACCTGACCACGACCTCAACGTAGCCTGGGCTGAGCGGTCTTTTCCACGACCTTCGTGAGGATCCCCTCCCATTGGTCAGGGTCATTGGGCACGCGAATTGGACTGACTAGATCACGCGGGGGTTCAGACTTGAAACCGGCGCCCGTGTCGAATACGACGAGCACATCGTCGTGATCGATGCTTCGCCTCTCCAGCAGCTCCGCCACGCCGGCCACCGCGGCGGCGGTTTCCAGGCTCAAGTACCCGGCCCCTGACGCCGCCAACCAGCCTTGCATTCTGGTCAGCTCGCTTTCGGGCACCGCGATCGCCGCGCCTTTTGATTCGCGCAGGCAATCCAGAATCAGAAAGTCCCCGACGGCCGAGGGGACGCGGATTCCAGCCGCCGAAGTGCTGGCGTTGTCCCATGCCGCGGCGAATCGCTTGCCTTCCTCGAAGGCCCTGACGATCGGCGCGCAGCCTTCCGCCTGGACGCTGAACATGCGCGGGCGATCGGCTCCAATCAGGCCGATCGCCTCCAGCTCATCGAACGCCTTCCACATGCCGACCAGGCCCGTGCCGCCCCCGGTGGGATACACGATGGCGTCGGGCAGCCGCCAGCCAAGCTGCTCGGCGAGCTCAAATCCCATCGTCTTCTTACCCTCGACTCGATAGGGCTCCTTCAACGTGCTCAAATCGAACGCCCCCAACCTGTCCGCAATCAGCCGCGCCAGGCGGCCGCAATCGGAGATCAGGCCATCCATGAGGATGAGATTCGCACCCGCGATCAGGACCTCCGTTTGATTGACCGCGGGAGAGTCGGATGGCATGACGACTGTGGCGTTGGCGCCAGCCGCGGCGGCGTAGGCCGCGAGTGCTCCCCCCGCGTTGCCCGCCGACGGAGCCACCAGGTGGCGGGCTCCGAGCTCCATGGCGCGGCTGACCGCCACGGCCATACCGCGCGCCTTGAAGGAGCCTGTCGGATTCATGCTCTCCTGCTTCAACAGGAGGTTGGAGAGTCCCAAACGCGGGCCAATTCGCCTTGCAGGCGCAAGCGGCGTGGAGCCCTCCCCCATGTGAACCACGTACTCCCAGCTCCGAACAGGAAGCAGCTCGCGCCACCTCCACAGGCCGCC
>DATMKM010000096.1:0-2600 GCA_035571315.1 Candidatus Acidiferrum sp.
ATCGACCTTCACCTTGAACAGCGCATCGGTCGACCAGTCGTATGTGTGCCCGACCTCCGCCAACGACCTTTCGTACACGATCCACGCCACCATCGACGTGCGCAACGGCACCTCGAACAGCGTGACGATCGAGTCCGTCGCGGTCGTGATGACCGTGGCCTCGGTCAAAGGCGGCTGGCTTGAACACGTTGGGGACAAATACGACGCAAGCGGCGTCACTGTGTCCCCCCAAACCGTGAGCGCGGGCAACACCGCAACGCTGAACGTGACCATCCCGAGCACTTGCACGAACGGCAAAGTCCCGAGCTCCGGCTCCAGCTATGGCGAATACGCGGTCGCGTTCACCGTCGTCACGTCTTCGGGCACCCACACGATCTTGAGCCAGAACCGGCACCGCATCGTCGCGGCGTAGGGCGGCTACGCCACATTGCCGTAGAGCTGAGGCTTTTGAGTAGGCGCCTGCGACCCGTCCGGTCCCGCCTCGTCCGTGATCGCCATCAGGCTGTAGCCCTGCAGCGCTCGGTTGACAAGCACCACCTTAGAGCCATTGACGTCCGGTACGAAGACGGCCGCCGGGTCGGCTCGGCCACCTGAGGTGATGAGCCACACCTCATAGACCCGACCCTGGCCAACCGCGGGAAGCCCGCTGAAATCGACGAGAGCAAGGCCGTCTGCCTTGAGGTCGATGACAGTTGCCTTCGCGCCGGTCAGCGACTCGTGGCCGCTCAGCGTGAAGCGCGCGACCTGGCTCGGCGGCGTCACCTGACCGCTGCGGGCGACCAGGTCACCCGCCACCACGCCGGCGACCAGGGCCACGACGACCGCGGCCGCGGCGGCGTAGGCCGGCAGTCGGTCGTACAGCAGCCCGAATGCCCTGCGCCGCGCCGTGGGTTTGACCATCTTGCGTACGCGGCTGGGTGCGTTGGTCGAGCCGCTCGAGGCAGCTGCTGCGGCGAGGACGCGGTCACGCAAGCGCACAGGCGGCGCGACCTCCTCAACCACGAGAGGCAACGCCGTCACAGCCCGCTGCAGACGAGCTGCCGTCTCGCGGCAGGAGGCGCACCCTTCGACGTGCGCCCGGACTTCCTCGGCCTCCCCGCGGTCCAGCGCACCCAACACCCACGCGGCCACGTTGCTCTCGAGCTCTTCGTGGTCAGACATCGACCAGGCCTCTCCCGCGAAGGTACGAGCTGAGCTTCTCGAGGGCGAGCCGCATGCGGCCCTTCACCGTGCCGAGCGGCACTCGAGTCATGTCCGCGATCTCCGTCTGCGAGTACCCGGCGAAGTACGCAAGCTCAACCGCCTGGCGCTGCTCGGGCGGAAGGCTTGCCAGCGCTTCGCGCACCGCGTCGCGTTCGAGCTTGAGCGACACCTCGTGCCACGGATCTTGCGCCCCGATGATGGCGGCGACCGGCTCGAGGTCTTGCTCCCGGCGCTCGTGCGCGCCGCGACCTCGCAGGTAATCGATGGAGCGATTGCGCACGGCGGTCAGCAACCACGACCGCAGTGAGCCGCGCGCCGGATCGAACGCCGCGGCACGGTTCCAGACATTCAAGAAAGCCTCCTGCACCGCATCCTCGGCGCGTCCCGGGTCTCCGAGCACCCGCAATGCGATCCCGTAGGCGAGGCCCGCGTAGCGGTCATAAAGCTGCGCCAGGGCGTCCTGGCTGCCGGCCGCCATGGCGATAGCCAACTCGGAATCCGCGCCTCCGACCGCTCCCAGGCCCACCTACCAGGTCAACTTCAGAGAACCCCAACGTCCTGGGGCAGCCGGCGTGTGGTGAGCTCGCCGATCGGCGACCTCTTGGGGGGAGCGATCGCCCACGCCTCGCTTTCAATGAGGCGACGCGCCCATCGAGGGTCCCGGCGCGAGCGCTCACGAGCCTGATAAAGGGCCTTCGACATCAGCTTGATCCCGCCGAGTCCCGGCAGCCTACCGATCTTCGCGTCGAGCTCGAGCAGGTCCTCTTCACCCTGTTCGTCGTCGAACAGGTACAGCGCCAGCGCGTCGACCTCTTCCTGGCTCTTCACTCCCTTGCCCACAGGCACCCACACGTGGTCAAGCATCCACCTGTCGACACGCTGTGCCTTCACGTTTTCGGTCAACCACTCCTTGGCGGAGTTGTAGTAGAAGGCGAAGTGTCGCCGTTCGTCCTTGATGATCCGGCGGAGCAGGTCTTGAAGCACCGGGTGTCCGGATTTGCGGATTAGAGCCGCGTAGCCGGTGAGGGTGGACAGCTCGTTGATCGCTCCGATCGAAAGGTACACGGCGGAGAAGTCCTTGAGGAGCCACGAGCCGGCCATCGTCGAGAGGAGGCTCACACTGTTCTTCGGGCCGAGGTTGGCGCGCACTTTGGCAATCCGGTCTTGCGTGTCGAACTCGATGCCATATAGGTTGAGCAGCTTTCCGAGATTCTCTCCGTGCCAAAGCTCCTCGTAATTCCAGCACGCGAGGAACGCCGTGAGTATCGGGTCCATGCAGGCGCGCGTGACCAGAAGATGCGAGAGATAAAGAGGGACGTGATTCTCGATGTCCATCATGTAGTGGAGGCAGAACAGGTCGCCCTTCGAAAGGCCGTGCTGCCTCACCGCGTCCCAAT
>DATMKM010000097.1:0-6355 GCA_035571315.1 Candidatus Acidiferrum sp.
TCCTCGATTCGAAAGGTTCCGCCCGGTTCGCGCGCTGTGATCCCGCCCTCGATGCGCCACTCGACCGCCGAAGAGGTCACGGTGGCCCGCCCGAAGCGCAGCAGCTCCAGGGGACCGACGTAGAGCGAGTTCCCGCGGGCCTGCACAAGCCCGAGCGTCAGGTCCTGGATGCCGCCGAGGTATCCGTCGCGTAGCTCGCTGCCGGTGAGCTTTCTGGAGATGGCGACCGAGTCCTGCGTGGAGACCTGGCCGTCATTGACATGCACCACTCTCATATCTTGCTGGGATGGCGAGGTTTGAGGTCAAGTCGGTGGTCACCGTCAAGAGTTCGCCCGAGCGAGCTTTCGATTACTTCGCCGACTACCACCACGTCGCCGAAGTCCTGGACGGCGTGAGCAAGTGGCAGCCGGTCGGAACGAACTCCCGTGGCGTGGGCGCTCGCTACAACGTCGAGCTGGTCGCGTTCGGGCTCCCGCTGAAGAGTGTTTTGAGGCTGAATCGCTGGAGGCGGCCCGCAGAGATCGGGTGGGTGTCCGAATCGGGCTTGATCAAGCAGGATGGCGGGTTCACGTTCGAGAAAGTCAAAGCGGGCGTGCGCATCGAGCTGCGCATCGCCTACGAGCCCCCTGCGTCCTTTGTCGGCGCGGCCCTTGCCCGGCCCCTGGATCGGATGGTGCGAGAGAGGCTGAAACAGGCGATGGAGCGAATTCGGGACAGACTCGAGGCCCAGGAGTAAGGGCATTACAGTGAGCGCATGCGGCTGACCGGCGATGCACGCGCGATCCTCGGTCAGGGTTCGATCGGCATGCTCGCGCTGCGAGCCGGCCGGCTGCCGCTCGTGAACCCGGCCGTTTTCAGCTTCGCGTCCGGCTCGCTGTGGATGACGACCTCACGATTTGCGGCCAAGACCATGCTCGCGCGCCGCGACCCGCGCGCCGCTTTCCTCGTCGATGGGGGGTCGCGAGCGGTGCTGGTGCGTGGCGCGATAGAGGTGTTCGATCCGCTCTCCATCACGAGCCAGGTTCGCGCCATGCTCGATGGGCCGGGTTACGTGCTCGGCATGGCGGGCTACGCGCTGAAGAACGCGCCCTTCGTCGCAGGCTACGTGCTCGATGTGACAAGGCTGCCGCGGGAATGGCTGCCGTACAACCGGGTCGTCATGCGGCTGCGGCCGAGCGATGCCGAGGTGATCGAGGCCATTGAGTTTCCAGCTGCGCAGGCGGCACGCGTGCCCGCCGTGCGCGCCGACGTGAGCCGGCGGCTCGCGGGCGTCTCACGGGGCTACGCGTGCTGGATCGAAGGCGGCATGCCCGTCATTCGCCCCGCGTTCTGGGAGGTCGATCGGGGGCAGATCACCGTCGCGCCGATCAGTGGCCGCCCTCGCCCTGGATCGCCGGGCGCGCTCGTAGTCGAGTCGCATCATCGCTTCCGTCCCTCGTTGATGGTGGGCGCATGCGTGCGCGGAACCTTTGGCGCAGGGGCCGACGGCGCCGGGATCGCCGAGCGGTACGGCATGGACCCCGATGAAACCCCGTCCGCGCTGGAACTGCGGGCGGAGCGGGTGACGTCCTGGCGCGGGTTTGCCATCTCCACTGCGGTCCCGCGTTCGGCGCGCAACCTCCGCGTCGCGCAGGCTCGATGACAAGGCCGGCCGCGCCGGGGCTGCAGGTACGCAGATGGTCGGCGGGTCGGTGGACGGACTCGCCAGACGCGGTGGTCACCGAAGAGCCTCTGCAGCTGATGCTCGAAGGCAAACCACTCTCCGTGGTCATGCGCACGCCGGGCAACGACCTCGAGCTTTGCCTCGGCCTCATGTTCGCGGAGGGCATCCTTCGCACGCTCGCGGATGTGAGCCTCGTCCACATCAGCGCCGAGGCGGGGGAGGTCGAGAGGGGGATGCGTGTCGAATCCGACCTCGTGGAGTCGAACCAGGTCGACGTGCGCTTTGCGCGCGAGCCGCGTCGCAAGCCGGAGCGCTCGATGCTCTCCAGCTCGGCGTGCGGAGTATGCGGGACCGTCCTCATCGAAGACCTCAGGCGCGACCTCGCCGTGCTGCCGCATGGGCCCGAGGTTGATCCGTCGGTGCTGCCGGGGCTTGTCGAGATCCTCCGGTCGGGCCAGGACGTTTTCGACCGCACCGGCGGACTTCACGCCGCGGGACTCTTCAGCGCGACCGGAAATGTGCAGTGTGTGCGCGAGGACGTCGGGCGGCACAACGCAGTCGACAAGGTGGTGGGCCGGGCGCTGCTCGATGGAAAGCTGCCGGCCGCCTCGTCGGTCCTGGTCGTGAGCGGGCGGGCGGGCTACGAGATCGTGCAGAAGTCGATCAGCGCCGGCATCCCGGTGCTGGCCGCGGTCGGCGCGCCGTCGAGCCTGGCGGTGGCGCTGGCGCGCGAGTTCAACCAGACCCTGGTCGGATTCCTCCGCGGTGACCGCTTCAACGTATACGCCGCACCCGAACGCCTGACGCGGTGAGCCTGGTTCTAAAGCGCACTCATCCCGCCGTGCGGGCGGTGCTCGTCGGGGCGTACGTGCTGTGCGTCGAATGGGCACGCGTGTCTATCCAGGCGCAGCCGGGCCTGGCGATCGCAGCACTCGTGATCGGAGGCGTGGTGCTCGGCGCGGTGGCGTTTGGAACGTCGGCCGATCGCCTGGGTCTGGGCACGTCGCGAATCGGTTTCAGGATCGTCGGGGGCCTCGGCCTCGGCGCCGTGCTGCTGTTGCCCGCCGCGGTGCGGTCGAGCGCCGTACCGATCCTGCCGGCGGGCCTGGCGGTCGCTGCCATCTCGGTTTCGATCGGGGAGGAGCTGGCGTTCCGCGGAGCCCTCTATGCGGCCCTCGATGAGCTGGGCGGCGCGCCGCTGGCGATAACCGGCAGCACGGTGGTGTGGACCGCGGCCCACGTGCTGTCACATCCGCCGGCGTTCCTCGGCGCGGTGGCCGCCGCCGGGCTTCTCCTGGCCCTGTGGCGCTGGGCGTGCCGCGACCTGGTCGGCCCGATCATCGGACACGTGATCGCGGATCTGGCTCTGTGAGGCGCGTCGCCCTTCTGGCGGCGGCCGTGACCCTCTACGTGCTGGCCGCCTGGATGGTAGCCCCAGGTTTCTACGACGGTTTTGGGCCGCCGGCACCTTACAACTGGACGTGTCCGCCTCCGCAGGCGGGGGCCAATACGAAGCCAGGTGCGGCCCATGCGGATATCAAAGTGGTGGGCGGCGTCAGCGATGCCAGCTCGGCTTATGACAGGGACGGCCAGATCGTGATCGGTTTCCTGCCGGGAGCCTTCGACGGCACCGGCAAGACGTCGATCGCTGTCGACGTGACGCCGCTGCCGACCTGCCCAAGACCGCCCGGGATCACGTTCGTGACCAACGTCTACGAGATCACCGCTTCGGCTCCGCTGGTGAAAGCGGCGAACCTCGTGGTCCGCTATTCGAACCTAGAGCCGGCTCCATCAGACGTGTACTTTGCAAGCGACCCAGGTGGTCCGTGGAAGTCGCTCGGCGTTACCCAGGAGGCGCAGGTCTTCACCGTCGCCACGTCGACGAAGCAGCTCGGCTACTTCGCCGCCGGGTATTCGTCAGCCTCGCCGCCGCCGGGCGCGCCGAGCGTGGGCGGGGGCAGCCAGACGCTGCCGATCATCGTGGCGGTGCTGATCGTCCTGGTGATAGTGGCGGGCATTCCGCTCGCGGTCCTGCGCCGCCGCCAATCGGGCGGCGAAGAAGAGGGCGACGTCTAGTTGAGATTCATCTAGTCGTACTTGATCGCTTCGAACAGCGTGCCGCACTTGCGGCAGCGGTACTGAAGCGTCATCGCCTGGGTGCCGAAGAGCGAGATGACCTCCGCGTCACGGGCGCGGCAGTGAGGGCAGCGTGGATCCGAACGCGGGCGTTCAGGCTTCTCTGGTTGGTGCAAATTTCTTCTCTTCGAGGCCCCGCAGCATCCCGAAGGTGCGCTCGTCGATCGCGCCGGGCCGGCTGCGCCGGCGAACTGGATCCCATGACTTCCAGTCGGGGCGGACATCCGGCGACTTCGTGTCGAGCTGTTCCTCGAGTTTCGCCCGCAGCTCGGGCGGGCCCATGCTGAGTCTTCCTTCTTCATTCAGGGCGGCCACCTCTCCGTCCGGCGGTCCGAACCATTCGACGGCCTCCGTCCAGGCGCGATTAAGCGGCTCGGCGCCGATGCCGGATTTGAGCCAACTCCGTCCGTGCAGGAAGTGGTAGCGCTCTTCCATGAGCATCTTGCGCAGGCGGTGCTGGAGCACCTCGACGGAGCCGTTGACGCAGGCCTCGATCATCACGGTGAAGGCGGTATCGAGGACCGCGTTCGCGGCCACGAACTGTGCCCACTCGGTCCATGGCTCGTCGAAGTACGCGAGCGCGCGGAGGCTCGAGGGATCTGACTCACGCTCAGCCCCACGCGGGTCGGAGCCCAGCGGCTCGAGGCAGCCGTAAAGCACGCGGCTGTGACCGAGGTCATCCAGCCCCATGGCCGCGGCGGCGATGTCGGCTTCCAGCGATGGGGCGCGCGTCGCCCATTCGGCGTAGCGCAAGCCGAGCATCTGCTTGTTGTCCGCGATCGACAGGACAAGGTCGGAGAGACTCACCCGGCTTCGCCCGGTTGCCACAGCTCGATGACGTGCTCTTTGCGGACGATCGCCATCTCGCACCAGCGCTCCTCGTCGTAGGTCGCACGTGCGTAGGCCATAGCCAGATCGTCGTCGGGCGCCACGACGCTGCCGACCTGGTGCAGTGGCTCCGCGCGTGTCTTCCGTGCGAACACCTCGTACTCGACCGCGTCGCCGCTGACCCTCTTGTAGCTCGTCAAACAGCGAGGCCCCAGGACTCGAGCGCGTCGCGGCCGGCTTCAGTCATGCGCGCCACAGTCCAGGGCGGATCCCACACGACCGTGACGCGGACTTCATTCACACCAGTTTCGCGAAGCAACCGCTCGCGCACGTCTTCGAGGATGAACTCCGAGGCAGGACAGCCCATCGCGGTGAAGGTGAGCTCGACGTCGACCACCCCATTTTGCTCGGTGATTCCGTATATCACTCCGAGGTCGACGAGGTTCACGGGCATCTCGGGGTCCTGGACCTCGGTGAGCGCGTCCCAGAGACGCTGCGTCATGACCCGTTTTGGTGGTGCGTCTTGCGGAACCTGTGGAACTCTTCCTGGAACATCGCGACCATCTCGGCGTTGCGAGGACCACGCGCGCGCCAGCGGATCAGCACGTCGTCCCAGCTGATCGGCTGCTTGAAGTCCCACCGCTTCTCCGCAGCGTCGAACTCGCAGGGGAATGGGTAGTCCAGCTCCCAAACGTCCTTGCCATCGCGCACCTCTTTGTGCGCGGGCACCTTGATGCCGATCTGCTCGCAGTAGGGGACCACGGTCGAAAGCCACCATTGGCGCAGCTGGTCGTTGGTCAGCCCTTTGAGCCGGTACTCGAGCTGGGTGGAGTGCATCTTCATCGAGTCTGGTAGGCCGAACCACTCGACGCTCAGCGGGAACATCCAATCGACCGCGCGCTGGAGCTCGTCCTTCGCGGAGCCGCCGGCGGCGCTGATCCGCTTCATCCAGGTCCGGCCGTTGCGCAGGTGGAAGTTCTCCTCCGCCATCACTTTGTTGAGGCCGCGCTTCCAGGGGCCATAGGAGCATTTATCGTGGATGTCGCCGAGAAGGCAGAAGCCAGCCTGGTCGTACATGCCGTTGGCGACCACGAGCTCGGTCCAGCTGTCGAGGGGAACGTCGAAGGCGTAGGGGTAACGGAAGCTCTTGGGGTCGCGGCTGAAGATCAGCTTTTCCTGGTCCTCGCCAAGCTCCTCGAGGATGTGGTACGCGATGTGGGCGTGGGCCAGCTCGTCCTGGATGATCGCGATCCCGGTCATGAAGGCGTTGATCGAGGGGGCGCGCTTGGCGGCGAGGTAGTAGGCGGGGGCGGAGATGAGCTCCGTGTCACCGGACACGATCAGGGTGTGCTTGAGCTCCTTCAGGTAGTCGGGCGTCATCTCGTTCCGGGACTCGATCAGCTCCCCGGACTTGATCATCTGGTCGAACTCGGCTTGAGTTCCCATCCGCTCTCCATTCTCTGACAACCGGGCCGGGTAGAATCGTGATTCGCCAATGGGCCGCCGGCTCCTGGCCCGCACCGTGGTGGCTATAGCTCAGCATGGCAGAGCACCAGATTGTGGATCTGGCTGTCGAGGGTTCAAATCCCTCTAGCCACCCCTATACCTAACGTATATCCCATTGAGATATACTAATTGCTGTGGACGATCGGCCGGTCGTGTGGGACCGCGCCAATCGGAAGCACATCGAGGAAGATCACCCAGAGCGAGGCATCACCGTTGCCGAAG
>DATMKM010000098.1:0-7260 GCA_035571315.1 Candidatus Acidiferrum sp.
ACCTTGGCCATCCTGTCCGATAAGCGACTCCTGGCCAAGGTCCGCAAGGGTCTGGCTGAGGCGGACGCCGGCAAGGGCATCCCACTGGAACAGGTCGTCGAGAGCCGGCGCGGGGGGTGACGCCGCCTCGATGGCAAGTCGCGATCATGCCATCGGCACGACGCGATCTCAATCGACTCAAGGAGGGAGTAGCTTCTGCTGTGCTTGAGACGATCGACCACATTGCGGAAGCTCCGCAACGGTTGGGCAAGCCCCTCCGATTCGAACTTGAGGGCCTATGGACTGCCAGGCGCGGTCAGTACCGCGTCGTTTATCGGATCGATGAGGAAAGGCACGTAGTCGAGATCGTCACGATCGACCACCGCGCCGACGTCTATCGACGCGCCAGCCGAGGCTGATGTTCGGTCCAGAGATCTCGATTCGGTTCGCGTTACAGAAACCGGGCTTTACGTCCTGATCGGTAATCCGTGCCGCATCGCGCGACGAATCGCGGTTCGCAGCTTCGCGCGAGGCAGCGGCCGGGCGAGTTGGTGACCCGCTGCCCCCGTCGGGAAAGCGGCGCCTTTGTGGCACCCGGCGGAGACAGCAGATCGTTTGTAGGGTGGCTCCGCAAGGTCCGGACAGCAATGGTGATTGTGTCCTAGGGGCGCACTAGCGGACCCACCTCGAACGTGGACGCTTGCGCGTTTCGCCGGGCCCATAGCTCAGGCACGCCCGCGCCGACCAACGCCCCGCCCTAATGCGTTAGAAAGATCAGAAGCACACGGAGAGAACCGCATTTCACGGTCCTCCCCGGCATCCCCGAAGGGGCAAAAAACGGGGTGCTCTCAGACTAACGGTTTAATGACGGGTTCATTGCCGGGACAGCCTTTTTTGGGCTCCGTGGTGGTGCACTTTCATGATCGCCCGCACTCGGCCAAATGGTCCGCCGTTAACTCTGAGCGATTCACACATGGCCTGCCTTTGCGGCGCCGTCGCGGCGCGGCATAGACGGGATAACGTACAGCCCAAGCTCGCGGTCCGAATTGCCGTCAGAAATGGGGAGGTTTGTCATGAGGCGGTTGCGCGCCCCGATCCATGCGGCACTCCCGCTTGTGGTGGCGGTCTGTGTGGCCCTCGCCTGCCAGGTCGACGCTCTCGCCTCGGGACCGGATCTGGTCGACGCCCGTCTTCAA
Organism: Candidatus Acidiferrum sp.; assembly: GCA_035571315.1. Taxonomy (GTDB): domain Bacteria; phylum Chloroflexota; class Dormibacteria; order Dormibacterales; family Dormibacteraceae; genus Palsa-870. Next base: position 1,176 of record DATMKM010000098.1, read on the forward strand.
GGCGCCTGGAACCTGGACGTCACGGTGGCCTCGTACGCGGGTCCTCAGCAGTTGGGCAACCGGCCGGTGGGCCACAAGGCAGCCGACCGGATTTGGTTTGAGTCCACCTGCCCTGCCCCGGGCTTATGCAATGTTCGCATCTGGGGTCCTACTGGTCCGGACCCGTCGCAGGCCGCTTACTTCCAGTACTTCAGCAACGCAAGCGGATTCGAGGGCACACCTGGACCAACCGGACTCCAGCAGTCGCAGACGACTTACTCAGTCACGATTCCGATCGGAGGCTTCGGCGGATTCAAGTGCAGCCCGCCGCCCGGAAACACCCGGCCGGGTCAGACCCTGACGCTTAAGGTCGTCGATGCCAAAAAGAACGGGGCTGGCTGGCTGGCGACCACCGTCACGGGTACAGAAGTGCTCAACGCGGGTTGGGGTTGCAACGGCGCGCAGGCGACGGGCTGGATCGCTCAGACCCTCTCGATCATCGGGCACCCGGTCGGGTACGTGGCGCCCGCCGCCCAGACAGGATCGGCGGGGCTCAGGGTCTCCAGCCTGGCGGGCGCGCTCAACACTCCCCAGCGGGCCTTTCGCAGCCCGGCCTTGCTGGTTGCGAATCTGGTGGTGACGGCGCTCGTCATCGTCTTCGTTACGTTTCCATCGGCGCTGTTCAATCACACGCTGAGCGAGAACTATGCCGAGATCACCGGGGTACTGAGGCGGCTCCGATCGTTCGTCACAAGGCTGCGACGAGACCTCGCGCAAACTGGTGGTGCTTCCGTTGGCCGACGACAGGAATTCGTTATTTTCGCCGGAGTGCTGCTGCTCGGCAGCGTGATCGACGGTCTCCTGGATCCTGGATTTGGCTTTAACGGCACATCTGCGGTCAGTTACGTCGCGACGGTGGTCACTCTGGTGTTCGGCGTCGCGACATCCGGCATGGTTGCATTGGCGTACAGGCGCGCTCGCCACCGCGAGACCAACTGGTATCTGAATGCGCTGCCGCTCGGACTGGTGGTTGCCGCCGCATGTGTCCTTGTCTCACGCGTGACGGACTTCCAACCGGGGTACTTCTACGGACTCGTGTGTGGCATCGCCTTCGGCACGCAGCTCGCCAAGCAAGAGCGGGGGCACACGGCCGCAGCCAGCGTCCTGACCACCATGACGCTCGCAGTTGTGGCCTGGTTCTTCTGGTCTCTAGTCCACCCCCACACGAGCGGCGCACCATGGCCGGTGATCCTGGTCGACGACTTTCTCGCCTCCGTTTTTGTGGGAGGGCTCGTGGGAAACGTAATCGCGCTGCTTCCCCTGCGATCCCTTCAAGGCGGCGCCCTCATCGCCTGGCACCGTGGCGTTTGGGCGGTGGTTTTCGCCGTCGCGGTCTTCGGGCTCGTTCAGGTTCTGCTGCATCCGGAGCAGGGGGCGGTGCATCCGAGCCAGGCGCCCCTGCTGACGGCACTCGTGCTTTTTGTGGGGTTTGGGGGTTCTTCGCTCGCCTTCAACCGCTACTTCGCGTGGAAAGGCCGGCCGACCCGCCACTATGGAACGGCGGAGACAACCGAAGCAGAGGTCGATGACCGCACTCCAATACAGAAGGAGGGCCTTGAAAAGCCGCTTCCGGAACTAGCTCTGCATGAAGTCGCTGGCTCGGAAGACGTTGACGGCCTGCGGAAGAATCGCCCACAGGATGGTTGAGCCAATGCCGATACCCACGGGCGAGAGGTCGAAGGTGGTGATTGTCGTCGCGCGTTTCGATGTCGGATCGGCAACGGTCTCATGAACCATTGCATTAGCTTGCGGACAATGCCCGGCGGCAAGTGGTTTTCCCGTTGCAGGCTGGTTTAGGGGACGACCGCCACGGTAACCGTCCAGCGAGGTTCCGCCAAGCACATCGCATTCGGGGGGCAGCTCGGAAACGGAGGCGACGAAGACAACTGCGCATTCCCTACCCGCTTGGCGAGATAGACGGACTCCACGCCTCCGGGAATAAATGGGAGGGGCAGAGGCACCACAGCCAAAACCGCTAGGTCGGAGGATTGTACGAACTGCCAGCCCGAGCCGCGATCGCCCGGACGTAGAACGACCCAGATGGTCGTGCACAGGTGGACAGTGACCGACCGGCCGTCGTCACCGTTCGCCAGGTTGATCGTGGGCGACGTTCCTGAGTAGCCCCTGGCGCAATTGGCGGGCGAGAGCGCTGGGCTCGCTGCAGCCGAGGGTGTCGATGGCGTGGCTGCTACGGGCTGGGCCCCGCACGCTACTACGGCGCAAGTCATAGCGATCAGGAGTTTGGTTCGGGTCACGAATCTGCAAACGATGGCAGACGCCTCGGGGGAACGACTTGACATCGCGCCCCGGTGGCGTCCCGGCATCAGCCGCGCCTTAAAATGCCTCCACGAGGTGGCCGAATCTGGCATTGCCGCGAGTCGCAGTGGCGGCCTGCGACCTCGAACCGGGGCGCGGGAGGGGTCCGTTTGAGCGGGATTTAGCGCTCTCCGTCCGCTCCTCACCTACCTCTCCCCTGGAGGGGGAGAGGTAGGAAAAGCTTCTGCCTACCTGTAGAAGTACGGGTCCAGGACGCTGACCTGGGTGATCCTGTCGACAGGCAGGGAGTTCTTGCCGGCGGTCTTGCGGATAGCCTCCGGATTCGGGCCGTCATAGATGCAGAAGGTCTTCTTTTTGTCATCCGTGACGTACGAATTGATCCAGGTCACGCCTTCGTCACTGTTGCGATCCACGACCTGCAGGCATACCGCCGCGCCGTCCGCGTTGACTGGGATATGCAGACCGTCCGTGAACGTCCTCTCCACGAGATACCTGGGCATGTGTGTGCTCCTTCGTTGAATTTCGCGATCTCGCGATGTGTGAAACGGTAGGTCTGGCAGAGGCGGTCGGAATCGGGAGATCTCCCCAACTTAGGCCCGGCGACCACCCATGTTGTGGACTTGATCGGGGGCGAGATTGGGCGCAGGATGGTGTCGCCGATGGCTCGATCGATGGTTGATGTAGCGACTTTGCCCGAACTCCTCGAGCGATCTCAGGAGCTCGGACAGCTAGGACGTCTCTTCGAGACGGTCCATGCTTCGGCATCGGGCGTACTCTGCCTGATCGGCGGCGAAGCCGGCGTCGGCAAGACCGCCTTGGTGCGGCGCTTCTGCAACCAGCACAGCGCCACCCGCGTCCTGTGGGGCGCCTGCGACCCGCTCTTCACGCCACAACCGCTCGGGCCTTTCATGGACATCGCGTCGAGGGTCGGCGGCGAGCTACTGCGGCTCGGTGGGAGCCGGGCCCGGCCATATGAGGTGGCGTCGGCGCTGCTCAACGAGCTGCGTGACGCCGCGCCCGCGATCGTCGTGCTGGAGGACTTGCAGTGGGCTGACGAGGCCACGCTCGACGCCTTGCGCCTGCTGAGCGGCCGCATGGAATCTGCATCGGCGCTTCTGATCGCCACCTACCGGGACGACGAGCTCGGGCGGGTTCACCCACTGCGGTTTCTACTAGGCGAGATTCCGCGGCGCGATTCGGTATCGCGCATGAAGCTGCGACCCCTTTCAGCCCCCGCGGTGGCTGCCCTGGCGGGCGGCGCCCTGGTCGATGTCGGGGAGCTCTACCGCAAGACGGCGGGCAACCCCTTCTTTGTCACCGAGGCCCTGGCCTCGGCGGACGAGGAGCAGATCCCATCCACGGTGCGCGACGCCGTCCTGGCCCGCGCAGCCCGGCTGACGCCGGAGGCCCGCACGCTGATCGATGCGGTCGCGGTCGTCCCACAGCAGGCGGAGCTGTGGCTGCTCGAGGCGGTCAGCCCGGAGCAATTCGCTGCCCTCGGCGAGTGCCTCAATTCCGGCATGCTGGCCCGCCAAACCGGAGCGGTCGCATTTCGGCACGAGCTCGCTCGAATGGCCATCGACGAGTCCATCCCGCCCGATCGTGCTCTTCAGCTGCACCGGCGAACTCTGCAGGCGTTAGCCAACCCATCGCATGGGACGCCAGACGTGACACGCCTGGCCCACCATGCCGAGGCGGCCAACGACCACGAGGCGATGCTGCGCTTCGGACGTGCAGCAGGCGAGCGCGCGTCGGCGCTCGGCGCCCACCGTGAGGCGGCGGCGCAGTTCTCGCGGGCGCTGCGAGCCGCAGACATGCTGCCACCGAGCCAGCGCGCGGACCTCCTCCAGCTCCTTGCACAGGAACGGCTCCACACCAACCAGGCCGACCTGGCCATCGAAGCGCAAGCCCGCGCGATCGACCTCTACAAAGAGGCCGACGACTCCCAGAACTTGGCGGATGCGCTACGCCGCCAGTCGAGACTCTATATGTGCGGAGGCCGAGGCGTCGAGGCCGAGGCGCCAATCCGCAAGGCGATCGAGCTCCTGGAAAAGCTGCCTCCAGGTCGCGAGCTCGCGCTCGCCTATTCAGGGCTCGTGATGTTCTACATGAACCACGACAACGCTGACGGCGTGACCCTCACTGCGCCCCTGGCGCTCGACCTCGCTGAACAGGTCGGAGACTCTGAGACAGTCCTCCACACGTTGAATTCGTTGGGGACCATGGAGATCCTCATGGGCGATCTGCACGGTAAAGAGAAGCTCCTCCGAAGCCTCGACATGGCCGAGGAACTGGGCATGGACGAGCACGTCGGCCGCGCCTACATCAACGTGGCGAGCGCTTCTGTGCAGGCGCGCAGTTACGACGGCGTTGTTGAGGTGATCAGCCGGGGTGTGGACTTCACGCGCGAACACGGCCTTGAGCTTTGGAGGATGTGGCTGCTTTCATCGCTGGCCGAGGTTTACCTCGACCACGGCGATTGGTCGCGAGCAGTGGAGGTCGCGGAGAGCGTGCTGAACGGCGAGAAGGGTCAGTTGCCCCGTGTCAGCGTGCTGCCCATTCTGGCCGTGGTCCGTGCGCGTCGCGGTGATCCCGACGTCTGGCCGCTGCTGGACGAAGCCAAGGCGATGGCCGAACGCGAAGGTGAACTTCAATTCGCGGTACCGGTCTGTACTGCGAGAGCGGAGGCAGCGTGGCTCGAGGGCCGCGTCGACGCGATCACCGGCGAGACGGATGCAGCATTTCAGAAGGCCATGGCCTTAGGTGCCTGGTGGCAGGTCGGGGAGATGCTGTGTTGGCGACGGCGGGCAGGGCTTCGAGACGAGGTGCATGCCATGGTTCCGGAGCGCTACAAGGCCGAGCTTCAAGGCGATTGGTCGCGGGCGGCGAAGCTCTGGAGTGCGCTTGGATGCGACTACGACGCCGCGCTTGCTCTGTCCGGGGCCGACGACGACGAGCTGCTCAGGCACTCTCTCGTGAAGCTGCAGAGACTCGGAGCGCGGGCGGCGGCCGCGGTCGTCGCGCGTAAGCTCCGTGCGCGCGGCGCGCAGGGAATCTTGCGTGGGCCTCGTGCGTCGACGCTGCGCAACGCGGCGCAGTTGACGGCGCGTGAGCTGGAGGTGCTCGACCTCGTTAGGTCCGGCATGCGGAACGCCGAAATCGCAAACCGTCTCTTCTTAACACCGAAAACTGTCGACCACCACGTCTCGGCCATCCTGCGCAAGCTGGCGGTCGAATCCAGGTCGCAGGCGGCGCGCGAAGCGACGCGACTAGGCCTTCTCAACTGAAGCACCGATTGGGGAAATCGATTTGAACCTCTCGAACTCGGTCAAAGTCCTCGGGCTCAATTTGGCTGTGTACATCGTCGGCGACGCGCGAGGCCCCCATTAAAGGGCTTCCATAACGCGAACCCATAGGTTCGCGCGATCAGCGACGATAAACGTCGCGGCGATGGGCAATCCTGGCGATGATGACGACCGCTTTGGCATCGTCCACGGCAGAGACGATGCGGTAATCGCCAAGGCGGATCCGAAAGTCATCCCGACCCGCGAGCTTTACTGAGCCCGAAGGACGCGGATTAATCCCGAGGCCATCGATCGCAGGTTCAACGCGATCGGCGACAGATCCTCGAAGCCGACGATACGCCTTGATCGCCTCCGGATGGAGGCGGATGTCGTACGTCTTACTCGGTGCTACATGCGGACCTTCGACCAGGGGATCGCCAGGTCGGCCTCCTCGCGCGCCTGGACCGCGGCGAGTCTGTCCTCGA
>DATMKM010000099.1:0-24569 GCA_035571315.1 Candidatus Acidiferrum sp.
CTTGCGCTGGGTGAATCCACTCTCGCGGCGCATCAAGATCTCGACCAGGATCCGCAATCATGAGACCGCTCTGGCGAAGGTCAACGACGCTGAAGGCAATCCGATCGAGATCGCCGCAGTAGTGGTCTGGCAAGTTGAGGACACCGCCCGGGCTATGTACGAAGTCGACAACTTCGTCCAGTTCGTAGCCTTCCAAGCCGAGACTGCCGTCCGGCTGGTCGCAACCAGCTACCCGTATGACACCCATGGCGACGGGCCACCTTCTCTGCTCGACAACGCTGAGGAAATCACCACGAAGTTGTCAGCCGAGATAGCCGCCCGAGTGAGGCCGGCCGGAGTCAAAGTCATAGAGTCGCGAATCACGCGGCTGGCGTATGCGCCGGAAATCGCTCAGGCGATGCTGAGGCGCCAGCAGGCAAGCGCCGTAGTCGCCGCACGGAAACGGATCGTTGAGGGAGCGGTTGGTATGGTGCAAATGGCGCTTGAGCGGCTCGAGGACCAGGACATCGTGCGCCTGGATGACGAGCGGAAGGCGACCATGGTGTCCAACCTGCTGGTCGTGCTCTGCAGCGACCAGGCGACCCAGCCTGTCGTCAACGTGGGGTCGCTTTACCAATGAGATCGCCGATCAAGGGTCTATCGGAGCGTCGAAGCGTCATGCTCAGGCTCGATCCGGCAGTTCACGAGGCAGTCGCCAGGTGGGCTCAGGACGAGCTTCGCAGCAGCAATGCCCAGATCGAGTTCCTTCTCCGATGCGCCCTTGTGAGCGCCGGCCGTCTGCCGAGAGCAGTCCCTCGCGAAAGCGGCGCCCGACACGTTCAGGGGCAGGCTGGACGGCAACGGGCTGGATGACCGCCTTGCGCAATGCGCCGACAGAGGCGGGCCCTGTCCTGACGAGTCGGCCCTGGCTGCGCCGACAGGCCCGGTGACTATTGGTGCGACCATCGGCACTGGTCGGCGTCCTGGTGGTGCTTGCCGTGGCTACGGGGTGTTCGCCAACGAGCGCAGCGCCGCGCGCGTCACCTGCTCCAGTGGCGTCTATTCCCCCCAGCTTGGCAGCATCCGTCCCGCCTGGCGCCCCAGAGGAGGATATCCGCTACTTCAATGAGTGGCCCTCTCCAAACAATGGTCTTTACAACACGCGCGTCGCCACCTCGACCATTTCGTCGACGAACGTCTCCAAGCTCAAAGTTGCGTGGACGTTACCCCTGACCCACACCGGCGCAAGTGGCCGAGATTTCGCCAACCCTGTGATCGCCAATGGGGTCGTCTACCTGCAGGACGGCGCCTCCAACGTCATGGCCGTGAGCATCGGCACGGGCCAGGTGCTGTGGACGCACATGTACAGCTCGCTGGACTATGGTCCAAATGGAGTGACGCTGGCCTACGGGCGGATCTACGGCGTCACGGCGACCGGCGTCTTTGCACTCGATGCAGCTACGGGCCACCAGGTCTGGTACGACCCTAGCTTTGCTGGCGGCAAGGCGAAATTCGATATTGCTCCTCAAGTCGCCAACAACAGAGTTTTCGTCGCCTCAGCGCTCACCGCGGGCGGCGGCCTCATCTACGCCCTCGACGCCGGCACCGGGGCTACGGAATGGAGTTTTCAAACCGTGGCGGACCAGACGGGCCAGCAACTCAAAGCCACCGCCGGCGGCGCCTGGGATCCCTTTCTGATCGGGCCAGACGGATCTCTCTACGCCGGCACCGGCAATCCGTACCTGTCCCAGCAAGAAGCCCAGGCGACTCCGAGCCGCGAACTGTACACGGACAGCGTGGTCAAGCTAAGTCAGGCGACGGGTCGCGTGGAGTGGTATTACCAGGCATTCCCGGACGACTTCCACGACTGGGACCTACAGATCTCGCCGGTGCTAACCGTCGTGGCAGGGCGCTCCATGGTTCTGGCGGCTGGCAAGGGCGGATATGTCTTCGCACTCGATCCGGCCAGCGGCGGTCTGCTCTGGAAGACGGCGGTCGGAACCCACAACGGTCACGACCAGGACGATGAGCTGGCCCTCGAAGGCAAGCTCCAACTGCAGACGCCATACACCCTTTATCCGGGAGAGGCCGGCGGGGTCGAGACCAACATGGCCGTGGCGGATGGTGTTGCCTACGTTCCCGTCGTAGACCTGGGGACGATGTATACGACGCCCACGATCGTGGTCGGAACGAGCAACTTCCTGGGAGCCAAGGGCGAGATGGTGGCCCTTGATCTGGCGACAGGCAGGCGGCTGTGGGCTGCCAAACTGCCGCAAATGCCGCTCGGCGGAGCGACAGTCGCAGGGGACCTGGTGTTCACGACAACCTTCGGCGGTGGGGTGGGGGCGTTGTCGCGGGCGGACGGGTCGATCGTGTGGACAGCGCAGCTCCCGGCTGGTTCGAACTCAACTCTGGCGATCGCCGGCGATACGTTGATCGTGGGCGCGGGCCTTCCACTCACCACCAGCCAACAGCCGGCCGTTGTCGCTTATCGACTTGGGTAGGCCTCTCGGCCTCGTAGCTGCTGCGGTTGGATGCGTGCTCTTGGCGCTAGCGTGGGTGCCTGTCACGACCCTGCTGGCGCCGTATTCACGCCGGCCGATTCCAACCTACTGGACGTCAGCGGCAGCCCACATATCCGGCGACCGCGTCTTGCAAGTACCGGGGATCGGTGCCACGTGGCTCGTGGCTTCCAACTCTGACGCCGAAGTGGTATTTGGCTCGGACACCGCCTACCTCCTCAGACTGCAGGGCCAATCTGTTTTGTGGCAGCAGTCATTTGCGAGCGGGGAGATCAGCGCAGCGCTGCAGTCCGGAACTGCTTATGTCTTTGATGACAAGATCGGGTACTTCCTGAACACGACCACCGGAGAGGGTCAAAGACACTTTGTCGAGTCGGACAACTATCGAGGTCTTTTCACTTCAGGAAGTGGCCGCCAGGTTCAGACGGACATGGTCTACTCCGCGCTCGGACCAGGCACGAGCTTGACACTCCGCCTCCACCTCGACTTCGCAGTGATTGCTGATGGCTGCGTGATCGCGTAAGGGCGGCGATCACCGTGGGTTTTCTCGGCGCGCAAAAGTCATGATCATTGCGAGGATCGTCAGCCACCGGCGTTGACGAGGTATCCGACAAGGAGGTTGAGCAATGCCCAGGACCGCCGAAGTTTCCGTCACCGCGCATCTGAGAAAGATGTCCCCGGACGTACGGCCAGTTGTCGAAGCCGCTCGCCGGATGGTAATGGCGATTGCGCCCAACGCAAACGAGATCCCATATCAGAGCCGGCCTCCGCGCGCGGCCAGCGCGATGTGGAAGATCGCTCGCTACGCCATCGAAGGCGCCGACGTAGTCGGGGTTGGCACGTTTCCCAAACACTCGACCCTCTTCTTCTACCGCGGTCGTGAGCTCGATGATGGGACGGGGTTGCTCCAGGGGAGCGGAAAGGACACGCGTTTCATCACGTTGCGAACACCGGCCGACGCCGATCTGCCGGCGGTCAGGAAGCTGGTGCGACAGGCGTTCAAGCTTGGCGGTGGCCCGACGACGGCTCACTGACTTTTACTTTGGTTGATGTGGCTCGATCAGTGCTCTGATCCGGTCCGCGTAGTCTGGCCGCAGGTACGCGCCCCTGATCACCGTCCAGGCGCGGATCCGGAAGTCATCCAGACCTGCGGCGACAAAAGGTGCGATTCGCCGCTCAGTCCGCTGCCGATCCTCCATCTGGTTGCCGCGCTGGTTCCACAGGAATGAGGGCACGTCGTATTCGCGATCGGCGAGGTAAGGCTTCGGATCGATCGCCACGAACTGATCGCCTCGCCGAAGGATGTTGTGGTGGTGAAAGTCACCGTGCACGACATTCCCTTCCCTCCAGTAGTTGATCGACGGCGGCTCGAAAGCGTTTCCACTCATCGCGAAAATCGAGGAGCGCGTCGTGTCCTAGCCGCGTGATCCGGTAGTAACGGCGCGGGGGTCCACTCGCGGATTCGCGCCAGAAGGTCTCGACCTCCTCGTCACGGCGCAGCCGCGACAGGAGGGGGTAAATGGTGCCCTCACTGGTGACCATGCCATCCACCTGACCCAGGTTCTGCACCAGCTCGAATCCGTACCGCTCGCGCTGCTCCAGGAGGGCGAGCACGCAGTACTCCAAGGCGCCGCGGCGCATCTGCGCGATGAGCCCCGTCCTCTCCGGTCCGCCTCCCACGCGGTGCATAGTACCTTGTGCGGCAAGGTAGCGCCAGTATTTGAGGTTTTGGGGCGTGGGCCGGTGCCCGCCCGGGGCCTTCTATAGTCGGCGGGGCATGGCGGAAGGGGTTGCCGTCGCGACGGATCCGAGCCGTAGGGCGTCGGGGTGGATCGCCCTGCTCCTGCTCTTCGGCATGGCCTCGACCATCGAGGCGGGGTCTGTCTCCCACGTCTTCCGCTTCCTTCCGCTGTACCTCGGGACGGTGCACGTTCCGCCCCCCGAGGTGCCCGCGTGGACCGGGTACCTCAACGCGGCGTTCTTTCTCTTCGGTCTACCGCTCGTCCCTTTCTGGGGGGTCTGGGCCGAGCGTTACGGCCGCGTTCCGGTCATCGCCCGCAGTGCCTTCGTAGAGGCGATCGTCTTTGTCGGGCTCTGGCTGGCACAGAACCGATGGGAAGCTGCTTTCTCGCTGCTCCTGGTGGGATTCCAGCTGGGGAACACCGGCGTCATGCTCACCGCTCTTCGGGCGGTCACCCCGCATGGCCGGGTCGGGCTCGCGATCTCGCTGTTCGGAGTCACCCCGTCGCTCGGCTTTGCGATTGGGCCCACCGCCGGCGGCTGGCTGGTCGACCACAACGTTCTGAATCTGCATACCCTGTTCGCCGCGGACGCTGTGCTGTCCCTGGCGGCCGGGGTGATCCTTCTCGTCTTCGCGCGCCAGGGGAGACGTCCACCTCCGCCTCCCGGAAAAGCAACGCGACTTGCATTCGATGCTCTGCGCATGGCGCTTACGGGGCGAGTGACCCTGATCGTCTTCGGCGTTTTCGGCCTGGCGTATTTTGCCCAGCAGATTGCGAACCCGTTCCTTCCTCTGCTGGTCATCCGGCTGAACGGCGGAACGAGCGGCGCAGCCGGCCAGATCGGCATCGTCTTCGGTGCTTCGGCGCTTTTGGGAGCGCTCCTCTCGCCGCTCGCCGGCGCGGCCGGCGATCGCTACGGCTTCCGGCCGCTGCTGGCCGGTGCGTGCGTGCTGGCGGCGGGCAGCCTGGCCGGCCTGGCTGCGGCGCCGAACCTGGTCTGGCTGACCGCGGGCGCGGTCGCGCTTGGCGCCGCGACGGCGACCGCGATCTCGATGGTGTTCGCGTTGCTGGCGACCGCCGTTCCAGAGGAGCGGCGCGCCACCACGCTCAACCTGGTCTTGCTGCCGATCTACTTCTCCTCGATCGCCGGTGGTGTGGTCGGAGCGCTCCTGGTGCGCAACGGGCTGAACACGGTCCTGTGGACGGGGGCCGCGATCTCGCTGCTCGCGGCGCTGCTGACGACGAGGCTGCCGTCGGCGGGTCGGACGACCGCATAAGAAAGGGCGCGCCTCACGCGAGGCGCGCCCTTGATCTTTTAAACTGCCGCTTTCTCTGCCTGGAGCGGTGAGCCTGTTTCGACCAGCGTCTTGAGGCCGCTCAGGACGAGCATCCAGCCGCCCGCCACGTTGTCGTAGACCTTGCTCCCGGCGGGGAAGTTGTCGTGCACCGCCGTGAGCTTGGTGACCCCATCGGTCTCCTCCAGCTCGTAGGTGACCCGGCTGGGTCCCTCGGCGCTGAGATCCGCGTCGTACTTGACGATCCAGGTGTGCACCAGGCGACGCGGTTTGTCGTACTCGACCACCTCGCCGTCGACCAGCTCCCTGCCGGTGCCGTGCTCGGTCCACAGGAGCCGCGCGCCGGGCTTCCACGTGGACGAGGGCTCGCTGCCGAAGAAGTACTTGTGTGTGAACTCGGGCCTGGTGATCGCGTCCCAAACCTTCTCGCGCGGCGCGCGAATGAAAACGGTGTAGATCTGTGCCGGTCGCGCATCCATCGTCGCCATCTCTTCCTCCATATCCAGTTTCAAATCAACCAGCGCGGCCGCCCGCGCCTTGCGGTATTTGCCGATCCAGCGGTCGTGCACCATCCGGATGGGCACCGCGTTCAGGTAGTGCAGCTTCTCCCGGCCCGCCCGTCGCGTCGTCACGAGTCCCGCCTCCTCGAGCAGGCCGAGGTGCTTCATGACACCGAAACGAGTCATCGCCGGCAGGCTCCCGGAAAGCTCGGTGAGCGTCTGGCCATCGCGCTCGAAGAGCAGGTCGAGAAGCTTCCGGCGGCTGGGGTCGGCCAGCGCCTTGAACACGGACTCCATGCCGGGAAGCATAGGTGACTAATTAGTCACCTGTCAAGAGGTGTCTCTATCGGGAGGGAAGTCGGGGCGCGGAGCGAGTCGCGCTGCGCTCGAGCCGGTCGCGGATTGCCCGGCGCGCCCGTTCGAGGCCGATGTTTCCGCCGTTCTGCACGAAGCTCCCGTTGGCCCCCACGAGGAGGCAGCTGAGCTCCCAGGCGATCTGGTCGGCATCGACGTCCGGCTGAACTTCGCCATTCTCTTGGGCGGCGCGGAGCGCCCGACCGAGGCTCGCGACCCAGTAGTCGCGCCTCTCGACCACCGCGTCCCTCACCCGGCCAGGTTTGCTGTCGAACTCGGCCACCGTGGCCTCGAAGAAACACCCGCCGGGGAAAACCTCCCGCTTGAGGTAGGAAAGAAACGCGTTGCACATGGACCAGACCCGGCCGAGGCCGGCGGGCGTTTTCAGCCCGGGCTTCAGGACCTCTTCGGTGAAGATGCGGCTCGCCTCGTCGACGATTGCGAGCTGCAGCTCCTCTTTGGAACCGAAGTGGGCGAAGAGACCGCTCTTGCTGATCCCAAGGTCGCTCGCCAGGCGTTGGAGCGAAACGGCCTCGAGCCCTTCGGCCGAGGCGAGGCGCGAGGCATGGCTCAGGATCGCCTGCCGCGTGCGCTCGCCGCGCAGCAGCCGACGGTCGGTCGTCGGGGCAACCGGCGCTTCCGCCATGGGGAAATCTTAGCACGATCGGTCGTTCTGTCTTGACTTGTACGACCGATCGTGCTATTTGTTGTGCAACGGTTGTCGCTTTCAGGGGTTTGAGGTGGTTGAGATGATTTCAATTCAGGGTGCGGGCGCGGGCCACGTCAGTCTTGCCCGTCTCGAAAAGACCGACCGCGAGCCTCTGCTGCGCTTCTTCTTCCGGCTCTCGCCCGAGACGCTTTACCGGCGCTTTCACAGCCCGATCGTGCGCCCTGAGCAGACCCACCCAGAGCGTCTCCTGGACATCGACCATCACGACCGCGAAGCCGTCGTTGCGGTGGTCGATGACGAGGTCGTCGGCGTCGCTCGCTATGCGCGCCGGCCCGGCGCAGAGACCGCCGAGGTCGCTGTGGTCGTCGCCGACGACTGGCAGCACCAGGGACTGGCCACCCGAATGTGCGGTGTGCTCGAAGACCTGGCCGCGACCGCCGGTGTCAGGCAATTCAATCTCAACATGCAAGCCGACAACCCCGCGGTGCTGCGACTCGTGGTCCGCCTGTATCCGGACGCGAGGCTGTCCTTTTCGCAGGGCGCGTGTGAGGCGGTCGTGGCGGTCGGGTCATGAGGACGGCCGCACAGCGGGAGCGGTTCGCGGCGCTGCGCGCTGTAGCCGAGCTCGAGCCATGCACCGATTTGGAGGTCTGGTCGCTGCTGGCTTACGCCGACGAGGTGCGTGTGTTCGCTGGAGACGGAGTGGCGCAAGAAGGCCGGCTGTGCGATGCGCTCGTCGTCGTCGTCCAAGGTGCCCTGTGCAGCGGGTCTCAGCTGGTCGGACCGGGCGAGACCGTCGGCTGGAGTGAGATGTGGGAGCGCGCGACCAACCCTGCCACGGTCTCCGCCGAGACGGACGCGCGCCTCCTGGTCATGAGCCATGGTCAGTTCCGCGCAGTCAAAGCCCTGGTTGGTCCGGGACTCGTGAAGGCAAATGACGTGTGCCCACGGGCGCCTTCGTCGGAGCGGGACGTGGAGCCTTCGCTCGCCAACTGATCACCGACATCCTGGCCGTCGACGGCCTGGATTCTGGAACCTTGAACGGATCCGCCTGAAGGCCAGGTACGCGCTGATCCTCGACCCGCTGACGGCGGCCGTCTGATCGCTCGAAGGATCGACAGACTCTTGGAAAAGATCTGGGCGGCGGCGGGGGAGCCTGACCGCTTTGACTAAGCGACCGCTCTACCGAAGGACCTCGCTCCAATGAAGATTGCAACGATCGACAGGACCAGCATGATCGTCACTCCTTTCGTGACGCTCGGGTCGTTGATCTGGTCGCGAAACACAGCCCGGGCGGCGTCGACCGCGTAGGACAGCGGGTTCAAGGCAGCGATGTTGCGCAGCCACTGCGGCGCAAGGCCCAGGGGGAGCAGCACGCCCGACAGCAGCAGGATGGGAAGTGTCGACGTGAAGATGAGTGGCGCGTACGTGTTCTCGTCGCGCGCCCACAGCGCCACCGCGTAGGCGATCGATGCGGTCAGCAGTCCGATCAGCGCAATCAACGCGAGCGTGATCACGACCCCGATCGGATGGATGCTCAGACCGAAGGGCAGAGAAAGCAGGATCAGGATCAGCGACTGGACGACGACGGACAGCATGTCGCGGAAGGCGCGTCCGAGCAGCAGGGCGACGCGGCTGACCGGAGTGACACGCAACCGCTCGATCACACCGGCCCGCAGCTCGGCGATGAGGCTGAACCCCACTCCCGCGGCGCCGAACATGCCGAGCTGGACCAGCAGGCCGGGCACGAACACGTTGTACGCCCCACCGGGGGGAAACCCCTGCAGCGACTCGAGGGGCTTCAGCAGGGGCCCGAAGAGGACCAGGTAGATCACGGGCTGCAGCACACCGACCGCGACCCAGGCGGGGTTGCGGATGAAGAGCCCGAAGTAACGACCGAAGACAAGCCATATGTCGCGCGCGAGCTTCATGCCGCTGTCTCGCGCAGGGAGCGCCCAGTCTGGCGAAGGAATACGTCGTCCAGGCTTGGGCGGTGCAGGTCGATTCTGAGCAGCGTCAGCCCGGTGCCCTCGAGCAGCCGCAGGATCGCCGGCATCGCAACCTCTCCGCGGTCCACATATAAAAGGACGGAGCCTTCTTCCAGCTTCGCCTCTCTCACGAACGCCTGGTCCTTGAGCAAATCCAAAGCCCGCTGCTGGTCGCCCGCCACGGCGAGAGTCACCACGTCGCCGGCGACCGCGCGCTTGAGCTCTTCGGGAGTGCCCTCCGCGACGATCTTTCCGTGGTCGATGATGGCGATCCGGTCGCAAAGGGCGTCGGCTTCGTCGAGGTAGTGCGTGGTCAGGAACACCGTCGTGCCCCGATCGTGCATGCGCCTCACCTCGTCCCACACCCGGGCCCGGCTCTGCGGGTCGAGACCAGTGGTCGGTTCGTCAAGGAACAGGAGCTGCGGGTCGTGCGCGAGGCCGAGGCCGATATCCAGGCGGCGCTTCTGGCCGCCTGAGTAGGTGCCTGACTTGCGGTCGGCGCAAGCCTCCAGCTCGAGCATCGTGATGAGCTCAGCGGCGCGTTTTCGAGCCGCCGCCAGCGACGCGCCGTAGAGCCTGCCCTGGAAGACGAGCTCGCAGCGGCCAGTGATCTCGCGGTCGGACCCGCCCGCCTGCCCGACGTAACCGATGCGCTCCCGGATCCGGTCAGGTTGGGTGAGCAGGTCGCAGCCCGCGACCGTCGCCGAGCCGCCGCTGGGCGGCATCAAAGTCGCGAGCATGCGCAGCGTCGTCGTTTTGCCGGCGCCGTTCGGCCCGAGGAACCCGAAGATCTCGCCCGGGCGGACGCTCAGGTCCACTCCGGCGACTGCTTCGACCGTTCGTTTGCGAGATTTGAACTCACGTCTCAACCCGCGAGTCTGAATGACGTCTTCCACGGCCTTGCATTGTCGCGGGATGAGGCCCCGGGCGTCGGTTCGAGCTCTATATCTCGGCTGTCAACAAAGTCCAGAAATGCTCCAGGGCGGGCCCGCCCGGCGCTGGGCGGCGGATGGCTTGGATCGCGCGATGGCTGGACGCGCCAGGCAGGCGTTTCATGGCGCCCGACTTGAGGTCGGCCGCCACGGCAAGACGGGGCAGTGCCGCGTAACCCAAACCGGCGAGGACGGCCGCCCGGGCGTACTCAGGATGGCCAAGGTTGAGCGCCTCTGATCGGTCTAATGCCTCGCCGATCATGTCCCGCACGTTTTGTTGCTCGGCCGACCAGGCCGGACCGCGCCCGAGATAGCGGTGCCGGGCCAGATCGGCGGCGGTGACTCGACGCAGGGCCGCCAGTGGATGATCGCGATGCGCGACGAGGATGAGCTCGTCGTGAGCAAGCACCACAGCAAGGAGCCGAGGGTCCGGCTCTCCCTCGATCATGCCGCAGTCCAACTCTCCGGCGATGACCTGGCGATTGATTTCGGCTGAGGGCTCGACAATCATGCTGAGCCTGACGCCGGGGTGTTGTTGGGTGAACCCTGTCAGTCGCGAAGGCAGGTAGTAGCTCGCGCAGGTGGGGCTTGCTCCCACGTGAAGCGAGCCCGCCTCCAGGGTCTTGATCGACTCGGCAGTGTCCTCGAGAACCTGCACCGATCGCAGCGTCGCGCGACAGGCGGCCGCCATCGTCTTCCCCGCGTCGGTCAGGCGCACGCCGCGCCCGTCGCGCTCCAAAAGCTGCAGCCCGACCGCCCGCTCGAAATGGCGGACTTGCTGTGTGACGGCGCCCTGTGTCAGAAACAGCGACGCGGCGGCCCTGGAGATGTGCTCGTGGTCTGCCACCGCGACGAAAGACCGCACCTGCTCGAGGCTGAAGCTAGGGCGAGCCACCCGGACATATTAGTCAGGCTCATGGGATCGATTACAAATACTTGAAACAAAAACCTTAATGAAGGCTGAAGACGTGCGTTAGACAAGTTACGGTTTCGGAACTGCTCGCGCAGGCGAGAAAGGAGGTGGATTAGAGATGGATCGCCGGGGTGCCGTTCGTCAGAGCGGCCAGGGTATGGTCGAGTATGCCTTGATCCTGGTTCTCGTTTCGATCGTCGTCATCGTGATTCTTTTGACCATGGGGAACCAGATCGCCAACGTCTTCTCCAACGTGGTGGCCGCTCTCGGCTAGCACGCGCTCCTGAAGCGGGCCGGGCGGCGCCGGCCCGCTTTTCGAGATAGTTACCTGTCGTGACCCCAGTGTGGTGGCATGGCGCCGTCTTCTATGAGATCTACGTCCGCAGCTTTGCCGACTCCAACGACGACGGTATCGGTGATTTGCCCGGGATCACCTCCCGCCTCGATTACGTAAAGCGCCTGGGAGTGGACGCCATCTGGCTGACCCCCTTCTATCCCTCTCCCCAAAAGGACCACGGCTACGACGTCTCCGGCTACCTGGACGTCAACCCGGAGTACGGGACGCTCGCCGACTTCGACCGGCTGGTGGAGCGGGCGCACGAGCTGCGTCTGAAGGTGCTGGTCGACATCGTGCCCAACCACACTTCCGACCAGCACCCATGGTTCCAGAGCGCGCTCGCGTCGACGGACGATCCGCATCGCTCCTGGTACTACTTCGCCGATCCGAAAGCGGACGGCTCGCCTCCCAACAACTGGACGTCCGCCTTCGGAGGGCCCGCCTGGACGCTCGACGCGGCGAGCGGCAAGTGGTACCTGCACCTCTTCGCCCCTGAGCAGCCGGATCTCAACTGGTGGAACCCCGAGGTCCGGCTCGAGTTCGAACGCATCATCGCCTTCTGGCTGGAGCGCGGCGCTGACGGCTTTCGCATCGACGTCGCCTCCGCCCTCTTCAAGCGCCCCGACCTGGCCGACAGACCGGTGGTTCGCGACCGTTTGACCGGCACCGACCGGCCCGACCCGGCGTTCTCCATCTTTGACCAGCCGGAGCTGCACGACGTCTACCGGAAGTGGCGCGAGATCTCGGGCGGTTACGAGCCCGAGCGGGTTCTCGTCGGGGAGATGTTCGAGCCCAGGCGGCAGTCCGTCTTCGTAGGCCCCGACCAGCTGGACATGGCCTTCG
Source organism: Candidatus Acidiferrum sp. (assembly GCA_035571315.1). Taxonomy (GTDB): domain Bacteria; phylum Chloroflexota; class Dormibacteria; order Dormibacterales; family Dormibacteraceae; genus Palsa-870. Next base: position 12,076 of record DATMKM010000099.1, read on the forward strand.
CCATGGTCACGGCGCCGTGGGACGCCTCACGTTGGCGCCGCTTGATCGACGTCGATCGTCGGGCGCTGAAGGGTCCCGGAACGGAACCGAGCTGGACCCTTTCCAACCACGACGTGGTCCGCGAGGCGACTCGCCTCGGCGGAGGGATTCTCGGCCGCAAGCGCGCCGTGGCGGCCGTGCTCCTCGTGCTCGGCCTGCCGGGCCAGGTTTTTCTCTACCAGGGCGAGGAGCTCGGCCTTGAAGAGGCCTACGTGCCAGAGGCTCAGCGCCAGGACCCGGTCTTCTTCCACAGCGGCGGCCGCCAGGCGGGTCGCGACGGATGTCGCGTACCGATGCCCTGGCTCCGCGGGCAGCCGAACGCCGGGTTCTCGACCGCGCCCACCTGGCTTCCCCAACCGCCCGGCTGGGACAGGCTCGCCGTCGATGCGCAGCTTGCCTCATCGAGTTCGGTGCTTCGCCGCTACATGCGCGCTTTGAGCCTGCGCCGGCGGCTCGCCGAGCGGCTGCCCGATCGCCTGGAATGGTGTCCGACGCCGGACGGTGTGCTGATGTTTCGCCGGGGACCGCTGGCCGTGGCCTGCAACTTCGGCCCCCGGCCGGTCGATCTCGAGATCGGCGCCCACCTGCTGCTGTCCAGCGATCCGCTGGTCCGGCATGTCAGCGGGAGGTTGAAGCTCCCGCCGAGCTCCGCCGCCTGGCTGGACGCTTAGCTCCGCTGAGCGCCGCCAGTCGCTGGCGGATCGACCGATCCTGGATCAGCTCGCGGAACTGGGCAGGCCCTGCTTCAAAAGCGCGGATCGAGCTCAGGGCGATCGTGGTTTCGGGCGAATCGAGCTGGGACAGCAAGGTGGCCCCTCCCACGAGGTCGCCTCGCGTTGCGACCCGGATCGGACGGGCGTCTTTAGACACCAGCGCCTCGCCCTGCGTGATCAGCCACAGCCTCAGGGAGGGGTGGCCCTGCACTGTCATGCGGGTGCCCCGCTCGACCAGGGTTTCCGCGAAGCAGCCGGCGGCGAATTCGAGCTGTTCCCGTGGGAGCCCGGCGAACAGCTGGATCGAGGCCAGGCGGTCGGCTCGCACGCTGAGGGGCTGCAGAGCCTCGACAAGCCGGGCTACCCAGCTTGGGCCGTAGGGCGCGATCTCAGGACCAATCAGCTCCATTGAGTTTGGTAGCCAGGCTACCTGCTGCCGGTTAAGGCGCCGGCTCACGCGGGTTAAGGCTTATGCCAGGTGCCGCCACGAATTGCCTGGTTGCCGGCGGCTTTGCCGCCAACCTGTCTTTAACCGGTAGCTAACCTGGCTTCGAGCGGCAGGCGGTAATCTTTCATGCGTGGTGGTGGGACTGCAGGCAGATTCGGATCAAACAGGCCCGATCGCGGTCCCCGAGGCCCCGCGCTACCTCAACCGGGAGCTGTCCAGGCTCGATTTCGACGAGCGCGTGCTGGCCATGGCCGAGGACCCCAAGCTCCCCGTCCTCGAGCGGGTTCGGTTCCTGGCGATCTTCAGCCAGAACCTCGACGATTTCTTCCAGGTTCGAGTCGCCGGGCTCAAAGAACAGGTCCTGGCCGCGGTAGCGGTCGCGTCGCCGGACGGCATGTCGCCGCTCGAGCAGCTGAGAGTGATCCGCACCCGTGTCGAGGGCCTGGTCGACCGGCAGGTCGGCCTGTTCAACCGCGAGATCGTCCCGGCTCTCGCCGAAGCAGGCATCACGCTCGTCCGCGGCGCCGACGTGACCAAGCGCGAGCTGAGCCAGCTCCACACCGTCTTCCGGCAGCAGATCTTCCCGGTCCTGACGCCGCTGGCCGTCGACCCCGGGCACCCGTTCCCTTACATCTCGCACCTGTCGCTGAACCTGGCCGTCATGGTCCGCGACCCGCAGCGCCACCAGCAGCGCTTCGCGCGTGTGAAGGTGCCGCCTGTGCTGCCGCGGTTCATCCCACTGGTCGAAGGCCAGCGCTACGTGCCGCTCGAGGACGTGATCGCGCTCCACCTGCAGGCGTTGTTTCCGGGCATGGAGGTGGTCGCGCATCACCCCTTCCGCGTCACGCGCGACGGCGACCTCGATGACGTCGACAGCGATGCCGAAGACCTCCTCGCGGCCATCCAGACGGAGCTGCGCCGCCGCCGGCGCCACGCCCGCGTTGTCCGGCTCGAGGTCGACCCGGGCATGTCGCCCGAGGTCCTCGAACTGCTCACGCGAGAGCTCGAGCTGCAGCCCACGGACGTGTACCAGGCCGACGGTCTGCTCGACATGGGCAGCCTTCACGCGCTCTTCGGGCTCGACCGCCCCGATCTGAAAGAGGAGCCGTGGACTCCGACCACCCAGCCGCGGCTGCGCGGCCTCGCCGCGGAGGTGCCTGACCTTTTCGCGGTGCTGCGTGCGGGCGATGTGCTCGCGCACCATCCATATGACTCCTTCGCGACCTCGGTCGAGGCCTTCATCGACCACGCCGCGAGCGATCCTGACGTGCTCGCGATCAAGCAAACCCTCTACCGGACCTCGGGCCCCGGGAGCCCGATCGTGCGGGCGCTCATCCGCGCGGCGGAACGAGGCAAGCAGGTCGCCGCCCTGGTCGAGCTCAAGGCGCGCGGCGACGAGCAGGCGAACATCGGTTGGGCGAGAGCCCTCGAGGAAGCGAACGTCCACGTCGTTTACGGGCTGCTCGGTCTCAAGACCCATGCCAAAGTGACGCTGGTGGTGCGGCGCGAGGGCAAGCACATCCAGCACTACCTGCACGTCGGCACCGGCAATTACAACCCCAGCACCGCGCACGCCTATGAGGACGTGAGCCTTCTGTCCGCCGACGCGGACCTGGGCGCCGACGTCACCGAATTGTTCAACCTGCTGACCGGGTACAGCCGGCAGCACCGCTACCGCAAGCTCCTGGTTGCGCCGACCAGCCTGCGCGCCGGCATCACGCAGCTGATCGAACGCGAGGGCAAGCCGGGAGGCCGGATCATCATCAAGGTCAACAACCTGATCGACCCCGCCATCATCGACGCGCTTTACGGCGCGTCGCAGGCGGGCGCGCAGGTCGACCTGATCGTGCGCAGCATGTGCTCGCTGCGCCCGGGCGTGCCCGGGCTGTCCGAACGGATCAGGGTGCGCTCGATCGTCGGCCGGTTCCTCGAGCACTCGCGGATCTTCGCCTTCGGCGATGGCGCGGACGCGGAGTACTACCTCGGCTCATCAGACCTGATGCAGCGCAACCTCGACCGTCGCGTCGAAGCGGTCGTCCCGGTGTCCGATCGCAAGCTGCGAGAGCGCTTGTCGCAGATCCTGGACATCGCACTCGCCGACGACGTACTGGCCTGGGAGCTCTGCAGCGACGGCCGCTGGCAGCGGGTGCCCACCGTCAAAGGATTGAACTCACACAAGCGGTTCCAGGAACTGGCCCTGGAGAACGCTCGTGGCAACGGGGTGGTTAACGGCGTCGCGCATGCCTAGGCGCGAAGAATTCCGCGCTGACGGCGTGAATTCGCGAGGACCCCGATGTTAGAGAGCGAGGTTAAGCTGGGGGCGGGACCCGCGTTTCACCTCCCTGATCTCAGCGGGGTGCTCGACGGGATAGCGGTGACACCGCCGGAGGCCGTCCGGCTCGAAACCGTCTACTACGACACGCCGGACCTGCGACTCGCGCGCTGGGGCGTGTCCTTGCGACATCGCGCGGGCGAAGGCTGGACCTTGAAGTTGCCGCCGGCGACCAATCCAACCTCCACGACGGGCGGACTACTCGAGCGCGATGAGCTCGTCTTCCAGGGCGGAGCGAAGAAACCGCCGCAAGCGGCGGTCGACGTCGTGCGCGCCTACGTCCGCAAAGCAGAGCTCGTGCCGGTGGCGCGCCTGTCCACGTTGCGCCGTCGGGTGCGGCTTGTCGACGCCGCAGGGGCGCGGGTGGCCGAGGTCGTCGACGACGAGGTGTCGGTGCGGGACGGCCGCAGGGTGGCGGCTCGGTTCCGCGAGATCGAAGTCGAAGTGGCGCAGCAGCAGAACGGCGCTGCAGCCGGGATCGTCGAATCCCTGGTGATGCGCTTGCGCGGGGCGGGAGCGGGGGCGCCCGACCCGACGCCCAAGCACATCCGGGCGCTTGGTCCGCGCGCCCTGGAACCGCCCGAGGTGGCGGCGCTGCCGGTGCAGCCCGACTCGCCCGCTCGTGATGTGATCAAGCACGCCTTTGCGGAGAGCATCTCGTCACTGCTGAAGCACGACCCGCTGGTGCGCACCAGCGGCGACCCCGAGGCTGTCCATCAGGCTCGCGTCGCGACCCGCAAGCTGCGGTCTCACCTGCGCACGTTCGGCCCGCTGCTTGACCCTGAGTGGACTGAGCCGCTGCGCTCCGAGCTGGGCTGGCTCGCCATGGGCCTCGGCTCGGTGCGGGACAGCGAAGTGCTGCTCGAGCGTTTGCGGGAGCGCGCCAAGTCGCTGCCGCAGCCCGACCAGAGGTCTGCCGGCTCGCTGCTCCACAACCTCGAGGCAGAGATTGGAACGATGCGCACCAAGCTCATGGCCGAGCTCGGCTCGCTGCGCTACATCGACCTGCTCGACAGGCTCGTGATCGCGGCCCATGCGCCGGCGACGCTGCCTGAGGCTGACGAGCCGGCGTCGAAAGTGCTGCCTCCTTTGTCGGCGGGTCCCTGGCGGCGGCTCCGCTCGGCCGTCAAGCAGCTGCCCGAGACGCCTGCCGACCCCGAGCTTCACCGGATTCGCATCCTCGCCAAGCGCGCGCGTTACGCCGCGGAGGCGGTGGCCCCGGTAGCCGGCAAGGCGGCGGAATCCTTCGGGCGCGCCGCGGCCAAGCTGCAGACGATCCTGGGTGAGCACCAGGACAGCGTCACCGCGCAGGCATGGCTGCGCGGCGCGCGAATCAGCGGCCGTCGCGCCTTTGTCGCCGGCGAGCTGATCGCCATGGAGCACGCCGCCGCGGAAGACGCGCGCTCGAAGTGGCCGAAGGTCTGGAAGGCCCTTGACCAGAAGACCCTGCGCTCCTGGATGCCCTGACCCGCATTGCCCACTTTCTATGTCGTCCGGCACGCCAAGGCCGGCAGCAGAAGTCAATGGCCGGAAGACGACCGCCTGCGGCCCCTCAACAAAAAAGGGATCAAGCAGGCTGAGGCGTTGATCGCGCTTTTAGAAGCGTTTCCGATCACAGCCGTCTACTCGAGCCCTTTCCTGCGCTGCGTGCAGACAGTCGGACCGCTCGCTCGAGCTCACAAGCTGCCGGTCAAACAGACGTCGCAACTCGCGGAGGGTCATGGCCTGGCCGGCGCGATGCAGGTCATGGGCCACCCCAAGCTCGACCACGCGGTGCTCAGCACGCACGGCGACATCGTTTGGGAGCTGGTCGAAGAGCTCGTCAATCAACGCGTGATCAAGCCAGGGACAGGCGGCTTCGACAAGGGATCGACCTGGGTGGTTGACGTCGAAGACGGCGCCTTCACGCGAGCTCGCTTCATTTCCGCCCCCTGACTTGACCAGGCTCTCGGTTCGTCTTCGGGCCGAGATGGCGGCGGCGGCTGATCCCCTTCGGGCGCCGGGCATGCAGGCGTACATGAAATCCACCATGCCCTACTTCGGCATTCCATCGGCACAGGTCGACGCCATCTGTAAGAGAGTTTTCGCCGAGCATCCCTTCTCATCGTGTCGCGAGTGGAGCGCGGCGATCCTCGAGGTGTGGCGCGGCGCTCGCTACCGCGAGGAGCGTTACGCAGCGATCCGGCTCATCTCCGTCAAGGCGCATCGCGAATGCTGGAACCCCGCGCTGATGCCGATGCTCGAGGAGATGATCGTCTCGGGCGCGTGGTGGGATTACGTCGACGCTCTCGCCCAGGTGGTTGGTGAGCTGCTGCGTGCGCATCCCAAGAAGATTCGGCCCGTGATGCGTGCGTGGAGCACCGACACCAATCTGTGGAAGCGGCGCGTCTCGATCATCTGCCAGGTCTCGTTCAGGCGCGACACCGACCTGCGGTTGCTGTACGCGAATATCGAGCCCAACCTCGCCGACCGCGACTTCTTCATCCGCAAAGCGATCGGCTGGGCGCTCCGGGCCTACGCCTGGACCGACCAGAAGGAGGTCGCGCGCTACGTGCGGACCCACGAGGCCGAATTGAGCGGGCTGAGCCGCCGCGAAGCCCTGAAGAACATCGGTTAGCCTTGCCTCAATGACCGTCACGCTGCGGGGCGCCGGGCTGTCCGAGAGCCAGGTCGTGGATGTGGCCCGTCATGGAGAGAAGGTTGCCCTGGCGGCCGCGGCGCGCACCAGGATGGAGCGCAGCCGGACCCGGGTCGAGCGAGCCGCCGCTTCCCGGGAGCCTGTGTATGGCGTCTCCACGGGCTTCGGCGCGCTGGCCGGCACGCGGGTCGCTCCGCTCCTGCAGCCCGAGCTCCAGCTCGCGCTGATCCGCTCCCACGCCGCCGGGATGGGGTCGCCGGTCGACGACGAGGTCGTGCGCGCGACGATGGTTCTGCGCGCCCGCACGCTGGCCATGGGACTCTCCGGCGTGAGGCCGGTCGTGGCCGACGCGCTAATCGCGCTTTTGAACGCGGAGATCACACCGGTCGTGCCGCGCTACGGTTCGGTCGGGTGCAGCGGCGACCTGGCTCCACTGGCTCACATCGGGCTCGCGCTCGTGGGTGAGGGTGAGGTCGTGAATGCCGAGGGCGAGCGCGCTCCGGCGGCGCAGGCGCTCAAGGCGGCGAAGCTCAAGCCGTTGAAGCTCGAGACCAAGGAGGGGCTCGCGCTGATCAACGGAACCGACGGCATGCTCGGAATGCTTGCGCTGGCCTGCGCCGACGCTGAACTATGCTTCAAGGTGGCGGACATCACCGCCGCGATGTCGGCCGAGGCGCTGCTCGGGACCGACCGGCCGTTCGATGCGCGCCTTCACGAGATCCGCCCGCATCCCGGCCAGGTCGCCAGCGCCGCCAACCTCACACGGTTGCTGAAGGGCTCGGGCGTCGTGGCCTCGCATCGCCACTCCCACCACGCGGTGCAGGATTCGTACTCAGTCCGCTGCAGCCCCCAGGTCGCGGGCGCCGCACGCGACACATTGGACTTTGCGCGGAGAGTCGAATTGATCGAGCTGTCATCCGTGGTCGACAACCCGGTGGTGCTCGAGACCGGCGAGGTTGAGTCGACCGGCAACTTCCACGGCGAGCCGCTGGCGTTTGCCGCGGATTTCCTGGCCATCGCCGCGGCCGAGGTGGGAGCCATCGCCGAGCGCAGGGTCGATCGGCTGCTGGATCCGCACCGCTCCGAAGGGCTGCCGCCATTCCTCGCCGAGCAGCCCGGCGTCAACTCCGGCCTGATGGTGGCCCAGTACACGGCCGCGGCGTTGGTCGCCGAGAACCGGCGCCTGGCCGCGCCGGCCAGCGTGGACTCGATTCCGACCTCTGGCATGCAGGAGGATCACGTCTCGATGGGTTGGGGTGCGGCGCTGAAGCTGCGCAGCGTCCTCGACAACCTGAGCCACATCCTCGCCGTAGAGCTGATGTCCGCGGCGCGTGCGCAAGATCTGCGGCGCCCGCTGACAGCGGCGCCCGCGACAGCGGCGGTTCGCGATCTCTTGCGCAAGCACGTCCAAGGGGTTGGTCCGGATCGCTTCCTGGCGCCGGAACTGGCGGCTGCCGAGGAATTGATCCGCACAGGGGCCGTGCTCCGAGCGGCCGAGTCCATGACGGGCGCTCTGGCATGAGGGAGATCCGAGCTCCCCGCGGCTCGGAGATCACCTGCCTCGGGTGGCCGCAGGAGGCCGCGCTGCGGATGCTGATGAACAATCTCGACTCCGAGGTCGCCGAGCGGCCCGAGGACCTTGTCGTCTACGGCGGCACTGGAAAGGCGGCGCGGTCGTGGGAGGCATTCGATGCGATCGTGCGCGAGCTGCGTGGGCTCAAGGGCGATCAGACGCTGCTCGTGCAATCGGGCAAGCCGGTGGGCGTGTTCGATACGCACGAGTGGGCGCCGCGCGTGCTCATCTCCAACTCGATGCTCGTGCCCGAGTGGGCGACGTGGGAGGAGTTCCGGCGACTCGAGGCCCTCGGTCTGACGATGTACGGCCAGATGACCGCCGGGTCGTGGATCTACATCGGGACCCAGGGCATTCTTCAGGGGACTTACGAAACGTTCGCTGCAGTCGCGCGCAAGCGGTTCGGCGGCTCGCTGGCGGGGACGATCACGCTGACCGCTGGTCTTGGTGGGATGGGCGGTGCGCAGCCGCTCGCCATCACCTTGAACGGCGGGGTCGCGCTGTGCATTGAGGCCGACCCGGAGAGGATCGAGCGCCGGCTGCAGCAGGGATATCTCGACGTCCGCGCGGACGACCTCGAACACGCTCTGATGCTCGCGCTTGACGCCAAGCATTCGAAACGTGCCCTGTCGATCGGCCTTCACGGCAATGCCGCCGAGGTCGTGCCGGCTCTGGCCGCCCGCAACTTCGAGATCGACGTGGTAACCGACCAGACCCCGGCTCACGACCCGCTTAGCTACATCCCGATCGGCCTCACGCCTGAGGACGCGCAAGAGCTCAGGCTCGACGACCCGCAGGCGTACATCCGGCGAGCCCGCGCGAGCATGGCCGCGCATGTCGACGGGATGGTCGCGTTCCTTGATCGGGGGGCCGAGGTGTTCGACTACGGCAACAGCCTCCGCGCCGAGGCGCGCTTGGGCGGCAGTGCGCGCGCATTCGATTTCCCCGGATTCGTCCCCGCGTACATCCGCCCTCTTTTCTGCGAGGGCAAAGGGCCGTTCCGTTGGGTCGCGCTCTCCGGGGATCCCGCGGACATCGCAGCGACCGATCGGGCGATCGTCGAGGAGTTCTCGGACGATCCCGCGCTGGTGCGCTGGATCGAGGCCGCGCAGAAGCGCGTGAAGTACCAGGGCCTCCCGGCTCGCATCTGCTGGCTGGGCTACGGCCAGCGCGCCCGGGCCGGTCGGAGGTTCAACGAGCTCGTGCGGTCGGGCGCGGTTAAAGCGCCGATCGTGATCGGCCGCGACCACCTCGACTCCGGATCGGTGGCCTCGCCCTACCGCGAGACCGAAGCCATGATGGACGGCTCCGACGCGATCGCGGACTGGCCCATCCTCAACGCCCTTCTCAATACCTCGAGCGGCGCCTCGTGGGTGAGTGTGCACCACGGAGGAGGAGTCGGCATCGGACGCTCGATCCACGCGGGGATGGTGGTCGTCGCGGACGGGTCGGAGGAAGCAGAACGAAAGCTGGAGCGCGTGCTCACCAACGATCCAGGAACCGGTGTGATGCGGCACGCTGACGCGGGCTACGAGCGCGCGATCGCAGTGGCACACGAGCGCGGTGTCCGAATCCCGATGCGAGATTGAACGGCAGCGGACTGTGGCACGCGGACCAGGCCTGGTTGGGCCACGCCGCCTCCAACGTTTTGATCGAGGTCGAAGCCGGCCGGATCAAGTCGGTGACCGAGAACGCATCGCCGCCGCCGGGAGCAACGACCCTGACGGGCTGGACGATCCCCGGGCTTGCCAATGTCCACAGCCACGCCTTCCAGCACATGCTGCGTGGAACCGTGGAATCTGGCGCCGGGGACTTCTGGGCCTGGCGGCGCCAGATGTATCGAGCGACGGACTGGGACTGGGCCGACTACTACAGGTACTCGCGCTTCGTTTTTCAGGAGATGGCGGAAGCCGGGATCACGGCGGTCGGGGAGTTCCACTATCTGCACCGACATGGAAATGAGCTGGGCGAGGCGCTCATTCAGGCGGCCGGCGAGGTCGGCATCCGGATCACGCTGATCGACGCGTGCTACCTGCGTGGAGGGCTTGACTGGAGACCGCTCGATGAGGCACAGCAATCCTTTTCTGATGGGGACGTCGAGCGCTGGGCGAAGCGGGTCGATCAACTGAAGGAAGCAGATGGCGTGCGCATTGCCGCCGCGATCCACAGCGTGCGAGCGGTCGACCCGAAGTCGATGCGCGCCGTGGCCGACTGGGCGCGCGCGCGCAATGCTCCATTGCACATGCACCTCGCCGAGCAGCCCGCGGAGGTGGAGGAATGCCTGACCGTCGAAGGCTGCACGCCTGTGGAACTGCTTGAGCGAGAGGGCGTCTTGGGTCCAGACCTGACCGTCGTGCATGCGATCCATGTCGACGGGCGCGACATCTCGTTGCTCGGTGCTAACCAGGTCAGCGTGTGCGCGTGCCCGACCACTGAGCGCGACCTCGGCGACCGGGTGGGACCTCTACGCGAGCTGGCGGACGCCGGTTGTGCGCTTGCCGTCGGCAGCGACTCCAACGCTGTCATTGACATCCTGGAGGAGGCGCGAGCGCTGGAGCTCGATCAACGTCGCGCCACCGGCCGCCGCGTGCTTCACCAACCTGATGACCTCTTGGAAGCCGCGACGAGAAATGGGATGCGAGCCCTCGGATGGGACGCGGGAGAGCTCAGGGCGGGAATGCTTGCCGACTTCGTGACGCTCGACCAAGCGCACCACACCCTGTGGCGCCAGCTTGATTCCGCGCACCTCGTTTACGGCCACTCCGCAAGCGATGTCATCAACGTCGTCGTTGGCGGCAAGACCGTGATTGCGAAATGAGGCGGCTGCGCAACATCGGCCGGCTTTTCACGGGCACCTCGGTCGGGGTCATCGAGGACGCGGCGTTGATCTGCGATGGCGAGAAGATCGCCTGGTGCGGGAAGCACGGCGAGGAACCGCACGAGATGCTCGAGGCGGTGATCGAAGACGACGACTGCGGCGGAGGACTGGTCACAGCGGGTCTGATCGATGCGCACACCCATCCGGTCTATGCCGGGGACCGGATGGCGGAGGTCGCCATGCGCACCGCGGGGGCTTCCTACGCCGAGGTGGCGAAGGCCGGCGGTGGGATTCGCGCCACCGTAAAAGCCACTCGGGCCGACTCGATCAGCGCTCTCGAGCAGTCGACAGCGCGGCGCCTGTGGGCCTGGCTCGAAGGCGGCGCTACGACCGTCGAGGCAAAAACGGGCTATCACCTCAATCGGGACGGCGAGCTCGCCGCGACCCGCCTGCTCGCCCGCCTCGGCGAGCGCAAGGACCTTCCACGGATCGAGGTGACGTTCCTGGCTGCCCATGCCCTGCCTCCAGACCGGTGGGCCCGGCACGGGACGTACGCGACGGAGGTGGCCGGTTGGTGCGCCGACGCTCACCGAGCCGGGGCGCGTTTTTGCGACGTTTTCTGCGACGAGGGCTACTTCACCGTCCCCCAGTCGCGCCGCATCTTAAAGGCGGCGATCGAGGCCAAGCTCATCCCGCGCATCCACGCCGACGAGCTCGCTCGCACCGGCGGTTCCCGCCTGGCGGCGGACCTCCATGCCGTGTCGGCCGACCACCTGCTCCGCGCGAATCGCGGCGACGCCATCGCCCTGGCACGCGCCGGAGTTGTAGCAACTCTGTCGCCGGGCACCGCAATTTCAATCGGCAAGCTCCCGCCCGTTAAGGAATTGTCCGACGCGGGAGCTGTAATCGCGCTGGGCAGCGACCACAACCCGGGGACCAGCGGAATCACGAGCATGAGCCTGGTGATCGCGCTGGCGGTCGGGGTGTTCAAGCTTTCGGCCGAGCGCGCGCTCATCGCGGCCACGGTCGGGGGTGCATTATCGATTTCGCGGTCGGATCGCGGAGCGATCGCGGCCGGCAAGCTGGCCGACCTGGTGCTCTGGGAAGCGGAGCACGAAGGTGCCTTCGCGTGGGCTTTTGGACTGAAGCCGCGCAGGGTCTGGCGGGGCGGTTCGCAAGTATTTGCGTGAAAGGACGTTGCTAAACGCGTGCATTTCGAGTACAAGTTGCACTGAAAAGACCGCCGCTCTGTGCATCGAAACAATAACCAGCGGTCATATGGAGGAAGTCATCTAGTGGCAAAGTGGAATCCCTTGGCGTTGAAGCTCCTGATGTGGGTCATGGGCGTGTTGATCGTGATGGGCTCAGGTCTGAGCTTCATCGGCTCCAGCTTCTTTCCGTTCGACCAGTGGGCAGGCGTCAGCGGGTCGGTAGCCGGGGTCGCGTTTGGAGCGGGCATCATGATTGCCGGGTTCGACCCAGTCGCCAACGTCAGCTGGGTCCGCGCGCTCGTGCTCTACGCGATCCTGGAAATCGTCTGGCAGATCTTCGAAGCCATCAGCATCGGCCATTTCGACATCATCCCGTTCGTCATTGCAATCATCGTCGGCGTTATCGTCCTGGTTCTCTACCCGAACAAGCCTGCCCTCTTCATGCAGGGCAGCGCGAAGATGGGCGGCGCGCGCGCTTAGTCAGTTCGTTAATCAACCAAAGGGGCAGCTCGTGCTGCCCCTTTTTGCTAGCCGGGACTAACTAGCTTGTTCCGGGTTCGTCTCCACTGACGATCCACCGCCCGCCGCCGCCCGCGGCGACCAGGTCGTCCGCCGCGCGCGGTCCCCACGAACCCGTGGAGTAGACCTCGGGGTGGCCTTCGGCCTCCCACGCTCGGATCAACGGGTCGACGATCTCCCACGAGAGTTCGATCTCCTCCGCG
>DATMKM010000100.1:0-6134 GCA_035571315.1 Candidatus Acidiferrum sp.
GGCCCCGCCCCTTTTCGCGTACGAGGCTATGTGATCAAAGATCTAAAGTCAATTGTTGGTGATAGCCTGACGCTCCTGTGAGCAGCGAACCGGAGCTCTCGATCCTCGAAGCGATCCGGAGCGCCCTTTTCGACGAGATGGGCCGCGACGAGAGGGTGATGGTCCTGGGCATGGATGTCGGGCAGCTTGGCGGCGTCTTTCGGGTGACGCGCGGGCTCATGGAGAGGTTCGGGCCGGAGCGGGTGGTCGACACGCCGCTTGCCGAGGGTTCGATCGTCGGAGCCTCGCTCGGGCTCGCGATCGGCGGCATGGTACCGGTCGCCGAGATCCAGTTTCTGGGTTTCACGCACCAGGCTTTTCACCAGATCGGCCCCCAGCTTGGGCGGTACCGATTCCGCTCGCGTGGTCGTTTCAATGCGCAGGTGACGATCCGCGCGCCCTTCGGGGGCGGCGTCAGGACGCCAGAGTTTCACCCCGATGCGATCGAGGCTCAGTTCGCCCAGGAGCCGGGCGTGAAGATCGTCTGCCCGGCCTTTCCCGACGACGCGAAGGGCCTGCTTCTCGAGGCGATCCGCGATCCCGACCCCGTCTTATACCTCGAGCCGCAAAGGCTGTACCGCGTGATTCGAGGGCCGGTTCCGGCCGGCGACCACACCGTGCCGTTCGGTTCGTCGCGACTCGTGCGGGAGGGCAAGGACGTGGTGCTGATCGCCTGGAGCGCGGCGGTCCACATGTGCCTGGCGGCCGCCGACCAGCTGGCACAGGAGGGGGTGGCCGCTTCGGTGCTCGACCTCAGGACGCTGATCCCGCTCGATGTCGCCGGTTTGATCGCCGCGGTGGAAAAAAGCGGCAAGGCCGTCGTCGTGCACGAGGCGCCGCTCACCGGCGGTTTCGGCGCGGAGATCGTGGCCACCATTCAGCAGGAAGCCTTCGGCTCGCTCGACGCACCCATCCGGCGCGTGGCCGCGCGGGACACCCCGTATCCACCAGGCTCGCTCGAGGACTATTTCCTTCCCACGGTGGCTCGCGTCGTCGCGGCGGCGCGCGCCACGGTGGAGTACTGATGCAAGAGCTGCTCGGCGTCGACGGAACGGTTCGCGGCCCCTCGCCGATGAGCCCCGATCAGGTGGTCGCCGCGCTTCGCCTCATGCTGCTCTCGAGGGCCGTCGACGATCGCCTCATCAAGCTGCAGAGGATGGGCCGAGTCGGCGTGTACGGTCCGGTCCACGGGCAGGAGGCCGCGGTGATCGGATCGGCGATGGCGCTGGATCCCCAGCGTGACTGGATCGTGCCCGCGTCCCGCGAGCACCCCGCGATGCTCCGGCACGGCCTGCCGCTCAAGAACATGTTCGCCACGTACATGGGCAACTTCGACGCCGCGGCCGTCCCGGCAGGAGTTCGGCTGTTGCCGCGCCAGCAGTCGATCGGCGCGCAGCTGCCGCACGCGGCGGGCCTTGCGTGGGCTCTGAAGCTGCGCCGGACCCCAGGCGTCGTGGCGGTCTACTTCGGTGAGGGTGCGTCATCCGAAGGCGACTTTCACGAAGCGTCGAACCTGGCCGGCGTGATGCGCGTACCGCTGGTGATGCTGCTGATCAACAACCACTACGCCATCTCGACGCCGCTGCACCGGCAGACCGCGGCGGCGCAGCTGGCCGCCCGCGCCGAGGGGTACGGATTCCCGGGTTTCGTGGTGGATGGCAACGACCTGCTCGCCGTGTACGCGGTCACCGCCGATGCGGTGAGCCGGGCGCTCGCCGGGGACGGACCCACGCTGATCGAATGCCTGACCTACAGGATGGGATTCCACAACACCTCGGACAATCCGAAGGAGTACCGCGACAGCGCCGAGGTCGACGAAGCATCGCAGCGCGATCCCATCGAACGGGTGCGCCGCTTTGCGATCCGCGAGGGCATGTGGTCGGTCGCCCAGGAGGCCGCGGCGCTGGAGGAGATCCGCTCTGAGATCGAGACCGCGCAGCGGCAGGTCGAGGAGCTGCCAAGGCCCGGAGCGGCGGCGATCTTCGAGCACGTTTACGAAACTCTCTCGCCGCGCCTGCAGCAGCAGAGAGCTGAGGCCCTGGATGAAGCCCGACCGCGCTGATATGGGGATCCTCGCCGGGCTTCGCATCGTCGAGCTCTCCGCCTTCGTCGCCGCACCGCTTGGCGGAGCGACGCTGGCCGGGCTCGGCGCGGACGTGATCCGCGTCGATCCACCTGGAGGTGGAATCGACATAGACCGGTGGCCGCTGCACCGCGGCCGCAGCCTGTACTGGGCCGGGCTGAACCAGGGCAAGCGCTCGGTGACGATCGACATGCGGAGCGAGGCAGGTCAGCGCCAGGTGGCCGGGCTCATCACAGCACCGGGCGAGGGGGGAGGGATCGTGCTCACCAACCTGCCGGTCAGAGGGTGGAACTCGTACGAAACGCTCGCCAGGCTGCGGCGCGACCTGATCATGGTCGTGATCACGGGCGACCGCGCCGGCGGTACGGCGGTCGACTACACGGTCAACGCAGCGGTGGGTTTCCCGTGGCTGACAGGGCCGGAGGGTTATGAGGGCCCGGTCAATCACGTCCTGCCCGCGTGGGACGGCATGACCGGTTACCTCGCCGCGCTCGCGATCCTCGCCGCGGATCGACACCGGCGCCTGCACGGTGAGGGGCAGCTCGTCGAGCTGAGTCTGTCGGATGTGGCTCTCGCCGTGGCCGGCCACCTTGGCTTGATCGGGGAAGCGATCCTCGACCCGGAGCCACGCGGCCGGTTCGGCAATGACGTCTATGGCACGTTCGGCAGGGATTTCGCGACGCGCGATGGACGACGACTGATGACGCTTGCTTTGACCGCGAGGCAGTGGTCGAGCCTCGGAGCGGCCACCGGGCTCACGGCCGAGTTCGCCGCGGTGGAGTCGCGCGTGGGCGCGGATTTTCGAAAGGAAGAGGATCGCTGGATCCACCGCAAGGCGCTGTGCGAGATCCTGGAATCGTGGGCTGCGGAGCATGACCTTGCCGAGATTCGCGAAATGTTTGAAAAGAGCGGCGTGCTGTGGGGTGCCTATCAGACTCCGAAGCAGCTGGTTGCCGAGGACCCGCGCGCGTCGATCGCCAACCCGATGTTCGCCGAGGTCGACCACATGGGCATCGGAGCTTTCTTGACCGCCGGGTCACCGCTTCGTTTCGGCGCGGCCCAGCCGGTCCCCCCACGTCCGGCCCCTGTCCTGGGCGAGCACACCGACGAGGTGTTGCGAGAGTTCGGCCTTTAGAAAAGAGAGACCCCTCGGGCAATTCGCCCGAGGGGTCCACTTGGTCCTGGAGATTGGTCAGTCTCCGGACTCGCGGTCGCCCTCGGCGTTTCTTGCGTCAAAGGGGCGCAGGAACTGTGCCGGCTGGAAATGCAGGAAGCTCGGCGGCGCGGTGTTGAACGTCGCCCCCAGGCCCGTGGCATCCGTGTTCAAAGTCGACGGGGCGATGCTGCCCCAGTGGCCGGTGTCGAGCCGGTGCACCAGGGTCTGGAACGCAGTGACCGTTTCGGCAGGCGTGAACGTGCAGTGGCCGGCGCGGTGGACGTAAACCTGGCGCAGCATGCTGCTGTCGTCAGCGCTCCTCACCACGTTGGCGTAGGCGTTCTCGTCGGTCACCTCGACCAGGCCGTCACCAGTCGTGTGCATCGTGAGGACGGGGATGTCGAGGTCGCCGTTGTAGGTGATGTACTTGGTCACGTAAGCGACAGGTCCGGGTGCGGCGGAAATGCGCGGAGTGTCGTTCAGGGTGTCGAGGTCCTTCGCGAGGTCAAGCCCCGCAGCCTTGTAGAGAGCTTGGACCTCGGCCAGATCGGTCGATTTGGCCAGCTGGTCCCGGTAGTCGACGCCCGTGTTCCAGGAGAAGTTGCCGCCAGCTCTGAGCTCCAGCTCGTAGCGGCCGAAGAACCCGAAGAACAGGTCGGGGTTGTTGTCCCAGGCGAGCTGGTTGAGCTCCTGCGCGGCGTAATCGGTGGCAGCGGGCTGTGGCTTCGTGGGATCAAACCATCCGGGGAGATCCGCCAACGCCGCTGAGAGGGCGATGCGTGCCCGACCCTGCGCGGTCGTCTGCGCCGTATTGAAAGCCGCGACCGCCTGATTGAAGTTGGTGGCCACGTTGGCGGCGGTGAAACCGCTGAGCTGGAAGGCTCCGGGAGCCTGGAGAGTCAGGAAAGCGAACTCAGAGTCCAGGCCCTGGTTCCATACTCCGGGGCCACCCGCCACGACACCACACATGGGCAGCGCGCCGTTAAAGCGGTTCGGGAAGAGCTGGACGAGCCCGGCGGTGATCATTCCGCCGAGAGAAACGCCCCACGCGATCGTGCGCGTGGCGTGGTAGCCCTTGCTCTTGAAAACGTCCAGTACGGCGATCTGGTCCTGGAACGCCTGCTGCAGGGCCCATCCCGTGGTCGCGTACGACGAGCCGGCGATCGCGTATCCGTTGGCGAGCAGCCAGTCGTGCGTGGTCGAATCGGGGGCGTCTGCCGCGGTCTGGGGAGCGGGCAGGCCGAATGGCGGTCCAAACGAGTAGCCATGGCTATAAAGGACGAGGGTCCCATTCCAGGGCGACGGGACTTCGATCAAGTAGTTCGATGTAAGGCCGGAACTCTCGGTCGTCGTGCCGGCGTAGGTCGTCACTATTCCCGCCGACGCCCCGGCCGGAATCAGTGCTAACCCGAGCGCCGCCATCCCTGCAATGCAAAGCCGACGCAGCCAGATCGAAGGTCCCCTCATATCGCATTCCTCCCACTCGGCGAACAGGACGATGGGAGTGTAAATCGGCCCGGTCATTAGTGCAAAAGTCAGCTTGGCTGGGTCCTACAACTACGCTGGTGGGCGGCCATGCAAGAGGTACGTTTCAGCGTCCGATTGCTCTCGGCCGGCCCATTCGTAACGATGATCGATCGCTTCGCGGTGGCGCCTGTACTGATTCCGATCGCCGTCGACTTCCACGCATCGGTAGGAGCGGTTGCGATCGCGGCGACCGCCTACTACCTGGCCTACGGCCTGGCGCAGCCGTTCTGGGGCTTTGCCTCGGATCGAACAGGGCGCATCAAGGTCATCCGCATCAGCCTCGCTGCAACCGCGGCGGCCTGCACCCTGTCGGCAGTCGCTCCCAACCTCGATTTTCTGATCGCCGCGCGTATCGTCGCCGGCGCCTCGGTGTGCGCCGTCCTGCCAACGGCGCTCGTCTACATCGGCGACGTGATTCCGTTCAAGAGCCGGCACGCGGTCATCGCCGACGTGCTCGCCGCGGTCGCGATCGGAACCGCCGCCGGCAGCCTTGGCGGAGGGCTCTTCGCCCACTACCTCAGCTGGAGGTTGATCTTCGTTGTTACCGCTGTGCTCGCCGCGATCCTCGCAGTAGCGATGCGTCGCCTGCCGGAATCGGACGCGCGGCCATCAACCGGCGGTCCATTCGCGCAGCTGCGGCAAGCGGTGCGCCGGCCGTGGGCGCGGTTCCTGATCCTCTTCGCAATTCCGGAGGGCGCGATGGTGCTCGGCTTTCTCGTGTACTTCGCGCCGGCGCTCGAATCAACGGGGACAAATGCCGCAGTGGCGGGACTGGTGGTCGCGACCTACGGTGCAGCAGTGCTCGCCGGCACACGTGTGATCAAGCGCGTCGCCTCGCGAATCCCCGCGTGGGTACCCGTCACTGTGGGCGGAGCGATGGGTGTGGTGGGATACCTCATTGCGGGCGCAGACCAGCATGCCGTCGCGATTCTGTTCGCGAGCGTGATGATCGGCTTCTGCTACGCGATCTTCCACTCGACGATGCAGGCGTGGGCGACGGACATCGCGCCCGAAGTCCGCGGTACGGCGGCGGCATTGTTCGTGACGAGCGCGTTCACGGGCGGAGCAATCGGTTCAGGCCTGGGCGCGCTCTTCGCGCAGCAGCATGAATACGGGCGGCTGTTCCTCGCCGCCGCGGCGCTGAGCGTCCCGGTCGTGATCATCGCCGCGCTGACCCGTGCCCGCTACCCAGGCTCGAAGCTTCCCGAACAGGTGATCGAGGTCGCTGGCTCCTGAGCAAGTTACCCGTGGGCGGTTCGTTTTAGGGGTCAACGGCTTCTGACTTTCGGCGCAGCGAGCGTTCTAAGGATCGTTCTCCAGCGCCGAGAT
>DATMKM010000101.1:0-2487 GCA_035571315.1 Candidatus Acidiferrum sp.
CGCACGGGCTCGCCCGCGGCATCCCCCCGCACCGAGCCTGAGGTGCGCTCAACCACCGCAGTCCTCCCGGGCGAATCCGTGCTCAGAATTTCGCGGTGATGGTCGCACCGATGGTGCGCGGCTGAACGTAGCTGATCGCGCCCCCGTAATTCGGGCTGCCCGAGTTGGAGTAGTAGGCGATGCCGCGGTTATCGCCCACGTTCTTGCAGTACAGCTCGAACGTCCAGCGAGCGTTCTCGAGCCCGGCGCGCAGGTTGACCGTGTTGTAGCTCGGCAGCTCGGGGCGCGGTTCCGGCTCGAGCGCGCCAGTGGCGCCGGGAAGGGCAGAGAAATCGTTGAAGCGCGACCCGACATAGCTCCAGGCTGCCCCGGCGAACGCGGTGTAGTCGCCGAACGCACGCCAGGTGTAGGCCCCATCCAGCGACGTGCTCCATTTCGGCACGTACGGTAATGGATCCCCATCGTTGCCGCCGGCGTCGGGCGCCGCCGAAGTCAGGTAGGCATCGACGTACGCACCCACGAGCGTGAAGGTGAGACCGGTCACCGGCGTATAACCGAATGTCCATTCGACACCCTTGGTGCGCGCGGTGCCGCCGTTGGCGTTGATGCCGAACGCCGGTTGCCCCGCCACCTGGACCTCTTCGAACAGCTGAATCTTCTTCCAGTCGACGAGGAACACGGCGACATCGACGGACAAGCGCTTGTCGAGCAGGTCCGAGCGCACGCCAAGCTCGTAGTTCGTGGTCTGATCGGCCTGGTACGTTCGCTGGATACTTGCTGGTGCGGTCGGCGGCAGGTCGTTCGGGCCGCCCGGCCGATAGCCGGTCGCGATCCGCCCGTACACCATGGTGTCGTCGCTCAGGTGCCAGCGTGGCGCAATCGAGTAAGTGAAGTCGGTGTCGGTCGAGTCGCCGGCAACCGTCTGTGGGTTAGCCTGGCCGGTAAGCGTGAGCAGCGCGCCACTGGTCACCTCGTCGGCGGACTGCTTGTTCTCGGACCAGCGGCCGCCGAGGCCGAGATCAAATTGCGGGCTGAAGTGGTAGGTCACCTCCGCAAAACCGGCCCATTCACGATACAGGGCGTCGAGGGAAGCGTTCTCGAGCGACGGACCGCCCAGAGCTGTCGGTAACGGGGCATACACCAGGCTCGGGATGTAGAAGAGCGGCAGCGTCTGGTCGAGCGTCGAGGACTCGTGCGTGTAGAACGCACCCACCTGCCAGTCGAGAGTCTGCCCGGCCGAGGAGGCGAGACGGAACTCCTGGGTCCACTTCTTGATGTTGATCGCTTCGGTCTCGGCGAGGCCGGCGACGGCGGTCGCCCCGGGAGGGGGTGGGGCGACGAGTCCGAGAAGGCTCGTAGCGACATTGCCGTAGGTACCCGTTGGCCCAGTCCCCGGCGCGGCCGCGGCCGAAGTTACGTCAGAGAGCCCGTTCTCTTCCGCGGTCCCGTAGCTTGTGATCGAGGTGAAGTTTCCCCAGCCGAGATTCCAGTTGAGCGTGCCACTGTAGACACGGTAATCGAAGCTGACCGGCTCGTTGATGAAGCGTTGCTGGTTGAAGTTGCCGTTCTGCGGCTCGAACTGATTGGCTGGAGGCGTGAGCTCCAGGTTGCCTGCTCCGATCACATCGGTGTAGGGCGTCCCGTCGGTGTGCAGGTCCTGCCCGAAGGCGTTCAGTCGTATTGAGAGGTTGTCGGTAAAGTTGACCAGCAAAGCTGCACGCACGCCGTCGCGATCGCCATGGTTGATGTCCTTCTCGCCGAGCGACGGATCATCGACGTAACCGGGTAACCCCTCGTAGTAGCCGCTGAGGCGAAAGGCGGCGCGATCACCGATCGGCAGGTTGATCATGGCGGCCCCGGACCCCGCGCCCTCACCGTGCGCGACATCCTCGCCCCCGCCCTGGACCGCCGCGGCAAACTTCGTCGGGTCGGGCGGATTGGTCACGTACTTCAGGAGTCCGCCCTCGCTGCCTGCGCCGTACAAGGTGCCCTGGGGGCCGCGCAGCACCTCGACACGCTGCAGGTCCCAGGTGTCGAAATCACCGCTGAAACCAAAGCCGTTGGCGAGCGCGTTGCTCGAGCCGAAGGGCGTATCGTCGATGTAGGTGGTCACCGTCGAGCCGACCCCGCCGACGTTCTGTCCGCGCAGCGTAAGCCGTGTGATGCCGGGCTGAAGGTCGGTCAGTGATAAGCCCGGCACTCTGGCTGCGAGGTCATCGAGACTGATGAGCTGCTGCTTCTGCAGGTCCTCCGAGGTGATCGCGGTCACCCCCATCGGTACATCGTGCAGCTTCTCCTCGCGCTTCTGCGCCGTGACGACGATCTCCTGGAGCCCGGCGGCCGTGCCGGACGGCGTGGTCTGCTGTGCCTGCTCGTCAGCCCGCGCACCCGCAGCCGCGGCCAGCGCGGCCGCGACGGCGGCGAACAGAATCGGCGAAGGAAGGCGTAGCGGCCTGGACATGATGAATCCCCCCGGGGCGTGGCGCC
>DATMKM010000102.1:0-5153 GCA_035571315.1 Candidatus Acidiferrum sp.
CGGGGCGACACTCCGTGATGCCGTGCAGTCCGCCGGCCCAACTTAACAGTCGAGCTCGAGGCATCAACGACGGACGGGCCGGCTCACCGCCCAGAACATTTTCATACCCCGTGGTGCCCCGCGGGGCATGGGGACTTAACAAGCAGGGTAGGCGAGGGCGCGTTTCGAAAGTACGCTGGCGACAAATTCACGGAGGTGTTCGATGGTCAACAAGGTGATCCTGATTGGGAATCTCACGGCGGACCCGGAGGTCAAGGCGACGCCCAAGGGCACGTACGTCGCCAACATGCGGCTTGCGACCAACTCTTATGCGGGCAAAGACGACACAGGAGGCGCGAAGCAAGAGACCGAGTTTCACAGCCTGGTCGCATTTGGAAAGCTCGCCGAGTTCGCCGGTCGGCATCTGCACAAAGGGCGGGCGGTCTTCGCGGCGGGCCGGCTGCACACAAGCTCGTGGGAAGACACCGCCGGCCAGAAGCTCAGGCGCACGGAAATCTGGGTGGACGAGATCAAGTTTGTGGGCGCCAAGCCACAGGAGTCAGTGGCCTGACGGACGGGTGGCCACGGCCACCCCAAGTCCCGGGCCATCGAAGTAATCTTGTAATCGATGCCCGAGAACATTCCCGATTGGTTCGCCGGCAGGATCCCGGCAGGCTGGTTTGCCGGGCCACCGGAGGTGCTGAGCGACGGAGACGAGATCCTGGTGATCGGCCCGCTGCCTGACGTCGAGCTGGCGGCCGGCACCTCGGAGGAGGGCCGGGCGGCGGCCCGTTCCGCGCGCATCGACCGCTTCCGCGAGGAAACGCGCGACGACCGCGTGCGGATCGCCCGGGAGGCCGAGCGGCAGTTCCGTCGCAAGGTCGCCTGGGGCGCCAGGTGCGGGGACCAGACCAGGGTCTTCACCGCCCTCAGCGTGCCGGTGATGACGCGGCTTCGGATGCCGGAGCGCGCGATCCTGGACACGCTGGTAGCGGGCGGCGTGGCCAGGAGCAGAAGCGACGCGCTGGCCTGGTGTGTCCGGCTGGTCGGCATGCACCAGGCGGACTGGATCAAGGGCCTGCGCGACGCCATTGTCAAGGTGGACGAGGCCCGGAGCAGGGGACCGCTGAACTAGGGCCCGGCGACTAGCAAGACTGAACCCACGGGACTCGTTGCTACCCTGTGGGCACTTTGATCGCCGAAGGCGGTCGACCGCACGTCGTCGTCATGGGCGCGGGCCCGGCCGGGCTGACCGCCGCCTACGAGCTTTTCAAGCACGACGTCCCGGTCACGATCCTCGAGAAGGATCCCAAACAGGTCGGTGGCCTGGCTCGCACCGTCGAGCACAAGGGCTACCGGTTCGACATCGGCGGCCACCGGTTCTTCTCCAAGAACCAGGAGGTCGAAGAGCTGTGGACGGAGATCCTCGGCGACGAGATGCTGACCCGGGGCCGCCTCTCCCGGATCTACTACCGGGGACGATTCTTCGCCTACCCGATCAAGGCGGTCAACGCCCTGTGGAATCTCGGCCCGCTGGAGGCCGCCCGGTGCGTCGCCAGCTACGCGCGCGCGCGGCTGCAGCCCGTGAAGAATCCAAAGAGCCTCGAGGACTGGGTGCGCAACCAGTTCGGTTGGCGCCTCTTCAGCATCTTCTTCAAGACGTACACGGAAAAGGTATGGGGCATCAGCACCAAGGAGCTCTCCGCCGACTGGGCGGCGCAGCGCATCAAGAGTCTCGACCTCTGGCTCGTTTTGCGCAGCGCGCTGATCCCGAGCCGCGGCACCAAGAATCGCGGCGAGATCGTCACCACGCTGATCGACAAGTTCCGCTATCCGCGGTTCGGGCCGGGCCAGATGTGGGAGCGGGTGGCGGACATCAGCAGCCAGAAGGGGTCGCCTGTCCGGTTCGGCCGCTCGATTGAATCCATCCAGCACGCAGGCGGGCGCGTTCGCGCAGTCGTGACTCGCAGCGACGCGGGCAAGCTCGAAGAGCACGCCGGCACGGATTTCGTGTCCAGCATCCCGGTCCGGGAGCTGATCGGCCGGCTGGATCCGCCCGCGCCGGAGCCGGTACGCCGCGCGGCCGACCAGCTTTCCTACCGTGACTTCATCAGCGTCGCCGTGATGATCAACAAGGCTGACGTGTTTCCCGACAACTGGATCTACATCCACGACCCAAGCGTTCGGGTCGGGCGGATTCAGAACTTCAAGAACTGGAGCCCCGACATGGTGCCCGACCAGAGCAAGACGTGTCTCGGGCTCGAGTACTTCTGTTTCGAAGGCGATGGGCTGTGGACCTCAGACGACGCCGCGCTCGTCAAGCTGGCCGGCAAGGAGCTCGCCCACCTCGGCATCTGCACCCCGGATCTCATCTTCGACGGAGTCGTCGTGCGCCAGCAGAAGGCGTATCCCGTTTACGACGACGCCTACCAGTCGCGGGTGGACGTCATTCGCGAGTACTTGCGGTCACACCTCCCCAACCTTCATCTCGTCGGTCGCAACGGGATGCACAAGTACAACAACCAGGACCACTCGATGATGACCGCCTTACTGGTGGCGCGAAACATTGCGACACACTCGACGTTCGATCCGTGGAAGGTCAACGCCGACGCCGTGTACCACGAGGACATCCGCACCGGCGAGCCCGACCGCACGGGCCGCCTGGTTCCCCAGAAGATCGCCGCGGGTTAGCGCCTAGGCCGGTCGGTCACGTAGACCGTCCCTTTCGGACGGGCGAAATTGGCGGCTACGAAGCAGGCCACCGCGAGCACCGTGAACAGAATCAGGTGCGTGTAGTGGTGGGTGGCGTGCGGGTCGCTGACTGCGATCTGCAGCACGCCGAACGCGTAGAGCACGCCGATGATCAGGAAAACGACGCCAAGCACCCCTAAGCCGATTGCCAACCCCGTGGATTTCATCACAGGTTGAAATGTAGCAAAGCCAGGCTGACGAGCCCGGCGGCGATGCAGTAGATGCCGTAGGGATCGAGGCGGCCCGACCTGAAGTAGCGCAGGAGAAACCGGGCGCTCGCATAAGCAGCGAGTCCCGACAGGACGGCGCCCGCCAGGTATTCGGCGATTGGAACGCCGCTGGAGAGAAGCTGTGGCACCTCGACGATCCCCGCGCCCAGGATGGTCGGCGTCGCCAGAAGGAACGAGAAGCGCGCGGCCTCCTGGTGGCGCAAGCCCGCCAGCAAACCGCCCCCGATGGTGACGCCGGAGCGCGAGATGCCGGGCAGGAACGCCAGCGCCTGACAGGCGCCGACGATCGCCGCGGCGCGGAAGCTGATCCGCTCCGCCTGCGCGAAGTGCTCCTCCTGCTCGGGGCGCGACGAGGCTGTGACCGCCGCCCGCCGTTCCGCGCGCCGCCTCAACAGCTCGAAGCCGATCATCAAGGCCCCGTTGATGACAAGGAATGCCGCCGCCGCGTAGGGGCTCGCGAAAAGACTCTTGATCCTCGTCTGGAGGTAGACGCCGAGGATCGCGGCCGGGATCGTCCCCACGAGCAGCAGCATCGCAAGGCGCTCCGTATCCGTCTGAATCTGCCCGCGGAACGCCGCCGAGAAAAAGCCCCGGATGAGGGCGACCCATTCCTGCCGGTACAGGACGAGCAAAGCGGTGGCGGTGCCGATGTGGAGCAACACGAGGAAGGGCAGGAATGAGGGGTCGGATTGCTTGAAGCTCCATTTCAACAGGCTCGGGATCAGCACCGCGTGCCCCAGCGACGAAACCGGAAACAGCTCGGTGGCGCCCTGCAGCAGGCCCATGAACAACGCCTGCCAGAGATTCACACCGAATATATTGCTGAAGCCGTGACCCGCCTCGCCGTCTCGATCGACGCAGTGAAGACTCTCGACGACTCCGTGGCCAGGGTCAAAGTCGCGGAAAAACTCGGATGCGAATCGGTCTGGGTCACACAGCTTCCCAATGCTCGCGACGCATCGCTGGTCATCGCTGCCTACGCCAACGCAGCGGGAGGCATGGGTTTTGGCACGGGCGTCCTGCCGATCTACACGCGACACCCGACGGCGATGGTGCAGATGGCTGCGACCCTCGACGAGCTGTCAGGCGGGCGGTTCACGCTCGGCATCGGCGTCAGCCACAAGGTCACGGTCGAATCGATGTGGGGCATGAAGCTGGACAGCCCGGCAGCGGCCATGCGCGAGTACCTCGACATCGTGCGCACCAGCCTTCGCGATGGCGGATGTTCGATCGAGGGGAAGCATTTCTCAGCACACTGGGCTTACTCCGGGCCGCGCCGTTCGGACATGCCGGTCTTCATCTCGGCGCTTGGCCCACGAATGCTGGCCCTTGCGGGCGAGAAGGCCGACGGCGTCGTCCTATGGATGTGCTCGCCGGCGTACATCCGCGAACACGTCGTTCCAGCAGTGACTGCCGGTCGCCTCAAGGCCGGCAAACCGCTAGACGGTTTCGAGATTGTCGCGTCCATCCCGGTGTGCCTAACGACCGACCGCGCCGCCGGCCAGGACGTCTTCCGGCAAACCGTCGAGCGCTACGCCAATCCTTCCCTGTACTACCGAAAGATGATGGACGCCAGCGGGTTCGCTGCCGAGCTTGCAGCGGGCGAGTTCAGCGAGGCCATGCTCGACGAGCTCTCCGGCATCGGTGACGAGGAGCAGGTGCGCGGGGTGATCCGCCGTTATCGCGATGCTGGCGTCACACTGCCGTGCGCGGGTGTGTTCGGCGGGCACCAGGGCGCCGCTGGTTTCGAGGCGACCTTGGAGGCTGCCGCCCGAGCCTAGCGGAGCTTGGCCAGGACCTGGTCGAGCAGGGTTCGCGCGGTGTCGAACTCGCGCCTGACCGCGGCATCCTCGACGCGTTGGAGCTCGGCGACGACGTCCTCCCATCGCGCCGGGTCGCGCTCGCGAAGCCCCGACGAGACCTGCCCGATGGTCTGCGCGGCGAACAGCAGGCCGCCGCCCGGGTTGTCCAGGATGTCGCGGGCGATCTGCAGCTGGCCGCGAGCCCACGCCACGATCGAATCTCCGGGGTGCGTCTCTAGCTTCTTGGGATGAAGGACTTCCATCGCGCGATCTATTCTCGGCCAAGCGCGGAGAGCGCTTCGCCCGTGAGGCGGTAGACGGTCCATTCGGAGTTGGGCCGGGCACCCAGGCGCTCGTAGAAGCCGATCGCGTCGCGGTTCCAGTCCAGCAC
>DATMKM010000103.1:0-13093 GCA_035571315.1 Candidatus Acidiferrum sp.
GGGCAGCGTGCCGGGCGGCTTGAAAGTCGACATGAGTGGTGGCTACCGTGCCACCGTCGTCGGCACCCTGCTGGCGGACCCGCTGTGGCGGACACACGGCAACGTGGGCAGGTTCGACTACATGTGCAACACCAACCCCAGCTGCCCCGGAATCGTCAGCTGGCCTGACCAGTACTTCGCCGCCGGGTACACATTTAACGAGGACTGGTGGGGTTGGATCTACAAGGGCTCCGACGACCATGGGACCTGGATCAACTCCATCGAAGGCAACCAGGGCAACATCACCTCCGGCGACGACCAGCACGGCGAGAACGCCTGAACGATCGGGCCACAAGCTCAATTCGTTCTAAGGCTGCCCCGGCGGCAAGGCTTTCAGGCCGGCCCGCCGGGGGTCGGGACCTGGGGATTGGATGAGGATGACTGGTCGGGCGGGCGAGATTTGAACTCGCGGTCTCCTGGTCCCAAACCGGACCTGTCGGCCTACCGTATTCGGCGCGATCTTAGCGCGCGAATGCGAATCCGCCGCAAGGCTCTTAACTTGCAAAAACAGTGCCAATCACCCCAGTAACCGCTTTTCGTGGAGATCGCCGAGAAGCAGCCACCGAGCGGCCAACAGTTCATTCGTCGGGCTTCTCGTCCAACTCTCCAATGATCCCGCAAGGGGCTCGTGGGTGCCCCGTTAGACTCCTCGTGCGCGTGTATGACGTGGGCGGCGAAAGCCGTTGCGTGACCGTGCTCATCGTCGACGACAACGAAGTCGCTCAGCGCCTGTGCCGGCGTGTGCTCGAAAAGGCGGGATACAAGGTGCTCATCGCCTCGGACGGGTTCGAGGGGATGTCGATGGCGCTGGTCCACTCACCGGACGTGATCGTGATGGACGTGGCGATGCCCGGGATCGACGGCCTGGAAGCGACGCGCAGGATCAAGCGGATGAGACCGGGCATCCCGATCGTGATCGCGAGCGTGCTGGCGACGGCGAGCAACCGCGAGCGGTTCCTGGCGTCCGGCGCCAATGAAGTGATGTTGAGGCCATTCCGGCTGGTCGACCTGTTAGGAGTGGTCTCCAGGTACACCGCCATCCGAGGCCCGCAAATGAAGGACCTCACAGGCACCAGGTTGGGCTCGTACGAGACCGTCCAGCGGCTCGGCGGCGGCGGCATCGCCGACGTCCCAACCCAGTCGTATCCTGCTGCCGTCAGCGCCCCGCCGCCTCCGCCCCCGCAGGTATCTCCTGACGGAAAGTTCTACTGGGACGGGACATGGGCGCCGCTTCCAGAACCGCGGCAGCCGGGTCAACTATCGCCGGATGGCAAGTACTACTGGGACGGTGAACGCTGGGTGCCAGAGGCTCTTATGGCTGAGGAGGGATTTGTCACACGCGTTCGTGTACCGAATACCCCGAGGTTTTACTGGGATGGCCAGCGCTGGGTGCCAGAGGCGCTTGCGCCTAGTAAGGCAACCGTGACAGGCGTTCCCGTTCCAGAGCAGGCTCGTGACCTCGATCGGCTGGCTGCTGACCTCGAGGCGGTCTGGAACCGAGTTGAGTCGGGACAGCTCGCGCTGGGAGAACCCAACGAAGACTTTCACTCGCTCTTCGAGACGTTCATTGCGGGGCTGCGGGCACCGCGGGCGGGAAACGGCTCAGGGCTATCGCCTCGCATGCGCGCCGTGCTACGAGCGAAGCACAGACCGGTGATCCAGACCTTCCTGCGCCGGAAGTATGAGGACGACGAGGGACTCGCGGTCGCCGCCTGGGACGGGAAGGTGAGACTCGGCTGCCGGTGCGGCTGGAGGGATTCGCGCATCGAGCCCGCCTCCACCGGCTCTCTATCTGACGCATGGAGGGAGCACGTCATTGCTGACATGGCCGGCGTGGAGTACCAGGGTGGTCACTCAACGGATTGAGGCTTCGCTCCACCCTACCCGTGATTGCGTTTCTTCGGCTGGCGAGCCCTGTTAGCTCGCCTCGCCTGACTCTGCCAGCACCCGCAGCCTACGACTGATCTATGCGCGGATTTCGTGGTGCGGCCTGGAGGTCGTCGGGTAGCGGCCCCAGGGCTTCACTGAGCGCTGGCAATGTTGCGAACGTTGGTCGACGGCGAGCCGCGGAGAGGTCGCACAATGGTCGGGCGGGCGAGATTTGAACTCGCGGTCTCCTGGTCCCAAACCAGGCGCTTTACCGAGCTAAGCCACCGCCCGCCCTCTGCCTCTGTCTGGCGCCGCTCATTCTAGTCAGCCGCGGCTCACCACCCGTTGCGGTGGACCATGTCGTCGGCCTTGCGCCTCCGCTCTTTGAATCGCGTCAGGTCAACCACCTCATCTTGCGCGGGATGTCCCAGACCAATCGCGCCGATTGGCTTGTAGCCTTGCGGCACTCCGAGCTCACGCAGCGCCTCGTCCTCTCCGTAAAAGATGCCGAAGTAGATCGCGCCAACGCCGAGATCTGTCGCCGCCAACAGGATCAGCATCACCGCCATCGCCGTGTCGAGCTGCCAGTAGGGCACCGGCCACAGAGACTCGTCCATCAGGCCGAATGCCTCCTTGTCGGGCCTCGAGTATCTGTCGAGGTAGGCCGCTTTGTTGGCCAGCGGCAGGACGATGGCCGGCGGCGCGGTGGCGAGGAAGTTTGGGGGATTGGGGAAATCGGGATGATCCGTGGTCTTCCAAAACCGAGATACCACTTCAGGCTCTTCGAGCACCACAAAATCGAATCCCTGGCTGAAGCCCGCCGACGGCGCGTGGCGGGCGCTCTCCAGGATGCGGTCGAGCAGTTCGCGTTCAAGCGGTCGCTGGTCGAACCTTCGAACCATCCGCCGACGCCGAAGCACCTCCTGGAAACTCGCCACTTCGCAGCGAGAATAGCCGTTGGTCTACCTCATGCCAGCATGATTCGCAGACGGGCCTTCGCGCCGCGGACCCTGGAGGCAACCGTGCCCTCGGGAATTCCGAGAGCTCGCGCGATCGTCCGGTTGCTGTACCCGTGATAATGCCGAAGCACGACAGCCTGGGCTTGCCTTGCGGGAATCTGAGCCAAGGCGGACGCCAGGTCGCCGTCATCTTGATGGTCGGTTACCACCGGGAGCCCAATCCGACGGATCACCTCGTCGACTTCACGGATGCGCCGAGAGCGCTGGTAGGAAACCGCTGCATTTCGCGCAATGCGGTGCACCCAAGCTTCAGGTGGCGCGATCGGCGCCCACATGGACCATTTCTTGAAGGCCCTTTCGAAGGCGTCCTGCGCGCAATCCTCGGCTGCTGACCTATCGCCGAGGACCACTGTGAGGCTGCCGAGGATCTTGTCGTAAGACAGCTTGTAGAGTTGTTCGAAGTCCGCCCGGTTGCCCGGCTGGTAACTGAACTTGGTTCGTTCCAAGGTCCCGTTCACGGACCCGGCGATCATGGCCTTGTCGCCACCGCCGCCGTTCCGATATCTCCATGGGGCACCGCTTCCGCGACCTCTATGGCCGCGGTGATCCGAGCACCGAAGGAGTAGGCCGACGCCGCAGGCGATGCGACGCTAGGCAGATGCTGCGCTGCTGACTGCCCTGAGACGTGTTGCGGTGCGGCGTCGATGCCGCCGACCCGGTGGGCGATGACGCCGGCCGCACCCGCACCCAAGATGAGGGTAACCACCGCGCTGAGTCGTTTCCCAGAGTTGATGGCCACCTGACGGAAGGGTTGCTTAAAGGGCAGAACAAAAACAGCAAGAACTCAGGGGGCTCTGCCCAGCAGAATGCAGGGGCCGAGCCAGGCCTCAGTTGTGGCGCGACCTCAAGCCGGCAGTTGATTCAGCGCGCCTGATTCCAGCAACGCTTGAACTGCGCGCGCTCTATGACTGTACTTCCGCTTCTCCTCCGGCGGCATCTCGCCGAAAGTCTTCCCGGTTCCGGGGACCAGAAAAATGGGGTCGTACCCGAAGCCCGCCTGGCCCCGCCATTCGGGCACGATCTCGCCTCGACATTCGCCCTCGAAGAACTGCGTCGGCCGGCCCGGCGCCGCCAGGGCCACCACGCACAAGAATCGCGCGTTCCACGGCCGCGGCTTGCCTTCCAATCGCTTCAAGAGCTCGGCGGTGCGCTCCACCTGGGTGGGGGCGAGGCGGGCGGAGTGCAATCCGGGAAAGCCATCCAGCGCTGCCACCTCGACTCCAGAGTCGTCGCCCAGGGCCGGCAGCTCCGACCGCATGCGCGCCGCCTCGGCTTTCAGGCCCGCATTCTCGGCGTAGGTCTCCCCCACCTCGTCGACCTCGGTGTCGAACGCGACAAGCTCGAATCCGGTGTCTGCCAGCAGCTCTCGATATTCGCGCAGCTTCCCGGCGTTGCCGCTTGCGATGACGAGCCGCCGTCGCTCAGGCAAGCGTTGCTATCGCGCGTTTCTGCCCGACGATCAGGTCCTTGATTCCCTTGCCCGCCAGCGCGAGCATCGACTCGAGCTCGGCTCGCGAGTACGGCGCGCCCTCCGCCGTGGCCTGGAGCTCGACCAACCGGCCGTCCTCAGTCATCACGCAGTTGAGGTCGGTCGAGGCGTGGAAGTCCTCGGTGTAGTCCAGGTCCAGCATGGGCGTGCCGTCGACGATGCCGCAGCTGACTGCCGCGAGGTACTGGCGCACAGGGATCTCCGCGACCATGCGCGCGTCCTTCATCCGCTTGACCGCCATGTAGAGCGCGCAGAAGGCGCCTGTGATTGACGCGGTGCGCGTACCGCCGTCCGCTTGCAGCACGTCGCAGTCGAGCGTGATGGTCCGCTCGCCGATCTTGCCCATATCCACCGCTGCGCGGAGCGAGCGACCGATCAGGCGCTGGATCTCATGCGTGCGGCCGCCGATCCGACCCTGGATCGCCTCTCGCGTGCCCCGGTCGTGGGTGGATCGCGGCAGCATCGAGTACTCGGCCGTGATCCAGCCCTGGCCGGTGCCCCGCCGGTGCGGCGGCACGCGGTCCTCGACGCTCGCGGTGATCCACACGCGCGTGCGTCCCATTTCGATCAGACACGAGCCTTCGGCGTGCACGTTGACACCGAGCTCGATCTTCAATGGGCGCAGGTGGTCCGGCTGCCGGCCGCCGGAGCGCGACGTCTCCGTCATCGTTTGACGATCTTGAGCAGTAACGCAGTCGCCTCGAAAAATATGTACAGCGGGACGAACATGATCAGCGGTGTCACCAGGTCGGCGCCGGGCGTCAAGAAGTTCGCAAGCAGGCCGAGGCCGAGGAACCAGTAGGGCCGGTTCTTGTACAGCCAGCGCGAGTTGATGATGCGCATCATGCCGAGCATGAAGAGGACCACCGGCAGCTCGAAGACCAGGCCGAACCCGATCGTCATGAGCAGCACGAAGCTGATGAACCCACCGACGTCTGCGAGGTAGACCGTGTTGGGCGGCGCGAATGAGTTGAGGATCCTGATGTAAAGGGGCAGCGCGTAGACCGCCACGGCCACGCCGATCGCGAAGAAGAAGATCGTCGCGAGGATCATCGGGAGGATGAACCTGCGCTCGTGCTGGTGCAGGCCGGGGCTCACAAACCACCACACCTGCTGGATCACGATCGGCGCCGCGATCACGACCCCGATGTAGAGCGCGACCTTCACCTCGATGAGCACGCCGCCCGCGGGCTGCAGGTAGATCAGATGGTTGACGCCGGCCTGGTTCGAAAGAAACCCGATCACCGGGCGTGAGATGAAGAAGGCGGCGAACGTTGCGACACCCCAGGCGACAAACGAGATGATCAGCACGCGGCGCAGCGCCTCGAGGTGCTCGATCACCGACATGCGCGGCTCCTCGACCGGAGCGCTCGAGCGCGGAGCGCGCTGCAGAACCCTGCTCAGCAAGGCCACAGGGAAGCCAGCCTCAGCTCGGCGGGGGGCTGGCCTCGGACGTCGGGCTCTTGGGAGCGCTCTCTGAGCCGGTTGAGGCGCTTGGCGGCGGCGGCACAGGCTGAGCCTGGGCGGCCGTGGTGACCTCGTTGGTCAATTCCGTCGTCGCCTTGCGGAACTCTCGCATCGCCTTCCCGACAGCGCCCCCGAGCTCAGGAAGGCGGCCCGGCCCGAAGATGATCAAGACGACGATCAGCAGGATGACGACGTAAACCCAATGGCTACCGAACATCTCGACCCGATTATAGACAGACGGTGGTCAGGCGAAGGTCAGCGCGGTATCAAGGAAACCTGGAATGTGATCGAGGTGATCGTGTCCGTCGTCTGGATCAGCTGGGCTTTATCCATGCCCGAGATCACGGTCCCGAACCGGTTGTAAACGGCGGTGGGCCCAGGGTCGGGCCAAGCCGCCTTCACGATGAAGAACTGGCTGCCGTTGATTGGGCCGCCGGGTACCCTCGCCATCCCCACCGCCCCCAGGCCCCACGCATCCGCGTTGGGCTCGTCGGGCAGGGTATAGCCCGGGCCGCCACGCCCGTTGCCGAGCGGGTCGCCCCCCTGGATGACCCAGGTTTCGCTGTCCCAGAACGTGAGCCCGTTGTAGTACCCGTGGATCGCCAGCACGATGAAGTTGTTGACGGTGACAGGTGCGATCTCCGGGTGGAGCTGGATGACGATCGGGCCCTGTGTCGTGTTCACGGTCGCCACGTAGGTGTAGAGAGGCGAGATGCAGATCGGCTGGGGGCCGATGAACTCGTGCGGGGCGATCTGGGTCGAGGTCTGACACCCCGCCAGCGCCGCGGGAACCTGGGGCTCGAGCGCTTTGTCCACCAGGAGTCCCGTGCCCAGCACGGCGCCGATCACGATGGCCACGGCCAGAAGGGGGGCCCAGCTGCGGCCGACCCAGGCTTCTGCAAGCTCCACCTCCTCGACGACCGCGGCCACCGGCCGGCGCGGCGCTGCTTTGGCCTTGGTCACTTGCGAGCGGCCGATTCGGCGATGGCCTGCACCAGCCCGTGCGTCGTGTACTCGCGCGCCACGATCGAGACGGTCAGGCCCAGCTTGCGCGCCACGTCCGCGGTGACCGGCCCCATGCAGGCGACCTCGGCGTCGCCGAGCACGGCGGGGAGGCGGTCCTCCGGGAACGCGCGGACAAAGTTGTTCACGGTGGATGAGCTGGTGAAGGTGATCACGTCGACGCCCTCGCTGTTGAAAAGGCGCATCAACGCATCACCCGTGCCGGACGGGCAGATCGCTCGGTAGACGGGAAGGATCTCGACTTCAGCACCTCGGTTGGCAAGCAGGGATGGTAGTGCGTCGCGCGCGACCTCTGCTCGGGGCACCACGACGCGCATCCCGTTCATCTCCCAGCCCTCGAGCGCCTTGGCCAGGCCCTCGGCCGTGTACTCGGAGGTGATCAGCTCGGGCCGAAGCCCGTGGCCTTCGAGCGACTCGGCAGTCTCCTGGCCGATGGCGCACAGCTTTGAACTGTGGAGAGCCCTCGCGTCCTTGCCGGAACTGAGCAGCATCTGGAAGAAGATGTGGACCGCGTTGGCGGAAGCGAAGATGACCAGGGCGGTCCCATCGAGCTGCGAGATCACCTTCAGCACCCGGTCGTCCAGCGGCATCGGCTGGATCTCGATCGTCGGGATCTCGACCACCGATGCGCCCAGGTCGACGAGCTCGCGGCGGAAAGGATCGACCTGGTGACGGGCCCGCGTGATCAGGACGCGCCGGCCGTGCAGCGGCCGCTTCGACATGGTGTCGAGCTGTTCGGCCATCACCACACCAGGGCCAAGCACGAGCAGCGCGTCGCCGCGCAGCCCATACGTGGCGGCTTTGCGCGCCAGTTCCCCGAGGGGGGCGCTCACGCGGTGCTGGCCGGGCTGGCCCGGGTTCAGGATCAGAGCCGCCGGCGTATCGGAGTCGCGTCCGTCCGCCAGCAGGGTGGAGATGCCCGATTCCCACCAACCCGACGCCAGCCGCAGCACCACGGTCTCGGCGCCCTTGACCAGACCTAGACCGATCGACGCTGAGCGCCCCTCGATGGTGAGTGGGATGCCGCTCATCACGGGCGCGGCCAGCTCGACGATCAGGCCGGGGACCGCCTCGAAATCGACGCCCGCTCGCTCGAGCTTCTCCGCGACCTCACTGCCGTTGGAGAACGCGTAGGGGTTGCCCGGAAAAAGCACAGAGACTCGCTTGCCCGCCCGCGCGAAGCGCACGATCTCGTCGGTCGATTCGAAGGGCGCGACGTCAGCCGTCGCGGCGGCGAGGTGCAGGAGACCGACGCCACAACCATCGCTGTGACGAATCACGTCGGCGTCCTTGATCGCTTCGATTGCCTGGACGGTGGCCAAACCTGGGTGTCCTGGTCCGACACCCACGAGCTTGACCTTGCTCAAGTCCTTATCCCCACCCGGGACACGCTGACAGGTTAGAGCTTTCGAGAAACCACGTAGTCGGTCAGCGCGGCGAGGGCTGAGCGTGCCTCCCCTGGGTCGATCGCATCGAGTTGTGAGCGGGCGGTCGTCGCGTACTCCCGCGCCACAGCGATGGCTAAGTCGGGACCGCCGCCCGCAATCACCTCGTCAACGACGCGCCGTGCTTCGTCCACGTTGAGCCGGCGGCCATCCTGCAGGACGGTTTTGAGCCGATCAGCGCGATTTTTGTCTTCCCTCGCAAGCAGGAGCGGGAGCGTTGCGAATCCATCGGCGATGTCGTGGCCTGTTGGTTTGCCAACCTCTCCTTCGGAACCTGTGTAATCAAGGACGTCGTCGGCGATTTGAAACGCCAGGCCGAGCAGCAGTCCGTAGTTTTCCAGTGCCTCGCGCTGCGCCGAATTGACCCCCGCCAGCAGCGCGCCGATTTCGCAGGACGCAGCGAGAAGAGTTGCCGTCTTGGCACGAATGCGTCCCATGTATTCGGCCACATCGGTGCTATAGCGATAGCGAGTCGCCTGCTGCCGTACCTCACCGGCACATATCTCCATGACAGCTCGCGCCAGGATGCTGACGACTTCGGTTGAGTCGGTGCGCGCAGCGTGCTCGTAAGCCTTGGCGAAATAGAAATCTCCGATCACGATCGCGGGTTCGTCGCCGAGCGAGGCTGCAACCGTAGGACGCCCGCGTCTCACCGACGAGCGATCGATGACGTCGTCATGCACGAGGGTCGCGGCGTGCGTGAACTCGACGGCCATGGCCGCCGGCATCAGTGGATCGAACTCATAGCGCCCACACATAGCGGCCAGCAGCACCAGCGCGGGGCGAAGGCGCTTGCCTCCCGCCGCGAAGAGGTCCGACATTGGCGCCGAGACGACTTCGGGATCGCGTCCTATCTCTTCCCGGAGCGCGGCCTCGACCCTGGCGAGACCCGCGACCGCCGGCCCGAAGATCTCTACGTCTTCTGCGGCTCCCAGATCTGGACCTCCTCCGCTGCGATGGCCTCGCCGAACAAGTTGGCCGCGATCTCGTCGAAATGCTGCGGGAAGTCGGTGACCAGGACCTCGTGACGCGGGCTCCCTTCGGTCGCGCGCAGGCGCGAGTGGTCGAGATGTCGCTCCACTTTTGATGCCGTGGTCGTGGCTGAATCGATCAGCTCGAAGCTTCCCGGATACACGCGGTTGATCGCGGGCTTGAGCAGCGGGTAGTGCGTGCAACCGAGGACGAGGGTGTCGGCGCCGAGACGGACGATGTCGGAGAGGTTGTCGCGCAGGACTCGCTCCGCGCGCGGCGAGTCCGCTTCGCCGGCTTCGACGATCTCCACGAGCTCTGGGCACGCCTTCTGGTACACGCCGACCATCGGGTCGATCTCCTTGATCGCGTGCAGGTACTCCTGGCTGCGCATCGTTCCTTCGGTGGAGATGACGCCGATGCGGTTGTTTTTGGTCGCCTCGACCGCCGCCTGCGCTCCCGGGCTGATGACTCCGATGATCGGGAGCTCGAAGATCTCGCGTGCCTGGTTGAGCGCCGCGGCGGTCGCTGTGTTGCATGCGATGACGACGAGCTTCACGTCGCGCGATTCGAGGTAGCGAATGATGTCGATGGCAAAGCCGCGCACCTCGTCCTGGTAGCGCGGGCCGTAGGGGAAGTGCAGGAGGTCTGCCACGTAGATCGTCGGTTCGAGCGGGAGCCGCTCGCGGATTTCCTTGAGGACCGTGAGCCCGCCTACGCCTGAGTCGAAGATCCCGATCGGTCTCTGGTCGCCCACGCTCAGATGTAACGCATCCGAAGGCTCAAACGGACTTGACCGACAGACGGTAACCAAGGCCCGGCACGGCCTCCAGGCTCACGCCGGAGTCGGAGTGGTCGGAGAGCTTGCGGCGCAGCCGCTGCACGTGCGGATCCACCGAGTGGTCGTCCAGGTCGTGCGGATAACCCCATACCTTGTCTCGCAGCTGTGCCCTCGTGAGGACCCGCTCCGGGTTCGCGGCCAAGACCGCGAGCAGGTTGAACTCGGTCATCGTGAGCGGGATCTCCTCGTCCGCGATCTTCACCCTTCGAGCGGCGTTGTCGATCTGCAGTGTCCCGATGCTGAGCACACCCTCGCGCCCGCCGCCGGCTTCAGCCAGGGCAGCCCGTCTCAGGTGCGCATTGATCCGCGCGGCGAGGATGCGAGAGTCGAAAGGCTTGGTGATGTAGTCGTCGGCGCCGACTTCGAGGCCGACCACCTCGTCCATCTTGGTCGTGCGCCCGGTGAGCATGACCATCGGGCTGAGGAGACCCTGGCGGCGCAGCTCGCGAATCACCTCGGTGCCGCTGATGTCGGGCAGCACCCAGTCCACGAGAACGAGGTCCGGCTGGCTGCTCGTGGCGACCTCGATCGCCTGCGCGCCGGTCGCCGCTTCCAACACGTCATGGCCCTGCAGCCGGCAGACCTCTGCCACCAGCACGCGGATCGGAGCGTCGTCCTCGACGACTAGGATTCGCCGCTTGCGGCGCGCTGGCGGTGTGGTCAGTTTTGCTTCGGAGGCGCGAACCCGACCCGTCGCGCCTCACGAGTTGAGCGCTTGGATCTCCGCATCAGGAGCACGCGCTTCTCCCCCCCGTCGATCACGTCGGTGAGATCCCATCCGTCTTCCCCGGCTTCCTTCAGGACCTTGACCAACGTGACGCCGTCGACCAGCTGAGCCACCGTCAGAACCTGTGTCGAGAACTCCCACTCCCGCGCTGGGAGCCCGACGTTGGGCACCATCTGCGTGCCGAGAGCCGCGCCGTCGCCTGGATGGTTCGGCTCAGCGGGCTCGTCGGGATCCTCGTCGGGGTCTTCTTCGGATCGATGGCCCATCTCCAGTCGATTGTAGGAGGCCAATACCCCCGGCGGGGGTTGAACCCGCACTGGACCGGGTTTAAGCCGGTTGCCTCTGCCAATTGGGCTACGGGGGCGAGACCATTCTCCGCGCAAAGCGGCGCCGAGGATGGGACCAGCCGAGTGCGCCCGCCGATGTTACTTCGGGTAGTCGAAGAATCCCTTGCCCGTCTTGCGGCCGAGATTGCCCGCTTCGACCAGATTGCGCAGCAGCTCCGGCGCGTCGCCGCCCTCGCCCTGCCGATGGCGGTCCTTCATCGCCCCATAAAAGATGTCGAGGCCGCTGAAGTCGAGCAGGTGAAACGGGCCCATGGGCCAGTTGAGGCCTTTCTGGACCGCCGTGTCGATGTCCTCGGCGCTCGCGTAGCCGCCCTCGAGCAGACGCATCGCCTCCTCGGAGGCCGCGAACAGGACGCGGTTGACGATGAACCCCCAGATCTCCTTTTGAAGCAGGACGGGGGTGCGATCGATGCTGCGCACGAACTCCATCGCGGTCGCAATGGTGGCGTCCGACGTCAGGGGTCCTCGGACGACCTCGCACAGCTGCATGACAGTGACCGGGTGGAAGAAGTGCATGTTGCAGCACTGCTCGGGACGGCCCGTGAACCCGGCAAGCCTGCTGATCGCGATCGTGCTCGAATTGCTGGCGAGGATCGCGTCCTTCCTGGCGTGCTCGCCAAGCGATTCGAACACGCCCTTTTTCGCGTCGAAGTCCTCGATCACGGCCTCGATAACCAAGTCGGCGCTTGCCGCCACCGATGCGAGATCGTGCGAATCCCTGATTCGGCCGAGCACCTCCTCCGCGGTGGCTTCGGTGAGACGCCCCTTCTCGACCGATCGGTCCAGCAGTCGCCGGTTCTGCGCCCGCGCTCGTTCGAGCTGGCCTGGCGCCGAATCGACTAGGGTCACGTCGTAGCGGCCGGACAGCGCGGTCTGAAGGGCGATCTGCGAACCCATGGTCCCTGCGCCGACGACCAGCACGCGCTTCAATTCATGCATGCGGGTGAGCATGAAGCAATTCGAGGCGGCGGCGCAGGCGGCGGTGGACTCGATCCCCGACGAGTTCAAGCCCTATCTCGAGAACACCGTGTTCATCATCGAAGAGAGCTCGCCGGAGGGCCTCATGGGGCTGTATGAAGGGGCGACGGCTCTGGTCCATCTCGGAATGCCCGAGCGGATCACGCTCTACAAACGCGCGCATGAAGAGGCGTCAGACACGGTAGGCGAGCTGGTGGCCGAGGTCCGGCGCACGATCCTGCACGAGGTCGGGCATCACTTCGGCATGGACGAGGACGAGCTGCCTTACTAGCGAAGCGTCCAGAACGCGCGATCCCACAGGATCAGCGGGTCGCCCGATCCGGCAGAGGCGGCCGTCACCTCGCCCAGGCAGAGGTCGTGGTCGCCCGCTGGGCGGAGCTCGACGAGCCGGCATTCGAGCCAGGCGGCGCAGCTCTCGATCAACGGGATGCCGTTGGTTCCCAGGCGATGGGGCACTCCCTCCCACCGGGGGTCGATGGCGGGCGCGCGGCCGGCGAACCGGTCCGCGATGAATTCCTGGGACCGCGTCAGCACGCTGACGTTGAAGGCCTTTCCTTCGGCCACCGCAGCTCGCGTCGCCGCTTCGCGCTCCAACCCGACAAGGACCATGGGAGGGTCGACCGAGATCGAGACGAGGCTGCTCGCGGTGAGCCCGCGGTAGCCGTTGTCTGTGCGAGCGCTGATCACGACGACCCCCGCCGGCACGCGCGCCATGACGTCCCGAAAGTCGTGCTGTGGCAAGTGCTCCACAGCCTAACCGCGAGAGGGGCCGGCCCTAGCGTCGAAGGTAGAATCGACGGCGAGGCGGCGACGTAGCCAAGTGGCAAGGCAGAGGTCTGCAAAACCTCCATCCCCAGTTCGATTCTGGGCGTCGCCTCCA
>DATMKM010000104.1:0-33660 GCA_035571315.1 Candidatus Acidiferrum sp.
CCGTTCGTGACCGCCAAGTTCGCGATGAGCCTGGACGGCAAGATCGCGACGCACACTGGTGAGTCCAGATGGATTACAGGCGAGGAGGCTCGCTCCCACGGCCACCGGCTCCGGCACGCGCATGACGCCATTCTCGTCGGCGTCAACACGGTGATCGCTGACGATCCTGAGCTGACCACGCGCCTGGAGGGGGAAGACTCTCGGCAACCCCTTCGTGTGGTGCTCGACTCGCAACTGCGGATTCGCCAGTCGGCCAGGATCGTCGGTGCCAACACGATCATCGCCAGCACCAAAGCTGGTCGTGTCGGCGCGGCCGAAGTGCTTCGCCTGCCGGCCGGCGCGGACGGCCGCGTCAGCCTCCCCGCCTTGCTGGACGAACTGGGCAACCGCGGTACGCTGAGCCTGTTGGTCGAAGGCGGTGCAGAGGTCCACGCTTCGTTCTTCGCAGACGCTCTGGTCGACAAGGTTTACACATACCTGGCGCCGCGCCTGATTGGTGGCCGCGAAGCGCCTGGGCCACTTGCGGGTAAAGGAATCGACCACCTTGCCGCGGCGACTCACTTGAGCGAACTTGACTATGTCCGGCTGGGCGACGATCTGTTGATCACGGGATACGTGGATGTTCACCGGAATAGTTAGCGCGGTCTCCAGGGTCGTCCTGGCAGATCCGAACCGTCTGGGGATCGACAACGCCGGGATCACGCGCCGTCTGAAGGTCGGCGGCAGCATCGCAGTCAACGGATGTTGCCTGACCGTGGTGAGGAAGCGGGGACCGGTCTTCTTTGCAGACGTCGTTCCCGAGACGCTTCGACGCACCAACCTCGGCGCGCTCCGCAGCGGATCGGAGGTCAACCTCGAGCTGCCGCTCAGCGCGAGCTCTTTGCTGGACGGCCACCTTGTACAAGGCCACGTCGACGCCACGGGCAGGGTAAAGACGGTGGAGCGCGCCGCTTCAGGGCGCGAGCTGACGATCGAGCTCCCCGCCGCGGTTGCAAGCTTTGTCGCCGTCAAGGGATCTATCGCGGTAGACGGTATGAGCCTCACCGTGGCGGCGGTCGACAAGCCCGCCGGCACGTTCAGAGTCGCCCTGATCCCGCACACCATCGAGGTGACGATCGCCCGCGATTACAAACGAGGTTCGATCGTCAACCTCGAAGCCGACGTCGTCGCCAGGTACGTGGCTCGAAACCTCGGCCGGTAACATTCCTGGGAAACATGGGCCTGGCCACCGTGCCGGAAGCGATCGCTGATTTCGAGGCGGGCAAGTTCGTCATCATCGTCGACGACGAAGACCGCGAGAACGAGGGCGACCTCGTGGTTGCCGCGCAGCTGGTAACTCCGGAGCACATCAGCTTCATGACCCGTCACGGATCCGGCCTCGTGTGCATGCCGATCATCGCGCGGCGGCTCGACGAGCTCGGCATCGCGCCCATGGTGGAGCGCAATACCAGCCGGCTCGGCACCGCGTTCAGCGTGAGTATCGACGCCAAGGACGTCACGACCACGGGCGCTTCGGCGTACGACCGCGCGGCCACCATTCGCAAGGTCCTCGATCCTTCGGCCAGGGCATCTGACTTCTCGATGCCCGGCCACACGTTCCCGCTGCGCGCGGCCGATGGCGGCGTGTTGACCCGCGCCGGCCAAACTGAGGCCGCGGTCGATCTCGCGATTCTGGCCGGTCTCTATCCGGCCGGCGTCATCACCGAACTAATGAAGTCCGACGGCACCATGGCGCGCATGCGGGAGCTCGAGCGCTTCGCCGGCGAGCACGAAATCAAGCTCATCACGGTCGAGCAGATGATTGCCTACCGCCGCCGGAACGAGAAGCTGATCGCTAGGCGCGTCGAGGCGACGATTCCCATCGGCGACAAAGAGCCGCGCATGTGGAAGCTTTATGCCTACGAGGACATTCTCCGGAAGGAGAATCACCTTGCCCTCGTCCTAGGCGAGATCGATTCGCAGACACCGGTCCTCCTCCGAGCTCACTCCGAGTGCCTCACCGGAGACATCTTCGGTAGCTTGCGATGCGATTGTGGTGCGCAACTGCACGCGGCGATAGAGATGATCGCCGCGGATGGGGTCGGGGTCATCCTTTACATCCGGCACCAGGAAGGTCGAGGGATCGGGTTGCTCGACAAGCTGCACGCGTACAACCTGCAGGACAAGGGTCTCGACACAGTCGAGGCCAACGAGGCGCTCGGCCACCCGGCCGACAAACGGGATTACGGAATCGGGAGCCAGATCCTCTACGACCTCGGAGTCCGCAAGATCAGGCTGCTGACGAACAACCCCAAGAAGATCTACGGACTCGAAGGATTTGGTCTCGAAGTGGTCGAACGGGTTCCGATCCAGGTCAAATCAAACCCGCACAACGAGCGCTATCTGAAGACCAAGAAAGACAAGCTCGGACACCTCCTTTAGTGGGGGAGAAGGGCGCCAAACCTGACCTGAGCGGCGCTGACCTGCACATCGCCGTTGTCGTGGCCCGCTACAACGAGGACGTGTCGAAGCGCCTGCTTCGTGGCGCTCTGGGGGCGCTCGAGGAGCACGGTGTCGAGGAACCCGACGTTTTCTGGGTCCCAGGTGCGCTGGAGCTTCCGGTCACCGCCCTGGCGCTGGCGGAGAAGGGCGGCCACGACGCGATCGTCTGCTTGGGCTGTGTGATCCGGGGCGAGACCTATCACTTCGAGCTGGTCGCGGGCCAGGCGTCGGCCGGCGTCATGCAGGTCCAGCTGGACACGGGCGTGCCGATCACGTTCGGCGTGCTGACCACCGAGGACAAGGAGCAGGCGCTCGCCCGCTCAGGCCCGAAGAACAACAAGGGCGCCGAAGCAGCCGAAGCAGCGATCGAGATGGCCAACCTTCTGCAAAGCATCCAGGGCTAGACCTTTACGTAACAACTTGGGTTGTCGACGTCCGGCGTCACCCTTACTCGGGCGGGAGGTTCGGAGCGCCGTGTTGGGGAGGGACTGTCCTGGGAGTGGGAGGTCCGCACGGCGGCCATTCTTGACCTAGGTGGAGGTTGAGACCG
The DNA here is from genome assembly GCA_035571315.1 of Candidatus Acidiferrum sp. GTDB lineage: Bacteria > Chloroflexota > Dormibacteria > Dormibacterales > Dormibacteraceae > Palsa-870. The sequence continues at coordinate 3,032 of DATMKM010000104.1, forward strand.
CGGCCACACTGTCGCCCACCGGCACCACCACAAATCCCTCCGTCGCCGCTGGCGTGCTGAAGTGCTCCGCCCCGCCGAGCCCGACCGAATACACGACTGCGCCCGATGAGGGGTCGAGCGCGTAAAGCACACCGCTCCCCGGCTCGATTCCCCAGACCGCGCCCGCCGCGATGATCGGCGAGCCCAGCACCGGGTGTGGCGCGTGCCAGGCGATGGCGATCGAACCTGAGCCGACTGACAGCGCGTAAAGTCCGTCCGCGCACGGAACGAAAACCGTCGAGTGCGACCACGCTGTCCCTCCCCACGAACCCGAGCAAACGGCCCGCGAAGCCACCTGCCCGCCTACCCCTCCAAGGCTTCCTTCGCGCAGCACGTAAGCGACGCCCTCCTTGCCGATCGCGAGCACCACGCCTGGCGACGACGAGGACAGGAGAGTCGCGCCCACTGACCCTAGATCCGTATCGCTCGCATTCAACGATGCCCAATTCGAAGGCGCGAAATACGATCGGACAACTCGGAGGTCTGGCGACAGCTCTACGACTGCGTTGCTGAAATCAAAGCTCGACTGCGATGCGCCGTTGCCGCTGACCACGTAGACGTCGCCGTCTGGCCCGATCGTGGGGCCCTGAGGGCTCCAGATACCTGCTTCACGCGCGCTCGGCACTGTGTACGTCGTTGCCACACCCCCGGCCAGCGGAACCGCGACGAGATACCCGTGGTACTGGCCGCAGTCGCCGTACAGGCCTCCGAGGGGCACGTAGACAAAGTCCGCACCGAGGGCCAGGGCCCCACGCTGCTGCTCCACAGCGGGGTTGGATCCGGCGGGATCGATGTCCTGCTGTGAGACGACTGACCCGTCCGCCAGGCTCAGTGTGAAAAGCATGTGGTGGTGCGTGCTCAGAAATGCCACGACATACAACCGCCCGGTGACCGGGTCCGCCGCCGGCGTCCCAGTGATCCCCGTCACCGGCCCGATGTCTCCGCACGGCAGCGAACCGGCGTCCACCGGCGCCCCGAGGTGAATCTTCCACACCACTGCCCCGGTGAACAGGTCGAGTGCGTACACGGTGTTGTTCTCTGTCGCCGCTAGCACGTGGCCGGCCACGATCAGCGGAGACGCGTAAACCGCGCCGTCCAACCGAGCTGTCCACGCCACCGCCGGATTGCTGAGCGCCGGTACGGCCGGCCCGACCCCGCTCCGACTGCTGCTCCGGTGGTACTCGACCCAGTCGGCGGCGAGCGCTGGAGACGGGGACGCCACGGGCGAAGGTGAACCGGAAGGGGAGGCAAGAGAGGGCGAACCGGAACCAGAGCATGCACCCAACACCACGACCAGGCCGACTGCGAAAGCGAGGCGACCGACGCTACGACCTGGGGTCACAGACCCCAGCTGAACTTCCGCGCCGGCTCCAGACGCGCCCGACCAGGCGAAACAACCCGAGCCAACCCTTGAATCGACACCCCGCGCTTCGGGCCCATCGCGTCAACGACCATCGCCGAGCGAGGTTCAGCCGTGAGATTGCGCAGCTTCACGCCGTCCACGTCGAACTCCAACGAACCTGAATCGTCCACCGCATACATGACGGGCACCACGTGCGTCCACCCGGTCGGTCCGACGGTGGCGAAGCGCCCGATCCGCTGTGAGCGCAGGAACTCGAGCTCGGCCTCACTGAACAACGCCATCAGCAAACACATCCTAGACTCAACCGTTCATGGCAAAGACAGCTGACCCAACCCTGGAAACGATCGGCGGCTACACCATCCGCCGCCGCGAGTCCCTCGACCGGCTCGACGGCGCCTACCTCGAGCTCGAGCACGACCGCACCGGCGCCCGACACATCCACATCGCGTCCACAGACGACAACAACGCGTTCGCCGTCTTCTTTCCCACGGTGCCGAAAGACTCCACCGGCGTCGCGCACATCCTCGAGCACGTGGTGCTTGCGGGCTCGCAGCGCTACCCCGTCCGCGACCCTTTCTTCAGCATGACGCGGCGCTCGCTTGCCACCTTCATGAACGCGATGACAAGTGCCGACTGGACGATGTACCCCTTCAGCTCGCGCAACGCCAAGGACTACATGAACCTTCTCGACGTCTACCTGGACGCCACCTTCTTTCCGAGGCTTTCCGAGGACTCGTTCAAGCAGGAGGGAATCCGCTTCGAGTTCGAAGACTCCGCCGATCCGAAAAGCGGCCTTCGCTACAAGGGCGTCGTCTTCAACGAGATGAAGGGCGCGCTGGCGACGCCACAGGCCGCCGTGCAGCGAGCGGTGGGCAAGACCCTGTTCCCGGGCCTGACCTATTCGTACATCTCGGGCGGCGATCCAGAGGACATACCGAACCTCACCTGGGAACAGCTCCGTCAGTTCCACGCCACCCACTACCACCCGAGCAACGCGTACTTCTACACCTACGGCAACTTGCCTCTCGAGCAGACCCTTGAGGTGATCGAGCGCAACGTCCTCTCGCGATTCCACCGCATCGAAGTCGACACGAAGATCCCCGACGTCAAGCGCTTCACCAGGCCAACCAGCGCCGTCGAGCCGTACGCCGTCACGCCGGGTGAGGACATCAAGCGCAAGTCCCAAGCGCTGGTCGCCTGGGTCACGGTGCCGACCGGCGACTCATTCCAGCAGCTCGCGATGAAAGTGCTGGCCGATGTCCTCATGAGCAACGCGGGATCGCCGCTCCGCAAGGCTTTGATCGATTCGGGCCTCGGCACGGCCCTGGCTGACGGCAGCGGCTTCCAGGACGACTATCGTGAAAGCGTTTTCGGCGCCGGCCTGAAGGATGTCGCGTCCGAAGACGCCGAGAAGGTGCAGAAGGTCGTCCTCGATACGCTCCAGAGACTCGCCGGTGAGGGCGTCGACCAGGCTCACGTCGACGCCACTATCCACCGGCTCGAATTCGAGAAACGCGAACGGTCGAATGCGGGTTTCCCGTATGCGCTCAAGCTCCTCTTCACGTGCCTCGCGCCCTACTACTACGGCGGCGACCCCTACGATGCGCTGAACTTCGACGCCGACCTCGAGCACCTGCAGAGGGCCCGACAAGAGGGCCGCTTCTTCGAGGACCTGATCCGCGCCGAGCTGCTCGACAACACTCATCGTGCGCTGCTGACGATCGAGCCGGACCCAGAGCTTGAGGAGCGCAAGCGGCGCAAGGAGCTGGACCGCCTGGCCGCGATCGAGGCATCGCTGAGCGAAGGAGACAAGCAGCGCATTGTCGAAGAAGCCCTGAGGCTCAAGGCAGACCAGGAGGCAAAACAGGACCTCAAGGCGCTGCCGACGCTCGAGCTCAGCGACATCCCGATGAAGTTCGAGGACGTGCCCAGCCGCCACGCGAGCATCAAAGAGGCGGCGGTCGAGTTCTTCCCCCAACCCACCAACGGCATCACCTACCTGGACATTCGATCCGACTTCGCGGCCCTGAGCCCCGAAGAGAAGGAGCTCCTTCCGCTCCTCAGCCGCGTCCTGACACAGAGCGGTGCGGCCGGCCAGGACTACGTGCAGATTGCCGAGCGCATGGCCGCCGTCACAGGCGGCGTGGGTGCGGCGGCTCAGATCCAATCACTCGCTAGACAGGAGGACTACCTCCAGTCCTTTGTCCTGTCGGGCCGGGCGCTGGACCGCAACGCGAAGCCGTTCGTCGACCTCCTGACCGACCTGACGGTGCGCCTAGAGCTCCAGCCGAAGCGCTTGAAGGAGGTCATCGCCGAGATGGCGACGCGCCTCGAAAGCTCCATCGCCGGCCTCGGCTTTCAGTTCGCCATCCTGCGCGCACACTCGAAGCTCACCTCTGAGGGCGCGATCAATGACTCCCTGCAGGGCATAGGGATGCTTCATGTGATGCGGCGCCTCAACAAGATCGATGAGGTAGACCTGGGCGATCTGATCAAGAAGCTCGATGCCATCAGGACGCGCCTGTTTCGCGCGGGCGCCATCCGCTTCGTCGTGACCTGCGAAGACCAGATGATCGAGAAGTTGCAGCCCCTCCTGGCCGGACTCGTCGAGGCCCTTCCGGCCGGCGCATCCGCGGGCGCCGCCGAGAAGCCGAAGCCCCTCGAGCACTCCCCCGAGGCAAGGACGGCCCCGGTCCCCGTCGCCTTCAACGTCCGCATCTTCAAAACCGTTCGCTATACGAACCCCGATTCGCCGGCGTTGCTCGTGCTGTCCAACTACGTGCGCGACACGTTCCTGCACCGAGAGCTGCGCGAGAAAGGCGGAGCGTACGGCGCCTACGCGCAGGCCGGGATCGGCAGCGGGACCTTCTACTTCGGTTCGTATCGCGACCCCAACATCGTCCGCACCTACGACATCTACGACCAGGCGGTCAAGTGGGTGACCGACCACGAGATCGATCCCGAAGCCTTGAAAGAGGCGATCCTCGGGGCGTGCGGCGACGTGGATCCTCTCGAGTCCCCCGACATCAAAGGCCGCCGCGAGGCGACGAACCGGCTGACGGGTTTCACGCGCGAGGAAAGGGAACGCTTCAAGCAGCGCCTCCTGGCCGTCACCGCGGAGGACCTGCGCCGCGTCGCGAGCGCTTACCTCATGGTCGCCCACCCGGTTCAAGCCACGGTGGCCGGTCTGGACCTCGTCGAGGCAGCCCGCAAAGAGCGCCCTGACCTCTTCGAGGTGGTCGCCCCGATTTAACCCGAAGCCCCTAGAATCCGCCGGGTGAGGTACTGGCGCCGCGAGTATTTCTGGCCGGCCGTCCTGGTCGTGATTGGCGTGTACTTCCTCTTGAACAACCTCGGATTGCTCTGGTGGCTCAGGCCTGAGATCGTCTGGCCGGTGGTGCTCATCGCACTCGGTGCCTGGCTGATCGTCAGGCGCTCCCGGGCCTGAGCGAATGATCGCCGCGCGGCGGTACCGCAGCTATTTCTGGCCGGCGGTCCTGATCCTGATCGGAATTTTCGCGCTCCTGGTCAACTCGGGAGTCATCTCGACCGACCGGTTGAACCTGCTGTTCGACCTCTGGCCTCTGGTCCTCATCGTGATCGGCCTCGAGCTCCTGGCGCGCCGCGCCATCCCCGGTCAGCACGGCGACGTGGCCGCGATGCTCATAGTTCTGCTCGCCGCGGGCGGCGCCGTCGCCTACGTCGCGCTGGCCCCGAACCAAACCACATCCGGCAAGCTCGACTCTCACGCTGCTCTCGGAAACCTGGACGGTGCAACGCTTGAGATCGACGCCGGCGCAGCCAACGTCACGGTGACGGGTACGAGCGCGCTTGAGGGCGACCTGTACAACGCCACCATCGATTACGCGGGCCCCAAGCCTGAGGTCAACCTCGACCGTTCGAACGGAACCCTCACGATCTCGCAGGGGAACACCGGATTCGGCTTGTTCGCGCCGCGCCGCTTCACGCTCGACCTGCAGATCAACTCCAGCATCCCGTGGTCGATCACCTCGAACGGCGGGGCGTCCACCGAGACGTTCAATCTTGCCTCCATGCCGCTCAAGTCGATGGAGATCAATAGCGGTGCCAGTCGCGAGGACATCACGCTCGGCACCCCGTCCGGGGTCGTGCCCATCACGATCAACGGCGGAGCGCTCACGGTCAACTTGCACCGCGCGCCAGGCGCGGGTGCGTCCGTCGACGTTTCAGGCGGAGCGGTGAGCCTGACGTTCGACGGGCGCCAGAGCCACGCGATCGGCGAGGTGCAGCAGTCGACGGGCTCGGGTTCGGACACTTACCGCGTGGACGTCAGCGGCGGCGCGTGCACCGTGACGATGGACGCAGCCGCACCCACCAGCTAGTCGTCGTCCAGCCTCCGATCCAGCGCCGCGATCCTGGCAGAGTAACCTGCCGCCGTTTCCGGGTGGATCGCAGCGCGCAGCCCACGCGCCGCGGCATCCAGCATCGCTACAAGCTCCCCGTCGAGGACACCGGCTACGCGCAGCACCGGGGTCAGCGCCGCCGCCCGCTCCGCGCCGATTAACAGCTCTGCCTGCTCGGCCCCTAGCTTGGCCAGGGCGCCGGACTCGCTATCGAGCCGGCTGGCCAGCGCGAGACTCTCTTCGTCCCCTCGGTCCTTCAATCTCAAAGCGCTCGCACGCGCCGCGGCTGAAGCGAGCCGCCCTTCCAGCAGGCGCCCGCGGCCGACCTCTCCGGAGGCAATCGCCGGGATCAACCCGACCACCTGCTGCTCACCTAATTCAACGCCGCGACGTCGAAGCTCGGCAACCACCGCCCCCGGCGGGGTCTCGTCCACGCGGAACAGGTTCATCGACAGCTGCACGCGGCCGCCCGAGAGCTCGAAGGCCAGCGCCTGCACGCCCCGCATACCAGCGCGCGCCTCGCGCAGGGAGCGCGCGAGAGCTCCGGCCTCAACAAGGGACAGTCCCGGCAGCAGGACGTTGAACGCGACCAGGGTCAGGCGCGCACCCACGGAGACCGCGCCGGCGGTGGGGTGGTGCTCCGGCCCGCCGAGATCGGGGCTGGCGCGACCGGCCCTGATGTCGGCCAGCGAGCGCTGCTCCCCATACCAGTAGACCGGCACTCGTAGCTCGCTCCAGATTCGCTCACCGGCCTCTCGCGCGACCTCGCGTGCGGCAGCCAGCGTGCTGCCCCCGAGCGGCACGATCGGGACCACGTCGGCGGCGCCCACACGGGGATGGACGCCTGAGTGTGTCCGCACGTCGATCCGCTCGATCGCCGCGCCGATTGCGGCCAGCAATCCGTCAATGAGCCTGGCCCGTTCCGCCGCGAGCGAGATGACCGAGCGGTGATGGTCCGGGTCCGCGTCGACGTCGAGGAGGTGCGCCCCTCCTGCCACGGCGATGGCCGCGATGACGTCCTCGCGGCGGCCCTCGGAGAAATTGGGCACCGACTCGAACAGGCCTTCCCCTCTCACCAGGTTGTTAGGGTAAGTGGCCGTGCCTGGACCGGTCGCGCTCGTCTACGGAGACGAGCTCATGAAGCACCACCTGTCGGACCACCATCCACTGCAGCCGATTCGAGTGAAGCTGGCAGTCGACCTGATCCGCTCGACCGGTCTCATCGAGCACGCGCACCTGCTGCCACCGCGACGCGCGACGCTCCAGGAGCTGGAGCTCGTGCACTCCCGCCGGTACATCGAGCTCGTGCGCAGGCTGAGCGACCCCAATCAGCGCGACCAGGTCTCGCCCGAAGAGGTCGACGACGCCGGATTTGCGTCCGCCGACAACCCGATCTCGAACGAGCTTCACGAGGGGGCCGCGCTTGTAGCCGGCGCGACGCTCGTCGCCGCCCAGGCGATCGAGAGCGGTGCCGCGCTCCATGTCTTCAGCCCGGCGGGCGGCCTGCACCACGCCCATCGCGAGCGGGCTTCCGGTTTCTGCACCTACGACGACCCCGCCATCGCGTGCCAGTGGCTCAAGGACCAGGGCCATCGCGTCGCCTACGTGGACGTCGACGTCCATCACGGCGATGGCGTGGAGGACATCTTTCAGGCCGATCCCGACGTCCTCACGATCAGCCTCCACGAAAGCGGCCGCTATCTGTTTCCGGGCACGGGCTTCCCGGAAGACTGCGGGGTCGGACCGGGTCGTGGGTCGGCCGCCAACCTTCCCTTCCTCCCGTACACCTGGGACGAGCCGTGGCTCCATGGGTTCGAGCGGGTCGTGCCCGCCCTGCTGCGCCGCTTCAAGCCGACCGTGCTGGTCACGCAGGACGGCTGCGACACGCACTACCTCGACCCTCTGGCGCACCTCGCGGCGTCCACGCGCATCTGGCCTCGCGTCGGCCGGGTGTTCCACGAGCTCGCCCACGAGCTGTGTGACGGCCGGTGGCTGGCGCTGGGGGGTGGGGGCTACGCGATCTACGAGGTGGTCCCGCGCGCCTGGACCCTGCTCTTCGCCGAGATGGTCGAGCGCCCAGACCTTGCCGACGAGGTCAACGACCCGTCAGAGGTGGTTCCGGGCGTCGAGGTACAGGAACGGGTCTGGGGGGCTTTGAAGAAAGACCTGGCGCACCTCGGAGAGGTGCACGCGATGGACTTCGGCTAGCCGGCGTAGGTGCGCAGGCACCGCGTGCAGACGCGGGCACGCATGCTCTTTCCGGCCACGGTCACCCGGCCCATCTGCAAGTTGGGCATGAACCTCCGGTTGACCCGGTTCTTCGCGTGACTGACGTGGTGTCCGTATTGCGGCTCTTTGCCGCAGATCGCGCAGCGCTTGGCCATGAGGCACCTTCCGATTGGGAGTCCAGACATCGCAAACGACGAAGACCACGCGACCGTCGCGGGTGATCCGAATTGTACCATGGGCTTTCCATGGCCTCCAAGACCACCACCGCCCTCATCCAGTCCCGCCAGTGGGGCCGCATCGAGGTCTTCCCCTCGGCGGTCGGCGCCATCGCGGCCCACGCGGCCATGGGCTGCTACGGCATCACGGGCATGGCGGCGCGCGGGCTGCGCGACGGCGTGGCGGAGCTCCTGCGGCGGGAGAACGCCGACAAGGGCGTCGAGGTGGAGGAGGCCGAAGGTGGGCTCAGCATCGAGCTGTACGTGATCGTCCAGTACGGCATCCGCATCTCAGAAGTCGCTCACAACCTCCAGGAGACGGTCAAGTTCGAGGTGGAACGGTCGGTCAACGTCCCGATCGCGCAGATCAATGTGAACGTCCAGGGCGTTCGCGAAGAGAAGCGGTAGCCGGTGTCTGACGAAAGGCACCCAGGGGTGGACGGACCCCTCTTCAAACGGGCCCTGCTGGGCAGTCTGAGCTGGCTCTCCGCCAACCACGAGGAGGTCAACCGCCTCAACGTATTCCCGGTCCCCGACGGCGACACGGGCACCAACATGCTGCTCACGCTGCAATCGGCGGTCGAGGACATCAAGGAGTCGAACGCCGCCGAGGTGAGCAAGATCGCGAAGCTCGCCTCTCACGGCAGCCTGATGGGGGCCCGCGGCAACTCCGGCGTGATCCTGTCACAGATCTTTCGGGGCTTCGCGCGAGCCGTCGAGGGTAAGAGCTCGCTGTCACCGGCGGAGCTGGCCACCGCTTTCGAGGAAGCCGCCAATGCGGCCTACCGCGCCGTGAACAAGCCGACGGAAGGCACCATCCTCACCGTCGCGCGCGAAGCGGGCCGGTCCGCGGCGGCCGCCGCAAGCGGTCCTGACGCGAGCGTGCCAGGAGTCATTGCGGCAGCGGCCGCCGGCGCTCGCGCGGCCGTGCTGAAGACACCAAGCCAGCTCCAGATCCTGCGCGACGCCGGCGTGGTCGACGCGGGCGGGTTCGGTCTGCAGATCATCCTCGAGGGCATGCTCAAGACCGTCGAGGAGTCCGAGTCCTCGCTCGCGGCCCTCGCAGCCGCCCGGCCCATGGCGCCACCAGCAGCGTCACAGGTCGCGTTGGAGCTGCCGGAAGGTGGTTGGGGCTACTGCACAGAGTTCCTGATCGAAGGCTCCAACCTGGACCTCGACCGCATCAAAAACCAGATCGAGGCCCTCGGCAACTCCGTGCTCGTGGTCGGGGAGCCCGAACTGGTGAAGGTCCACGTCCATACCGACGACCCCACCCGCGTGATCACCCTCGCGGGCGGTCACGGCAAGCTGCTCAAGCTCAACGTCGGCGACATGTCGACGCAGCACAGACGGATCCTCGAGGGCGCCGCCCAGGCCACCGGAGCGCCGCGCTCCAACGGCGTAGGGCTGGTGGCCGTGGTGGCGGGCAAGGGCCTCGTCGAGATCTTCCGTGGCCTGGGCGTCGACGCCATCGTCGAAGGTGGCCAGACCATGAATCCCAGCACGCAGGACATGCTCACGGCGATCGAATCGGTGCCGTACAACGAGGTGGTCCTCCTGCCCAATAACAAGAACGTGATCCTGGCGGCGAAGCAGGTGCTCGGACTGACCAAGAAGAACCTCCACGTCATCGAGACGCACAGCGTCCCGCAGGGGGTCGCGGCCGTCGTGGCATTTCGAGGCGACCGTCCCGGCGCCGAGAACATCGCGGCGATGAAGGCCGAGGCGGAACGCGTGCAGACCATCGAGGTCACTCACGCGGTTCGCGACACGCGCTCCAACGGCCTCAAGGTGAAGAAGGGCGATGTCATCGGCCTGATCAACGACAAGCTCGAGTTCGCCGGCACAGACTACGGGGAGGTCGTGAACAAGGCCCTCAGCAAGCTGGGGGCTGATTCCTACGAGCTGATCACGGTCTACCGCGGAGAAGGCGCCAGCGACGACGAGCTCCACAAGCTCGAATCGGACATTCGGTCAATCCATCCCGGCCTGGAGATCGAGGTCCAGCAGGGCGGGCAGCAGCACTACCCGTTCATCCTCTCCGTCGAATAACCCGCATTTGAAGCGCACCTTCGCAGTCGTCACGGACTCGACGTCCGACCTGCCCGAGGCGTGGCGCGAGCGCTACGAGATCGAGGTCGTCCCGCTCAAGGTCCTGTTCGGCGAGGAGACCTTCCGGGACGGCGTGGACATGAACAACGAGGAGTTCTTCGCCAGGCTGGCGACCGGCACGAAGCTGCCCACGACCTCCGCGCCGTCGCCGGGGGACTTCGCGGAGATGTACACGCGTCTGGCGAAAGACCACGACGGATGCATCTCCATCCACATCGCGCGATCGCTTTCGGCCACCGCAGAAGCCGCGCGGCTGGGCGCACAGTCGGTCGAGGGTTTTCGGGTTGAAGTCGTGGACAGCGAGACGGTCTCGATGCCGATGGGCTTTTTGTGCCGCGTGGCGGCGGAATCCTCGACGCTGGACCAGGCCGCTGCGGCTGTCGCGGACCGCGTCCGGAAATGTCGAGTGCTGGCGCTGCTGGACACGCTGCGCTACGTCGAGATGGGCGGGCGGGTGAGCCGCGCGCAGGCGATGATCGGGACCATGCTCGACCTCAAGCCACTCCTGCTCATGGTCGATGGCGAGATCAAGTCGCTCGACCGCGTGCGCACGCGGTCCCGCGCGATCCCGCGCATGGTCGAATTCTTTGAGAAGGACAGTCCCGTCGAGCACGTCGGGGTGGTGCACGCGCAGGCGGCCGACGAGGCTGAGCAGATCGCGGCCGCCCTGCGCGGCAGGCTCCCTGGTCTTGAGGTTCCGGTCGGTCAGATCGGCTGCGTGCTTGGCACCCACGTTGGACCGAAAGCCCTGGGCCTCGTCTACATCAAGAAGTAGTCGTCGCTCGACCGCCCGGTGTGAACACGATGCTCCGGCCGGGCCTCGGCCACACGCGCAGCAGCGGTGGTGTCAGGGCGATCACTCTCGGCACGACGGCGACGGCCAGCCGGTAAGCGCGCCGCTGGCGCGGCCCCCAGGCGAGGCCGTACTGTTCGCGCAGCGCGGGCGTCAAAAGGCCGGTCGTGACCACGTTCAAGGGGATCATCACCGGTCCGGGCAGCAGCCACACGTGCGGCTTCATGACCTGCTCCGCCAGCTCGCGTGCTCGACCATCCACGCGGACCGGCCCGCTCGAAACCATCTGCTCCATGTACTCGTCGAAATCGGCGACCGTGTTCGGGAAGCGGTCACGGGGAATCCCCAGCAGCTCGCCCAGCAGCTTGAACTCCCGGTGAAACTCTTCGCGCTCGTGTTGCAGCAGACGCTTGACGAAAACCTCGTAGGTCACGAGCGCGGTGTCCGCCAGCGTCGCGTACACCCACAGCAACAGGTCGGGATCCAGGGCGCGGTAGTCGGGTCCCTGCACTTTCGCGTGCGCCTGGTTGACGCCGCGGGCCGCGGCCAGCGCGGTGTCGCGATCGCCGAAGACGATCGCCATCGTCATCCTGATGGTGCGGCGCAGGCGGCGGATGGGATGCAGGCGAAAGTCCGAGTGGTCGTCGACGCCGGCCGCCACCTTCGGATGCGCCAGCTGCATCAGCAGGGCACGCCCGCCGCCCAGGAGCAGGATGTTCTCGCGGTTGACCCGCCGCGTGATCGAGTCCTCTTCGAAAACCCCAGGCCTCAAGCGGCGGCTTTGGCCATCTCGGAGTCGATCTCGTCGAACATCGGCTTGTAGTAGGCGCCGATCTCGGCCATGATCTGGTCGACGTTGTAGGTTCCCAACTTGTTGGCGTCGGCCTGCACGGCGTTGTCGGCGTTTGTGATGGCGGTGTCGTCATTCGCCGCGGCGGCGTCCAGCAGCTTGCCAAAATCGGTGACCAGCGTGCCGAGATCGACCATCACCGAGTGTAGGTCCGCCGGGAGGCCGGGCGCGCTGGACAGCTGCAGCCCGGTGTCGACGTGGCCCTTCATCGTGGTGAGAGTGGTTTTGGCGCCGGCGAGGTCAGCGCTGGCCACCTGTGTGCTGAACATCTGCAGGTCGATCTGGGTGTCGAAATACGATTGGAAGAACTGTCCGTCCTGGACGTAACCCACCGTCGTTGACTTGGCGATCGAGACCGCTTTCCGGGCATGGTCGATCTTGGCCGCCTCGGTGTTGAGACTTGGTCGCGAGACCAGCGTGAGCCACGACGGCGCGGTGAGACTTGCCTTCGTTGAAACGAGTGAGGCCTGGTCCAAGTCGTCGGTGACGCCCGCCGCCTTCTCGTTGGCGACGAATTGATCGAACAGCTGGCGCGCTTGCAGCGGGTCGAAGGTCGTGCCGCTGCTAAGGCTGTTGAACTTGGAGTTGAGGTCGGTGAAAGTGTTGTTGAGGCTGTTCTGATGGGAGATGACCGCGTTAAGCGTCTTGTTGGCGTTGCCGACTCGCGTCTGCGCGTACGCGAGGCCAGTGACGGCATAGCCGATGATTCCGATTAGGACGATGACGATGATGACGGCCGCGATGATGGTCACGCGCAGGCGTCTGGACAAGCTTTTGCGGGGCACCGGCTCGGGCTCGGACGCTGGAGGGCCAGTCACTCGTTGAGCATAGTTGTCCTTCCTCATACCTTGGACGCGCCGGTCTCAGCGCTCCCCAAGGTCAAGCCTGCCGATGTCAAGCGCCTCGCCAAGCTCGGAATCGAGACGATCCGGGACCTGCTGCTCACGCTTCCCTTCGATTGGGAGACCTACGGCGCGCCGGCCTCGATCGCCTCGCTTGTGCCCGGGTCGCAAGCGACCGTGGTGGGAACCGTCATGTCGATCGCGCCCAAGATCACCAAATTCAAGAGGATGCGGCTGACCGAGGCGACCATCCGCGACGACAGCGGCGCGGGACTTCGCGTCACCTGGTTCAACCAGCCGTTTGTCGCGAGGCAGCTGCACAAAGGCGACCGCGTCGCGGTGGCTGGTTTGGTCAAGGGCGGTTACGGCATGCTCGAGATGCAGAATCCGCATTACGAAAAGCTGGAGGACGGCGCCGAAGACCCGTCGCCGAACAGAGTTGGCGGGCTCATGCCGAAGTACCACCTCGTCGAGGGCCTCAGCTCGAAAAAGATGGCGGGGTGGATCGATTCCGCCCTACCGCTGGCGGTCCAGCTCGAAGACCTGCTCCCAGAGCGGGTGCGCGAACGCCATCACCTGCTTCCGATCGCGGACGCGGTGCGGCTCGGGCACCGCCCCGACACATTGGAACAATGGCGTGATGCCCGCCGGCGCATGGCCTTCGCCGAACTGTTCGAGCTGCAGGCCGCCTTCGCGCTCATGCGCGCCAGCATCGCGGCGGAACCCGCGACGCCGATCCCCTATAAACAGGAGGTCATCGACGCCTTCAAAGCAGGCCTCGGTTTTGAGCTGACCCGCGCGCAGCGGCGCTCCACCTGGGAGGCCTTCCAGGACATGGAGAAGACGGCTCCGATGAACCGCTTACTGAATGGAGACGTCGGTTCGGGAAAGACGGCTGTCGCGGCCGCTTGCGTCGCGATGGCGCACTCCGCCGGTCTCCAATCGGTGGTGATGGCGCCGACCGAGATCCTGGCGCGACAGCACCTGCGCAGCTTCCGCACCTACCTTGAAGAGAGCTTCCCCGGCTTGACCGTCGAGCTCCTCGTGAGCAGCCAGAGCGCGGCTGAACGCAGGCGGGTGCGGTCCGCGGCCGCCTCAGGGCACTGCGCGCTGGTGGTGGGCACACATGCGTTGATCGAAGAAGACGTCGAGTTCACCGACCTCGGCTTCGCTGTCGTCGACGAGCAGCATCGATTTGGCACGCGCCAGCGTGAGCTGCTGCGCGCGAAGGGACGCGGGAGGCCGCATTTCCTCGCCATGACCGCCACGCCGATCCCGCGCACTCTTGCGCTGGCGCTGTACGGCGAGATGTCGGTCTCGGTGATCGACGAACAACCGCCCGGTCGCACGCCGGTCGAGACCGAGGTGGTCGAACCAGATCAGCGTCCGCGCGCCTATGACCTTGTTCGCGAGCAGGTTCGCGCGGGGCGCCAGGCCTTCGTCATCTGCCCGCTCATCGAGGATTCGGAGGCCGTTGTCGCGCGATCAGCGACGGCCGAGTTCCAACGGCTGCAGAAGGACGTGTTCCCCGAGCTGCGGATGGGCCTTGTGCACGGGCGTCTCAAGGAGAAAGACGAGGTGATGCGCGCGTTCGTGGCCGGCGAGGTGCAGGTGCTGGTGGCCACGGCGGTGGTCGAGGTCGGAGTCGACGTGCCCAACGCGACCGTGATGATGATCGAGGGCGCGGACCGGTTCGGTCTGGCTCAGCTCCACCAGTTTCGCGGCCGCGTCGGCCGGGGAGCCGGGCAGAGCCACTGTTGGCTGCTCACCGACGATCCATCCGAGCCCGCGTTGAATCGCTTGAACCTGATGACCCGGATTCGCGACGGTTTCAAGCTCGCGGAGGAAGACATGCGAATCCGCGGCATGGGCGAGCTCATGGGGCCCCGACAGCACGGTATGACAGACGTCGCAATGCAAGCGCTGCAGCAGCCCGAGCTTCTGAGCGAGGTGAGGCAGGAGGCCGAGAGCCTGCTGGAATCGGACCCCGGCTTCGACCAGAGCCCCCTGCTGAAGAAGGCGGTCGCCCGCCGCCTGGAGTTGACCTCGATCAGCTAGGTAGGTAAGCGGCGGTCAACATCCCAAAGTAGGTTGGCGCCTCGTATGAGATGAGCCGGCCGCTCCAGCCCTCGGTCGCCCCGTGGAGCATGAGCATCTGCCACCAGCTGTCGGCCTTCGCCTCCTCCACCAGGTCCGCCGGGATTTCGCTGAGCCGGTCGAGCCTCCCAGTCCGCACCAGCTTGCAGATGAGCGCGTCGTACTTCTGGGCGCTCGCGTGGTACCCGTAGGGGCCGCCTGCGACGTGGGCGTGCCCGTGGTCGGCGCTGGCGATGAACGCGACTCGGCGCCCGGATTCCGCGGCCGCGTTTGCGATCGCCGCCCCCGCCGCGATGTGCGCGGAGGCGGGCAGGTCGCGGGCAGGCGTGACCACGACCAGCGGGACCGGAGGATCGTCCCGACCGCCCATGAACCACAGCGGAATGAGCACGCCCCAATCCATCGGCGCCACCGCCGTCTCGGGGTCGTTGGAACCGAAGCTGACGCCGGTTGAAGGCACCTCGGCCGCGGCGAACGCCTCGAGCACCAGCCAGGCGAGATCATTTGCCGAGGGCACATCCAGCGCAACCGAAGGCGGCGCACCGGCCAGGCGGCCGGCGACGCGACCGGCGACGACGACGCCAAATGCGTTGGCGATGTGGACGTTGTGGGGAGTCGCGACGATCACGGCCTCAGGCCGGGCCGCCGCGAAGAGCCGGCCGAGTTCTTCCATGCCGGCCCGCGTCGTGGTCGCGAGCAACCGCTCCTCGGGCAAGCAAGCCTCCGCAATCGTCAGCCCGCCGTGCGGCGCGATGGCCGCGAACACCAAGCTCATTAGATGGGAAAAGTCACTGGATAAGAAAGCTCAATTCCACGCCCCCAGGGAAAGCGGGCGCGCGGCGCCGCATGGGGAGGTGGAAGCCACACCAAGGATACTTAGCACACCAATGGAACATCTTTCGCCGCTTCGGTTGACGGAGTACAGCCACGGGGCCGGTTGAGCCTGCAAGCTCAGCCCGGTGGAGCTAGGGCAGGTGCTGGGGGCTCTGCCCCCGATCGTCGACCCCAACGTGCTGGTCGCGACGGCCGGCCGCGACGACGCGGCGGTCTATCGAATCGCGCCCGACCGCGCCTTGGTCGCGACGGTCGACTTCTTCACGCCCATCGTCGACGACCCTTCGGAATTCGGCGCGATCGCGGCGGCGAACGCCCTCAGCGACGTCTACGCGATGGGCGCGCGGCCGCTCTTCGCGCTGGGCATCACCGCCTTCCCCCGCGCCAAGCTCAGCACCGGGCTGCTCGAAAAGATCGTGTCCGGTGGAGCCTCCAAGATGACCGAGGCGGGCATCGCGGTCGTGGGCGGCCATTCCGTGGACGACGCGGAACCGAAATTCGGCTACGCGGTGATCGGTGAGGTACACCCCGATCGCATCATCGGCAACGACGGCGCGCGATCGGGCGACCTTCTGTACCTGACCAAGCCTCTCGGCTCGGGCCTCGTCGCCACCGCGATCAAACGCGGTCTCTGCCCGCCCGCCCTCGAGCGCGAGGCGGTGGCGGTCATGACGACGCTCAACCGCGCCGCCGCCGGGGCGATGGTGGCCGCCGGGGCGACAGCCGCCACCGACGTGACCGGCTACGGCTTGATCGGCCACCTTTCCAACCTCAATGGAGGCGCGGACGTACAGCTGAGCGCGGTGCCCTTCATGCCGGGCGTGCGAGAACTCGCCGAGCGTGACCTCTTTCCGGACGGCAGCCGGCGCAACCACGCCGCCTACCGAGACCAGGTCGACTGGGACGCCATCGCGGAGATCGACCAGATGATGCTGTGCGACGCGCAGACCAGCGGCGGCCTGCTGGTCGCCATCCCGCCGCAGAACGCGGCAGCGTTCGAGGACGCCCTGGGCTCGGAGCGTCACCGACCCGCGCTGATCGGGACCATCACCGGGCGCGGTTCGATCCGGGTGCGCTAGCTTGCCCGGGCTGAGAGTCAGCGGGGGAGAGGCGAGAGGCAGGAGGCTGAAGGCGCCCAAGGGCATCAGGCCCACCCAGGGCATGGTCAAGCAGGCCATCTTCAACCTGGTCGGACCCGGGATCGAGGGGGCACACGTGCTCGACCTGTTCGCGGGCTCGGGGGCACTCGGCATCGAGGCGCTGTCGCGGGGCGCCGCCGGCGTCACGTTCGTGGACCACCAGGCCCGCGGTCTTGCTATCCTGCGCCAGAACTTGGACGTACTCGGCCTCAAAGAGCGTGCGCACGTCGTCCGCGGCGATGTGGTGCGCTGGCTGGAGGCTTCACCGGACGAGGTGAACCAGGCGGGCCTCGTTTTTCTCGATCCGCCCTATGACGACGTGGTGCTCGACCGCGCGTTGAAGGTCCTCGACCGCTATGCGGAGAACGTGACCGTGGTCGCGGAGCATTCGCGACGACAGCAGATGCCCGCGCTGGTGCGTCTTTTGGTCAATCGCGAAAAGCGGTACGGCGACACCATCGTCACGGTGTTCAAGGCTTGAGCGCCAGGGCTCAGAGCAGCACGCCGCGGCCGAAAACGAAAACCGCCGTCTATCCCGGCAGCTTCGATCCGCTGACCAATGGGCACCTGGACGTGGTGGATCGCGCGCTGGGCATCTTCGACCGGCTCATCGTCGCGGTGGCCGCCAACCCCGAGAAGCGCAAGCCGCTGTTCACCGTGGACGAGCGCATGCGCCTGATCGGCGCCTCGCTGAAAGGCCGGGACAACGTCGAGGTGGCCAGCTTCAAGGGATTGACGGTGGAGTTCGCCCGCTCGCGCGGCGCGACCACGCTGGTCAAAGGCTTGCGCGCCTACTCAGACTTCGACGCGGAGCTGCAGCAGGCCCTCATGAATCGCAAGCTTGCGCCTGACATCCACACCGTCTTCCTCATGTCGAGCTTTGCGCACATCTACGTCTCGTCAAGTATCTTGAAGGACATCGCCAGCTACGGCGGCAACGTGGCCGACCTCGTTCCGCCCCCCGTTGCGAGAGCGCTCAAGGAGAAGTACAGATAAAGGTCGACGAGCTGCTTGACCGGATCGACTACCTGGTGCAGAACGCGCGTCATGTCCCGCTGTCCACCCAGGTGATGGTCAACGAGGACGAGATGATGGAGCTGATCGACCAGGTCCGCTTCAACCTGCCGGACGAGATCAAGCAGGCGAACTGGACCGTTTCGGAGCAGCAGCGCATCATCAGCGAAGCTCACGCCGAGGCGGCGCGCATCATGTCGCGCGCCAACGAGCGCGCCGAGGAAACGGCTTCGGAGCATGAGATCCTGCGCCGGGCCGAGCGCCATTCCGCCCAGGTCATCAAGGACGCACAGGCCAAGTCCGACCAGATCATCCGCGAGGCCGAGGGCTACGCGATGGAGCAGCTCAAGCAGCTGGAGGCGCACCTCGGCCGCACGCTCCAGACGGTTCGCCGCGGGGTCGAGGCGCTGCAGACCAACCAGCCGCCCTCCGAGGAGCACGCCGACCAGGCCACCGGTTCCTGAAGCGGGGAGCTCGCTTTCCCGTAAACTTCTCAAGCTCATGGCTCTACCGAAGGTCAAGCTATCCAAGTCCAAGAAGGGACGGCGCCGCTCTCACCTGGCGCTCGCTCTTGTCATGCTCCAACCCTGCCCCAACTGCAAGAAGCCGAGGCGGCCGCACTCGATCTGCACCAACTGCGGTTTCTACAAGGGCCGCGAGGTCATCAAAACCGCATAAGCGCGAAAGTCGCGTTCATCTACCCAGGCCAGGGCTCGCAGCAGCCCGGCATGGGGGCTGAGCTCCTCACCGACCCCGAGATCAGCGACCTCTGCGACAGGTGCTCCTCGTCGGCCGGCGTCGACCTGCGCCGCCTGCTCACGACCGCCGACGACGACGAGCTGCGGCTCACCCAGAACGCTCAGCCTGCGTTGTGCTTCGTGGGCATCGGCCTGACCGTGCTGCTCCGCCGCCACGGCGTCGACCCGATCGCCGCCGCGGGCCACTCGGTGGGTGAGTACACGGCGCTCGCCGCTTCAGGGGCGGTCAGCGCGCACCAGGTGATCCAGGCCGTCGTCGAGCGTGGGAAGGCGATGGCGGAGGCCGTTCCCCCCGGCACCAGCTCGATGGCTGCTGTGCTCGGCCTCGACGCGCAGGCCGTGGAGGTTGCGCTCGCCGGCATGAGCGACGCCTGGCCTGCCAACTACAACACGCCCACTCAGACTGTGATCGCCGGCACGATGGCAGGACTTGACGCCGCGACCAAGCGCCTCCAGGCGGCGGGTGCGAAGCGCGTGATCGGGCTCAACGTCAGCGCCGCGTTCCACACCCCGCTGATGGCCCCAGCGGCCGAAAAGCTGCGAGCCGCGCTCGACCGCATCGAGTGGCGAGCTCCCCGCATCCCCGTCATGGCCAACCTGACGGGCCGCCCCCACGAGGGCGGAGACCGCATCCCGCAGGTGATGGAGATGCAGCTGCGATCGCCGGTACGGTGGGCGGCGTGCATCGGCACGCTCGTCGACATGGAATGCCACACGTTCGTGGAGGTGGGCCCTAAAAGAGCGCTGACAGGAATGATGAAAGAGCTGGCCCCCACGGCCACCGCGGCCGCAGTTGGAACTCCAGAAGCGGTGATGCAGCTTCAGATCGCTTAGCCGGGCGACCGGGCACAGGCCCGGGGCCAGCGGGGCCAAGGGCCGGGCCGGTGCTACAGTAATCGGCGAGATGGAAACTCAAAAACTCAGCTTCGAGGATTTCAAGAACATCGTCGTCGAGCGCCTCGGGTGCGAGCCCGAGCAGGTGACGATGGACGCTTCGTTCCAGGAGGACCTCAACGCCGATTCGCTCGACCTGGTCGAGCTGATCTACGCGTTCGAGGAGAACACCGGGCTGGAGATTCCCGACGAGGACGCGGAGAAGATCACGACTGTCGGGCAGGCGTGGGAGTACATCCAGGAGAAGGCGGGCTCATAGCACAGACCCAGGCCGCGCCCCTGGCCCAGTCCTTAGAGCAGCTCCAACAGAAAATTGGGATCCACTTCCGCGACCCGGGCCTGCTGCTTGAAGCCGTAACCCACAGCTCGTTCGCCAACGAGAGCCCTCATCTGTCGCCTCGCGACAACGAGCGCCTCGAGTACCTGGGCGACGCAGTGCTGCAGCTGATCACGGCCGAATATCTCTACAAGCACAGGCCTGGAGCGACCGAGGGAGAGCTGACGCAAACGCGTTCGGCGATGGTCAACACCAACACGCTGGCCCAGCTGGCGGAGCAGCTCGAGCTGGGCAGCTATCTGTATCTGGGCAAGGGCATCGCCAAGGGGGGCGGGCGCAGCCTGAAATCGCTGCTCGCCAACGGCTTCGAAGCCGTGCTCGGCGCGGTTTTTCTGGACGCTGGCTACGACGCCGCCTATCACTACTACTTGAATCGCTACCGCGCCCTCGAGTCGCCGGTGCTGGACGAGAACTTCAAGGGGCGCCTCCAGCAGGTGGCGCAGGAACGATTTGGCGCGACGCCCTTCTACGACAGTGAGGGCGCCAAGGTCGGCACCCATCGCGAGTACACCTCGGTCGTCTTTGCCGGTGCTGAGCCGCTTGGCACGGGGCACGGGGCGAGCAAGCAGGAGGCCGAGCAGGACGCCGCCCGGGTGGCGCTCCAGGCCTTGGTGGGCGCCGCCGAGACAGGTGGACAGACCAAGCCCAAGACACCGCGGCCCCGCGCGCGGCGGGCCCCACGAACCCCGCGTGTAGCCGGGCCGGCGGAGCCCGAGACCGCTGGTGCGCCGGCCGTGGCCGAGGTCATCCAGCTTCCCGAACCTGCGCCTCAGCCCGAACCTGTGTCGGAACCGGAGGTTATCCACAGGGAGCCCCGGAGCCGCCAGTTCGGCGAACCCCTCGAATAGGGTGTTTCCACATGTTGTACCCGGGGGGGAATTGACCCCTACATCTGCGACAATGGCCCAGATTTGTTCTTACGCTCGCTGAGCCTGCTCGGCTTCAAGACCTTCGCTCGGGCGACCGAGATTCGATTCGAAGGCGGCGTCACGGCGATCGTCGGCCCGAACGGTTCGGGCAAGACCAACATCGTCGACTCCATCAAGTGGGTCCTCGGCTCCGGGCAGGCACGCGACCTGCGCGGCAAGAAGATGGAGGAGGTCATCTACGTCGGAGGCGAACGGCGCTCGCGGGCCGCCTTCGCGGAGGTCACGCTGGTGTTCGACAACACCGCCGGTCGCCTGCCGATCGACTACCACGAGGTCGCGATCAAGCGGCGCGTGGAACGCGACGGGGAGAGCGACTACTTCCTCAACGGCACTCGCGTGAGGCGGCGCGACCTGCTTCATCTGCTCTCGTCGACCGGCCTCACCGTCGACTCCTACGCGATCATCGACCAGCACGACATCGAATCGATCGTCGTGTGTTCGCCCACCGAGCGCCGGCAGCTGCTCGAAGAGGCGGCGCAGGTGCGCGGTGTGAAGACGCGGCGCAAGGAGGCGGCGCAGCGCCTCGCGGAGCTTGCCTCCAACCTGCTCCGGCTGGAGGATCTGAGGTCTGAGATCGAGCCGCGCCTCGAGGTGCTCAAGGTGCAGGCGGCGGCGGCGAGCGAAGCGTCGGAGGCGGCGGCCCGCCTCGAGCTGCTCCGGGGAAGCATCGTGTGGGAGGAATGGCGGGAGGCCCGCGACGCCCACCGGCGCGCCACGTCCCAGGTGCAGGGCCTCGAGCGGCGCCTGGTCGAGGCTCGCGAGCTGGCGCACGCGGCGGAGGCGGAGTTCCAATCCTGGCGCACCGAGATCCAGGCCGCGCAGGACCGCCGTCTGGCTCGGCAGCGGAACCTGGGCCGCCTGAGGCTGGAGCTGGCCGAGGCCGAGCACGCGCAGCGGCTCACGGAAGAAAGGGCGCACAACGCCGTCGCGCTGGCTGAATCGGCGCAGCGCGAGGAGGCGGAGAACCAGTCGCTTTCCGTCGCGGCCGAAGCGCTCCGCGGCCGGGTGAGCGTCGAGCTGGAGCAGGCGCGCGAGGCCCTGGAAAGCGTGCCCGAGGCGCCGGCCCTGCCCCAGGCGCCGGACGCCGCCGAGGTCCAGCGCGCGCGGCGCGGCGCGGAGCAGGCTCGCCGTCTGGCGGCGGCCGCCACCTCGAACGTCGCCGCCCTGCGGGCGCGCCGCGAGTTCCTCGAGGAGCAGGCCGCCCGGTTCGATTCGATGGCCGCGGCGGCGAAGCTGCTTCCGAGCGCCGAGGCGCTTTCCGAGCGGGCCAAGCAGGACTCCGCCGCAGCCGAATCCGCGGCGGTGGCGGTGGCGCGCCTGCGCTCTGAACTCGAAGGCCTCGATTCCCT
Organism: Candidatus Acidiferrum sp.; assembly: GCA_035571315.1. GTDB lineage: Bacteria > Chloroflexota > Dormibacteria > Dormibacterales > Dormibacteraceae > Palsa-870. The sequence continues at coordinate 25,208 of DATMKM010000104.1, forward strand.
TCGCCCCGAGCCGGCGCCGGGGCTTTTTAGGCTCTGTGACGTGCTCACGCCTGAGGTCGGCTACGAGGCAGCGTTCTCGGCGGTCCTGGGCTCGCTGGTCGACGCCCTGGTCGCTCCGGATGAAAGGACGGCAAGGGGCACGAAGTCGGAGGGGCAACTCACGCTGCTGTTCCCCACGCCCGCGCCGCAGCCACGCTCTGGATCCCTTTTCGAGCATGTCAGCTGCCAGCCCGCCTACGAGGAGATCGCCCGGCGGCTGCTCGGACAGGTGGTGGTTGGTGACGACGTCACGCTGGACGGCGTCTATCGAGAGCCAGGCCTGCTGCGGGCGGGGACCGACCCAAGAGTCGCCATCGATGTGCGCCGGCGCGCGCTCCGCGATCGCCTCAAAGACCTCGAGCCACAGGCTGCCCAGGCCGCGGAGTCCGCGCTGCGGCTGCGCGAGGCCGAGGCCGCGCTCGCGGACGTGCGGGCGCGCTCGGCCGGCGCCGTGCGTTCCGAGGAGACGGCGCGACAGCTGGAATCGGCCCGCGCGAAAGAGGCGGACGAGCTCACGAAGCTTGCCGAACATGAGCGCCTCGCCTCCACAGCCGAGGAGCAGGCCGCGGTCCTCGCGCGAAACCTCGAGGCGAGCCTGGAAGCGATCGGCGAAGGCCGCGCGGCCGCCCACCACGCGGAGCTCGACAGGGCACGCTGGCGCGACCGCATCGAGGACCTTCGCCGTCAGGTTGCTGCGGCCGGCGAGGACCTAGTGCGCCTGCAGGCGGCCGCGCAAGAGCGGGCAACGCGGGTCGCGAACGCACAGGCCGCGGCCGCCGCGGCGAGCGAGTCGCTTCCGGCCCTCACCACCGCGGCCGAGGCGGCTCGAGCCACGCTGGCAGCGGCCGAGCTGGATTCCCCGGAAGACGACGCCGAGATGGCGGAAGGCGCCAAACGGCTGGTGGCGCTCGAAGAGACGAGGATCGACGCCCGGCTGAAGGCAGGCACCCTGGAGGGCAACCTGGAGCTCATCGCGCGCGAGGCGGAGCTTCTACAGGCACGCATGGAGGAGATTCGTACGCGCATGCCCGACGGTGTGGCGCCCGAGGAGATTCCCGGTGGCAAGGGGCGCGAGCGCGAGATGCGCGCGCTGGAGCGCCGCCTGGAGGAGATCGGCCCCACCAACGCGCTGGCCGAGAGCGAATACCGGGAGCTCGCGGAGCGCTTCGAGACGCTGCGCACACAGCTCGACGACATCGCCGCGGCCCGCACCGACCTCGAGCAGCTGATCGCCAAGCTCCGCGAGGAGGAGGAATCGCGCTACGAGGCGGTCTTCGGGGCCGTCGCTGCCAACTTCCACGAATATTTCTCGCAGCTCGCGCCTGGAGGCCGGGCGACGCTCAAGCACGCGGAGGGCGATGAAGGGCCGCGCACGGGAGTCGAAATCCTGGTCCAGCCTCCGCGCAAGCGATTGCAGAACGTCACGTTGCTGTCGAGCGGCGAGCGGTCCCTGGCGGCGCTTGCTCTCGTGCTCGCGCTGGACGAGGTCAACCCAAGCCCGTTCACGGTCCTCGACGAGGTCGACGCGGCCCTCGATGACGCCAACGTCGGGCGGTTTGGCGAGATGCTTTCGCGCCTGGGCGCGCAGCGCCAGTTCCTGGTCATCACGCACAACCACGTGACGATGTCACACGCGTCGAGCCTCTACGGCATTCACCTCGACGAGAGCGGTTCATCTCACCTGGTCTCAGTCCGGCTCGAGGACATCCGCAAGCCGGTCGCACGCGCCGCCAACGCGGCGCATGCCAGCTAGGGGCCCGGCCGCCGCGAGCATCTGGAATCGGGTCACCGGACGCACCCGTGGCGTCCTGGCCGCCGGCCTCCGCTCACTCAAACCGCCGCTCGCGCCGGGCTACTACGAAGAGCTGGAGGAGGTGCTGGTTGCGGCGGACATCGGCCCGGCCATGGCAGCGCGTCTGGTTGCGGGTGTACGCAATAAAGCGCCACGCACGCGCGAAGAGGCCGCCGTCGCCCTGGTCGGCACCGCGCTCGCGATGATGTCGAAGCAATCTAGGCTCGTCGGTCTGCCCGCAGGCGAGAGGGGCTTGGAAGTCGTCCTCTTCTACGGAATCAACGGCGCCGGCAAGACCACTTCGATCGGCAAGCTAGCGCACCGTCTCAAAGGCGAAGGCCGCAAGCCGATGATCGTCGCCGCCGACACCTACCGCGCCGCCGGCATCGAGCAGATGGCGGCGTGGGCTCGGCGCGCAGGCGTCGACTGTTTCGAAGGCAAAAGCGGCGCCGACCCAGCGTCGGTCGTGTTCGATGGCATCAATGCTGCGCGCAGCCGCGGCAGCGACATTGTGCTGGTGGACACGGCGGGCCGCTTGCAGACGCAGCGCAACCTGCTCGAGGAGCTGGCCAAAGTCGGTCGTGTGGCGAGCAAAGCCCTCGACGGCGCGCCCTACGAGTCGCTCCTGGTGCTCGACGCGGTGCTCGGCCTCACGAACCTCGTGCAGGCGCGCGAATTCAATCGTGCCATTCCCATCACGGGCCTGGTTCTGACCAAGCTGGACAGCAGTGCGAAAGGCGGAGCCGTCATCGCGATCGAGTCCGAGCTGGGCGCGCCGGTGAAGCTGGCCGGCGTGGGGGAGGGCCTCGAGGATCTTGCCCCGTTCGACCCCGAGGCGTTCATTCGGTCAATGTTCGAGGGCTGATGCCGCTAGCCGACCCGCATTGCCACACGATCGCCTCCGATGGCATGGTCACGCCTGCCGAACTGGTCGAGGCCGCGGTCAAGGCGAATGTCGACCTGATCGCGGTCACCGACCACGACACCATGGCTTGCGTCAAGGAGGTTCAGCAGCGCGGCGAGGGTGCCGGCCTGGTCGTCGTGGCTGGCCAGGAGATCACCACGAAATGGCCCGCGACGACGCACGTGATGGGCTGGTTTCTCGAGACACCGGTCAAGCGTGGGATGTCCATCGAGGACACGGTCGCGGCGATCCACGACCAGGACGGTCTCGCGATCATCCCGCACCCGTTCATGCCGGTCTACTTCGGCTCGATCCAGCCCTACATGCTGCAGCGGCTCCTCGAGCGCCATCACGTGGACGGCATCGAGATGATGTTCACGGTTCCCATCGGCGCTCGGCGCCGCCGCCGGCTCGATGCGTTCTACGCGCACAACCAGGAGCGGTTGGGAGCCGCCATCGGGGGCAGCGACTGCCACTATGGCGGGCGCGACATCGGACAGGTGCTCACGGCCTACGAAGGCGATTTCAGGACCGCTGTTCAGCTGCGCACCACGCGACCGCAGCGAGGGCGGACGCGCGATTCGATCCCCGCCGGATTGGCGCTCCGCCAGCAATGGCGGGCGCTCGTGGAGCTACCCGTGAAGCGATTCCTGGGCCAGCTCTAAAAGCACCTGGTGCACCGTCGGCGCGGCGGCAAAGATGTCGCCGGTCTCGATCCAGCGGTCGCCGCCGGACCAGTCGCTGACCCGGCCACCCACCTCGAGCACCAGAGCCGCACCGGCCGCCAGGTCCCAGGTGTTGAGATTCAGCTCGAAGTAGCCGTCAAAGGTCCCGGCCGCGGTCCAGGCCAGGTCGAGGGCGGCAGCGCCCGCGCGCCGCAGGTCCTCGAACCGCGCCAGGGCGCCTTCGACGACAGGTCGATACACCGGCATACGTGCTTTGTTGCGGAACGGATAGCCCGTGGCAACCACCGCCTTCGACGGATCGAGCAGGCGAAGCGCCGGCAGCCGGTCGCCGTTCAAAGTCGCGCCCTTACCTTGCGAGGCCGCGAACTCGAGTCCGAGAAATGGCGCGATCACCACACCAGCGATCGGAACGCCGTCGTGCACCAGCCCCACGGAAACGGCGACCACCGGAAAGCCGCGGGTGAAATTGGTGGTGCCGTCGAGCGGGTCGACGGCCCACATCGTTCCCGCGCGCGTCCCCCCGCCCTCTTCCGCAAGGACGGCGACGCCGGGCGCTTCGCGAGCGAGCACCTCGAGGATCGCGCCCTCGGCTTGACGGTCGGATGCGGTCACGTAGTCTCCCGCGCCTTTCACCTCTAACGCACCGCCAGGCCTGGGGAGGCCGCCGTCGAAGAGCACGCGGGCACCGGCGCGCGCGGCGCGCAGGGCGACCGGCAGAAGGTCGTTCAGGCCTTCTTGTCCTCGAGGCCCAGCCCGAACATGGCTTCCAGGTCGTGGGCCGAGAACTGCTGGAAGGCAACCATCGTCTGGGTGCGTTCGATTCCATCGAGCCGGGTGAGGTGCTGCGTCACGACCTTGGCGAGGTCGTCATGCTCCCGCACCCGCACGATGGCGACAAAGTCCCAATCGCCCGTCACCGTGTAAACCTCAGCCACGCCTTCGACCGAGGCCAGATCAGACCCGAGGTGAGCCAGTCCCTCGCGCGTGGACTCGACAAGAATGAAAGCAGTCAGCAACAGTTCGAGTGTATCCGCTGGCTCGGTCAGCAAGAGCCTCGCGCGTTTCCCTTAGAGGTGCAGCGTCTTTCGCAGGTGATTCGGAGGCTGCTCTAAGGTCTGCCACGCACGCTGCACAGATAGATCCAGCGGACCGGGGAGGCCAAACTGCTGCGACGCGTCGCAGCTTCGAAACTCCGGTGCCTCGAGCAGCGCGTGCGGTCCGGTCGACAATTCGGCCATGCCGGCACGCCAGCCCGTGCTTCGGTCAACTTGCTCGTGCGGCATGATCAAAGCGATTTGTGATGGCCTGTAACGAACGCATGTATCGGGACACAGTAGTGACGGCCAGGTGAATCGCTATCAGGTGGGGCTGGTCGTGGTGGTCGGCGTGATCGTCGCGGCAGCCGCCTTTGCAATCAACCAGTCGAACCAATCGAACCAGTCGACCGCGAACACAGCCTCCCAACTGGCCGCCGCCGCCGCTGGCACACCTGACCCTGATCTCATCCCAACCGGCCAGCGCCCGGCGGCCCCGGAGTTCACAGGCCTGGCGGGCTGGCTCAACAGCCCACCGCTGACGGTCTCCGGGCTCAAGGGCCAGGTGGTGCTGATCGACTTCTGGACCTATTCGTGCGTCAACTGCGTCCGCACGCTGCCCCACCTGCAAGCTCTTCAGGCGAAGTACGGCGCCAAGGGGCTGACCATCATCGGGATGCACTCTCCGGAGTTCGACTTCGAGATGGTGCAGTCGAACGTCGCGGCTGCGGTGAAGCGCCTGAACGTGACCTGGCCGGTTGCGCTCGATTCCCACATGGCGACGTGGAACGCGTACTCCAACCAGTACTGGCCGGCCGAGTACCTGATCGACCAGCAGGGCCGAGTTGCGTATTTCCATGCGGGAGAGGGCGATTACGACGCGACGGAACGCGCGATCGTCTCGCTCCTGGGCACCGGAGGGACGGTGGCCACAGCCCCGCAACCCGTGGCAGACGCACAGGAGACCCCGGAGCTTTATGCCGGCAGCCTGCGGGCCTCGCAGCCGAACCCGATCATGTTGCAGGGACACTGGCTCGACCATGGCGACTACGTCGAGGCGACCGGGCCCGCCACCGTGCAGCTTCTATTTCACGCACAGGAGGTCTACATCGTTGCGGAACCGGCGGGTTCACAGGCGCTCACCGTCGGTGTGACCCTCGACGGCAAACCGGTGCCTGACGCGCAGCGTGGCCCCGATCTTGGCTCAGCCGGCACGCTGCTGATCAGTCGCAGCGATCTCTTCCACGTCCTCACCGGCGCCGCCCCAAGAGACGGGACCATCGTGCTGAGCGTGCCCGCCGGCTTCCGCCTGTACACCTTCACGTTCGGATAGGCGTCGTGCCCAGCCTCCTGGCGCTGGTCTCAACCTTCTCGGCCGGCCTCGTTTCCTTCGTCGCCCCCTGCACGCTGCCGCTTGTCCCGGCCTACCTTGCCTACGCCGGTGGCCTCGCCGGCATAGATCTGAGTGACGCCGCGACGCGTGAGCGAGCGCGCGGCCGGCTGCTGGCCGGGACGTTGCTGTTCGTGCTGGGCTTTGGGGTCGTCTTCGTGCTGCTCGGCATCGCTGCGGGTGGCATCGGGCACGCCGTCCACACGTGGGGCACGGTCGTCCAGGTGGTGGGCGGGCTGTTGCTGGTCGTCTTCGGGTTGATCCTGGCCGGAGTGCTCCGGTTGCCTGGGGCAGACCGCAACTACCGGTTCGAGGTACCCGAGCGCATGCGCAGGCTCGGCCTGGCCGCGGCGCTTCCCTTCGGGGTGATCTTTGGCATCGGTTGGACGCCGTGCGTAGGTCCGTTTCTCGGCACGGCGCTTTCGCTGGCTGCTGTCTCCAGCGAAGCGCTCCAGGGAGCGATCCTGCTCGCCGCGTACGCGCTCGGGCTCGGACTCCCCTTCGTCGTTGTCGCCCTGGTCTGGGCTTCCTATCCCGGCGTCGCTCGCGGCCTCGGGAGGTTCGGCGCGGCAAGCTCGCGCGTGGCGGGCCTGGTCATCGCCGCGCTCGGCGTCGCGGTCGCGACCGGGCTCTACTCACACGTCACGTCTTTCCTGGCCCAGTACTCGCTCTAGGCGATGTGACAGGCCGATCGCCTCGAAGCCTCAAACCCTATCGAGAAAGATGTCGAACTCGATGACCGCTTGAGGCTCGGCCGTGGTAAATGCGATGTCCGGCGGCACGATCGCGAAGTCGCGCATGTCGATGTTGATCGAGCCCGCAATCTCAACCTGATTCCCGCTGAGCTGAACCTGCATCTGGGCCACCACGGGCTTGGTGAAGCCGTGCACATTCAGATTGCCGTTGACGCTCAGCGGAATCGCCGTGGTGAGATCGGCCGACATGCGCACCGAGCTGGCCGTGAAGTCGGCGGTCGGAAAGCGATTGGTCTCGAGATAGATGTCTCTGACGAAAGAGTCCCGCTGGAACACCTGGTAGTTGGCGTAGCGGTCCTGGCTCACCAGCGCGGTCAAATCGGCCGTGAAATGAATCTTGGTGGCGATCAGCTCGGATCCGCTCGACGCCACGACCAGGCTCCCCGTGACCTTCGGGGTCCGGGCGACCGCCTCGGTGGTCGCCGGCTGGTTGATGAACTTCTCCTTTACGCGGTAGCCGGCTTCGGAGCCTGTGACGACCTTCCAGGTGCCGGCCAGGCTCGATTGCGCACTCCCCGCCACCGGCGTGCGGAGGGCCAATGGGGCGGGAGCTTGATGGGAGCTCAGCACCAACATCGAGGCGCCGCCGAGCGCCAGCAGTCCGGCGCCGGCGATCACGCCCCACACGACTCCGCGGCGCAGGCGGATGCGTGAGTTTGGGCCAGCTCCCATCGGTGGTGACCGTAATCGGCCCTCCCCGATGCGTCAATCGGATCAGGGAAATTCGCCATCGGCTTAGCCCGATGATCCGAGATAATCGGTCGGTGCCGAGCAGTCCTGGGCGTCCCGCCTGCCGTGAGGTGCTGCCATCTGTTGCTGCCGAGCTCGCCTGGCTGGTCGATCTCCTGACCCAGACGGCCCGTTACGCCGAGCCCGCTCTGGCCGAGTTGGACGCCAGCCTCCTTCCTGGAGTCAGGGCCCTGCGTGCCCAGGTGATGGAGCGCGCCACGCGCCTGTGGAACGATTCGCTGCCGGGCTGCCCGGAGCTGCTGCTCGTGGCGGACCAGGCGGACTGCATCCGGCAGGACAACGCCACCAGGTTGCTGGCCTGGCTCACGACCGGTGGCCGAGGCCCGGCGGTCACCAGCTATGAATTGCTGACCGAGCCGGCGGCGGACCGGCCCGCCATACGTACTCGCCTGCGCAGGTTGAAAGAGGATGTCGAAACGCGACGCGCGTATCGCGACCTGGTCGCGGAAGTTTGGCGGCTGGCTGCTCCCGTGTGGGAGACGCGCGGCCGGCGAGTGGTCCTGGAAGCCTGTGCACGGTGGATGTCACAACTCGACGCGGGCACGCCGATCGAGGACTTGATGCCGCCGCGACACCCTCTCACCTTGGCCGACCGATTGGGATTCGAGGACATCTTCATCGAGCGAGATGAGTTTGCGCTGTCACCACTTTACTTCTGCCTGTCAGGTGGACAGGTCGTGGACCTCACCGCCTACGTTCACATCGCGGCGCCCGCGAGCGACCTGCTGCCGGTGCGCAAGGTGCGCGACGCCGCGTTCGTGGCGGACCGCCTGCGAGTGCTGGCCGAGCCAACGCGAGTCCACATCCTGATCCAGCTTCTTTCCGAGCCAGCGGGCGTGATGGAGGTGGCTCGAGCCCTACACATGAGCCAGCCCACGGTCAGCGGACATCTGAAGGCCTTACGCGATGCGGGCCTGGTTCAGCCTCACCGTACGGCCGGCCGTACAGTGTTCATTGGCTCGCGCAAGCGGATCGAACGGCTGATGGAGGACGCCCGGGCGACCATCGTGCGCTGGGATTGAGCGGCCCTGGGTTTTTTCGTGAGTGAGGAGTTACATGACCGCGACCTCTTTCTCAGGCGGAGGATTTGACCCCACTACGTT
>DATMKM010000105.1:0-6145 GCA_035571315.1 Candidatus Acidiferrum sp.
CTCTGGGCACATCGTCAACGTCGTGTCGTACGGCGGACTCATGCCAAGCGACCCAATGTCGTTGCCGTACGACACGAGTCACGCCGCTTTGGCGGTGTTCACCGAGGGGCTGGCGCGGCAGCTCAAGGGCACGGGCGTCAGTGCGTCCATCTTCTGCCCTGGCCTCAAAGGACCGCGGATCGGTCAGAACACGAGGTCGCGCGGGGTGGGCCGGTTGTTCAGCGGTCCAGACAAAGGCGCCGATACGTCTGTGACCCTCGAGCAGCTCGCTTCGTCTCTGATCGATGGAATGGAGCACCAGCGCTTTCTGATCCTCGGTGACCCGTCGGAGGCAGCCGTCTTCGAGGGCCGCTGGGAGCGCGTCGACTCCGGACGGCCGAGCCGATGAACGCGCCCACCGGACTGCTGGCGAGCATCGGTATCTGCGTCGGCGCTGCCGCGCTGCTCGCGCTGGTGGGCTGGCGCTTTCGCCAGCCGCTGATTCTTGCCTATCTCGTGACCGGCGTCGTCATCGGTCCACACGGCCTCAACTTCGTGGCCGACCAGGCGAGCATCGCCACGGTGGCGGAGATCGGGTTGATCCTGCTGCTCTTCATCATCGGGCTCGAGATCGACATCAAAAAGCTTGCTTCGGCCGGACCCGCCGTGCTGCTCACCGGCGCGCTGCAGGTGCCCATATGCATCGGCCTGGGTCTTGCGTTCTTTTACGCGATCGGGATTCGCAACGCCGGAGGTCACTACGACCTTGTCTATCTCGCCGCGTGCATGAGCCTGTCCAGCACGCTTGTAGTCGTCAAGCTGCTGAACGACAAATACGAGCTCGACACGTTGCCGGGTCGGATCACCCTCGGCGTGCTCGTGATCCAGGACATGTGGGCGGTCGCCATGCTGGCGGTACAGCCGAATCTCCTGAGTCCCAACCTGCTACCGCTCGCCTTTTCCCTGTGGCGCGGCGCCCTTCTCGTCGTGGGCGGCTTCGCCATCTCGAAATACATCCTGCCCCACCTGTTCCGCGCGGTCTCGAAAGCGCCTGAGCTCGTCCTCGTGAGTGCCCTCGCCTGGTGCTTCTTCCTCGCCGGCGCCGCGAGCCTCATCGGTCTGTCGCGCGAGATGGGAGCCCTGATCGCGGGCGTGAGCCTTTCGACCTTCCCATACAACCTCGACGTGATGGCCAAAGCGGTCAGCCTCCGAGACTTCTTCGTCACCTTGTTCTTTGTCGCCCTCGGGATGCAGATCGCGATCCCGAGTCTTCGCGTGGTCGAAATCGCGCTCGCCGCCTCAGCTTTCGTGATAGTCAGCCGGCTTTCGGTCGTGCCCATCCTGTACGCGCTGAGGCTCGGCCATCGCGCAAGCTTGCTGCCGGCGATCAACCTCGCCCAGGTCAGCGAGTTCTCGATCGTGATCGCGGTCCTCGGCCACTCGCTTTCCAAGCCCCAGATCGACAGCGACGTCGTGACGATCGTGATCATGACGTTCGCGATCACCTCGGTCGTTTCGACCTACATGATCAACTCGAGCCATGCTGTGCAGCGCGTGCTGAGTAGAGGTCTGAAGCTACTCCATGTGAGGGATCTTGATGTGGGGGAGGCCGCACCCGCACGCAAGGAGTCGCGCGACGAGACAGTTGTCTTCCTCGGGTTTTTCCGCGACGCGAGTTCGATTCTATTTGAGCTGGAGAATTCAGGGTCCGCGGTTGAAGGCCAGGTTCTGCTCGACAAAGTCCTGGTCATCGACTTCAACCCAAAGGTCATGGCTGAACTCCGGCGGCGTGGGATCAGCTCCGTCTACGGGGACATCGCCCACGCCGACACGCTGCGGCATGCCGGCATCGAGGAGGCGGAGCTGGTTGTCTGCAGCATCACCGACGATGTGCTGCGGGGCACCAGCAACCTCCGGATGCTTCGCAATGCGCGTACCACCTGCCCGAAAGCGAAGGTCATGCTGACCACAGAGCACATCCCGCATGCGCTCGAGCTCTACGCGGCGGGCGCCGACTTCGTCTACATTCCCAGGCTTCATTCGGCGTCGGAGATCGCCCGTATCTTGAGTGACGGCCTCGCCGGAGGCTTCGAGACCGCCCGCGCCGCCGAGGTCGAGCGGCTGTCGTCTAGAAAAGAGGTCCTCGCCTGAGGATTCTCGCGGTCGCCGACGAAGTTGATGAGTTTCTATACGGGGACAAGCTTCCGACGGTCGCGCCGGACCTGATCATCTCGTGCGGCGATCTGCCTTTCGACTACCTCGAGTTCCTGGTCTCGAGCCTCAACGTGCCGCTGCTCTACGTCCCTGGCAACCACGATCCAAATGTGAGGCCCCTTGATACGACCTTTGTGGCTCTTGACCACTCTGCTGCGATACCCGGCCCCGAAGGTTGCGACAACGTCGACGGTCGAATCCTGGAGGTGCAGGGGCTGAGGGTCGCTGGCCTGGGCGGAAGCCTGCGCTACAAAGACGGGCCCAACCAGTACACGCAGGCCCAGATGCGGTGGCGTGCCCTCAACCTGGAGTTCCGCACTCGCTTGAAACGGGGCCGCTCGGGGCGAAAGCTCGACGTGCTGATCACGCACGCCCCGCCCTTCGGCGCTGCGCGGGGCGAGGACGCCGCCCACGTCGGGTTCATTGCCTTTCACAGGATCATCCAGGGCCTGCACCCGGTGCTGCTCGTACACGGCCACATCCATCCCTACGGGAAGACGCAGCCGGAGCGCCGCCTCGACGGCACGCGCATCATCAATGCGATTCCCTCACGCCTGATTGAGATTTAGAGACTGAGCGAGATTCCGACACCTTCTGCCAGCGCTCGGTCGTAAACGAGCCGGGCGGCCGCGGCATCCTCGACCGCGTGGCCGGTGGACTTGTAGACGGTGATCTCGTCGTCGGACTGCCGCCCGGGCCTGGTGCTCGCGAGCACCTCGCCGACTTCGGTGAGGGTTGTAGGGTCGAGACCCTGGAGCTCGGCGGCTCCCGCCGGCGGAGGAGCCGTCGCCGCGCCGCGCCACTCCACGAACACGCGACCCGCCGCGATCGTCTCCGAGTCGAGCTCCGGTCCCCACGTGCCGCCGACGGAGCTGACGTGAGTACCGGGCTTCAGCCACTCGCGGCGCAGGATGGGCTGGCGCGCGTCAGTGCAGCACGCGACCACGTCCGCCCCGCGCACCGCGTCCTCGAACGACGCCGCGACCACGGCATTTGGGTGACGGGCCGCCAGCTCCCTTGCCTTACCCGAGTCCCGCGACGCGATCCTTATCTCGTTGAATGCGCGGATGCGGGGAAACGTCTCGAGGTGGGATCCGCCCTGGACCCCGGCGCCGAGGATGGCGAGGACTGAGGCATCGGTCCGCGAGAGGACGCGCGCCGCGACTGCCGCGGTGCCGCCCGTCCTGATCGCGGTGATGTACGCGCCATCCATCACCGCAAGTGGCGTGCCGGTGTCCTCGTCGAAGATCGCGATCAGCCCCTGGTGCGAGGCCAACCCGCGGTGGTGGTTGGCTGGAAATACCGAGACCAGCTTCACCTCGAGGGCAATTCCAGGGACGTAGCCCGGCATGGCACCCAGGATTCCGCGATCGCCGACACGCGCGCCCGCCCTGGGCGGGACCGAGGTGATCCCTGATGAGAAGACGACCAGCGCCTTGCCGAGGGCGTCGAGCATCGAATCGACGTCGAGGAGGCGCTCGACGTCCGCCCGGCTCAGGTAAAGGAGCTCCGGCATCGCGGGCGATGATAGCTCCCGGGCTGGATTTCAATGAGGCGCCCTCATCAATTTTCAGGATGGCGGCCCCGGGGGGTGACCGGTAGCCTCCGACGGTATGACCGTCTACGACGGGGCCGTAAGGATCCAGGGCAAGGATGGCCGCCGGTTGCACCCCTGGCGCGTCGTCTACCACCGACCTGGTTTCGGGCTCAGTTACACGACGGTCACGGCCGCGGATGGAGTCAGTGCCGCTGACCGGGCGCTGGCTCTGTCCGACCGGCGGCGGGCCGAAGACAGCCGCCCCTAGCCCACTACGCTTTCCCTCCAGTGAGGGACTTTCTCCGAAGCGGCAAGCTCCTGACGCTGATGCTCGGCCATCTGACGGTCGACAGCTACGTTGGAGTCATACCCGTCCTCTATCCGATCTTGATCGGGCGCTTCCACCTCAGCCTGGCGACGGTCGGGCTCGTCAGCCTTGCGTACGGCGGCATGGCGGCCGTATCCCAACCTCTGTTCGGGGTCCTGGCCGATCGGTTCGGGACCCGGTTCACCGGCCTGGCTCTGTGCTGGACCGCCGTGACGTTCTCGCTGGTCGGCTTCGTGAGCAGCTTTCCGCTGCTCCTCCTGCTCGCGCTTGCCTCCGGAATCGGGTCGGGCGCGTTCCATCCGTTGGGCGCGCTCGACGTCCGCGCGCTGCTGCCAAAGTGGCGGCGCAGCGCCGGGATGTCGGTGTACGTGACCGCCGGTACGGTGGGGGTGGCGATCGGACCGCTCATCGGGATCCTGGTATTCGGAGCCTTCGGGATCCATGGCACCGGCGTGCTGATCATCCCCGGCCTGATCACGGGCGGCTACCTCCTGTGGCGCATGCGCGGCAGGATTGAAAAAGTCCCGAGCTCGGCACGGAGCGTTTCGACTGGCGCGCGCGTGCCGGTCTTTGCCCTCGCCGTCGTGATCGGGGTGATGATGTCTCGGAGCTGGACGGTCAACGTGTTCCAGGCCTTCACCCCGACCTGGTACAAGCAGCTCGGGTACGGACCCGAGTTCTACGGACCTCTCGCCACGACCCTCGTGCTCGCGAGCGCGGTCGGCACCGTGGGATGCGGAACCCTTGCGGACAGGTTCGGCAGGCGCACGGTCATCCTCGCGACGCTGGTGCTCAGCGTGCCGGCCATCCTCCTCTTCACGGCATTTCCAGGGCCGTGGGCATTCGCGAGTGCGATCCTCATCGGCTTTCTTGCCGCCTCGACAGCGCCGCTCATGCTCCTCATGGCGCAGCAGTTGATGGTCGAGCGGGCCGGCCTCGCGTCCGGCCTGGTGATGGGACTGGGATTCGTCACGGGTGCAGTCGGCATCCCCATCAACGGGGCGATCGCGGACTCGATTGGCCTGCAGCGTTCGCTCATGACCCACGTTGTGCTGGTCATCATCACCATCGCGATCGCGTGGTTCCTCCCGAGCGAGACGGAGATGGAGCACCTGTCGACACGCGCGGAAACCGGCGGCGCGCAACCGGCGACCGCCGTGCCGTGAGCCGGCGATGCGAGCAATAGAGTTAGGCCAGTGGATCTGACGACAAGCGACCAGATCGAGGTCGACGTCCACGACGACGCCGCGGCGATGACGCACCTGTTCACGCTGCCGGCGGCGGCGCGCCTGGACGCGCTCGCGGCAATGCGTGGCATCTCGGCGTTCGACGAGGAACCGATGAAGTTGTTGAAGCAGATCCACGAGCAGGGCGACGGCTTCCGCGTCCACGTCGACGACGCGCGCTATCCAGAGGCTTTGCAGCGGCTGGTCAAGGCGGACGCCTGGGGCCAGCTCCGCCGCGACCTGGCACGAGCGTGGGAGTACCAACGCTCGGTCCTGCCCGGCATCCGGCACCCCGACCGCGTCGCAGTCGTGCTGACGCTAGGCAATCCCGACGATCAGATCTTCATCGAGCGCACGCTCGGCTATTACGGCATGGGGGCGATACCGGGAAGCATCTGGCTCGTGGCGTGGCCCACCGACTACAACCTCACGCGCATCGGGGCTTGCGGCGTGCACGAATTCGCGCACAACCTGCGGACGCCGAACATCGAGACGCAGTTCAATCTCGCTGAATGGGTGGTCCAGGAGGGACTGGCCGAGGAGTTCACCGCCGAGGTCTGTGGCGCGGAGTCGACCGGCGGCTGGTACGCGGGGGTGACCGGCCCGGCTCTCGACGCCGCCTACGCCACGGTCACCGGGGCTTTCGGCACCGGGAGCTCGTTCGCCGAATGGACCGCTTACGTGCTCGGCGACGACATCGCCGGGCGGATGGGGCGGAGGCCTGTGGGAATACCGCACATGGGCGGATATGCCGTCGGACGGCGAATCGTCGAGCGTTACCTCGAGAAGACCGGTCTCAAGGCCGGACAGGCGATCGTGCGGCCGACGGCCGAGATCCTGGCCGGCGCGGGCGTCGCCTCA
>DATMKM010000106.1:0-15306 GCA_035571315.1 Candidatus Acidiferrum sp.
CGCCTCGCGCGCGGCCACCGCTTCCTGGGCCACGGCCCGCAGAGCGTGCGCTGATTCTGGAGCGGGAAGGAAACCCTCTGATCGTGCGAAGCGCACCGCTTCCGCAAAGCACTCGTTTTGCTTGTAGGCGCGAGCCTCGACCACGCCCTTGTCGACGAGGAGGCACAGCGACGGCGCGTCGCCGTGGTAGCGAAGACCGCCCGAGTGGATGCGGTCGGGCACGAAGCTGTGGCCTAGCGTGAACATCTTCACGACCGGGCCCAGGCCGACCGCGTCGCCGAAGTCGTATGCGTAGACGCCCCGCGTCAGGGTGGGGCAGGCGGCCGGCTCAGCGGCGATGAATCGCGTGTCCGGCCGGTGACCCTTCAGCTTGTCGCCGATGAATGGGTACGTGAGACCTGCGAAGTTCGAGCCGCCACCGACGCAGGCGATTACCACGTCCGGGTATTCGCCCGCCATCTCCATCTGCTTTTTGGCCTCGAGGCCGATCACCGTCTGGTGAAGGAGAACGTGGTTGACGACCGAGCCCAGCGAGTACTTGGCGTCGTCATGCGTGGCCGCGTCCTCGACCGCTTCCGAGATCGCGATGCCGAGGCTGCCGGGCGAGTCGGGATCGTCGGCGAGGATCCCGCGGCCGGCGTTGGTGAGGTTGGTCGGCGACGCGTGCACCGTCGCGCCCCAGGTCTCCATCATCGCCCGGCGGTAAGGCTTCTGCTCGTACGAGACCTTGACCATGTAGACGGTGACTTCGAGGTTGAACAGGGCGCCGGCGAACGCCAGCGCGGACCCCCATTGCCCGGCCCCCGTCTCGGTCGTCAGCCGCCTGACGCCTTCTTTGGAGTTGTAGTAGGCCTGAGGGACGGCGGTGTTGGGCTTGTGCGAGCCGGCCGGAGAGACGCCCTCGTACTTGAAGTAGATATGGGCAGGCGTGTCGAGCGCCTTCTCGAGCCGGTCGGCGCGGTAGAGCGGGCTTGGCCGCCAGATCTTGTACACCTCGCGCACCTGGTCCGGGATCTCGATCCACGGCTCGGCGGAAACCTCCTGGGCGATGATCGCCTGGGGGAAGATCGGGGCCAGGTCGGCCGGGCCCATCGGCAAAAGGGTGCCGGGGTGAAGATAAGGGGCCGGCGGCGCCGGGAGGTCCGGCAGGATGTTGTACCAGCGCTCGGGTATGTCGCTCTCGCTGAGCAGAAACTTCTTGGCCATGTCCGCCCTCCCCAGAACCCTCGTTAGTAGAGAAGGGAAAGGGTACCTGCGAACCCAGGTCTACGGCGACGGGAAATGCGGCTCCATGCTAGGGTCTCGGCTTCGGCCAAACGATCTCGATCCCCAGAGCCCCATCAAGACCACGGCAACCACAAAGGCGCCCGCGGCCACCAGCACGACGCCGAGGGACGAGAGCCCGGACGCGACCGCGACCAGCGCGCCGATCGCGCCCACGATGGCCGCCACGATCACCGACAGCATGCCCGGCAACGTCTGGAAAACGTGCAGCGCAGACCCCAACCCTCGCCCTCCAGAGATGTCGATGCCGAGCGTGCGCAGCGCGCCGGGCACGTCGTCGTAGGGGCTCGTGATGAAGTTGGCCTCCAACTCCGGGTGCAGCTCGAGATACGCGTGGCGCAGCCGGTTCATGCCGACCACCCAGCGGTGGTCATCGCGATTCAGGCGCATCAGGCGGCCGACGGTGGCGATTCCCGTGAACAGCACCACCAGGAGCGTAAGCACGGCGATCGCTAGGAAGGTCGGCCCGAAGTGGTCGGCCTGCGCCACCAGCGCCAGCGCGATCACGGCCCCGGACAGGATGGCCAGGAACACGTTCACCCGCCCCAGGGACTCGGTGTAGGTGAGCGAACGGGTGGCGAGCAGGCTCCAGTGCTCGGTGGCGAGGATCTGCAGCTTGCCCGCCGCCGGCTCGGGAAGAGACTGCACTACCTCGGTAATTGGCTCGTCTCCAGAGGCTATCTGCATTGATGCTGTCACCTACTCGACGAACGGGCGGCTTCGAAATCGACGCTGTCGTTACAGCGCGAGACCGCCGACGAGATGGCCCACGGCCGCCGTGACCGCCATTGCCAGTCCGCCTCCGACGCCAACCCGGAGTGCCGCCGGCAGCATCGGCGCGCCGCCCGCGCGAGCCCCCGCAATCCCCAGCACCGCCAGCGCAACGAGAGCGCTCACCACCACCGCTGCGGTCCGGGCCTCACTCGGGATGAGAACACAGGCGAGGATCGGCAGGAGCGCGCCTGCCGTGAAGCTAAGGGCAGAGTAGACCGCCGCCTGAACCGGACGAGCCAGCACGGCTGCCAGGCCAAGCTCGTCGCGGGCGTGCGCACCGAGCGCATCAGAAGCGGTCAGCGCTTCGGCGACCTCTTCTGCGAGGTCCTTGGACAGCCCGCGGTTGATGTAGATGGCCGCCAGTTCCTGCTTTTCAACCTCGGGGTGAGCCTTCAGCTCGCCGCGCTCCTGCTTGAGGTCCGCTCGCTCCGTGTCCCGCTGCGAGCTGACGGAGACATACTCGCCCGCGGCCATCGCCATCGCTCCCGCAACCAGAGCGGCGATGGCGGCAGTCAGCACGAAAGTGGTCGAGGCCCCGGATGCAATCACACCGATGGCAACGCTGGCCACTGAAACGATTCCATCGTTGGCGCCCAGGACGGCCGCTCGCAACCATCCTGCCCGCTGGCTCCTGTGACGGACCTTGGTGACCAGTGGGCGGGGCCGGCTCGCCGGAGCCAGGATTTGAATCATTGCTCTCTCCGTGCTCTGGGCCGGCCGGCACCGGACGGGCGCTGCGCCCGTCCGGAGTGGAGCCTAGGCCGAGGCTGCTACGGCAACCTTCGACTTGGTTCCGGTAGAGACCGGGGTGCCCATTAGAACGACCTTTAGCGCGTGGGTCTTGGCCGCGTCCGCGAACACGTCATAGGCCTTCATGGCCTCGTCCATCGAGAAGCGATGGGTTGCCAGCACGATGGGGTTGAGCCTGCCGCCCCCGATCAGGGAAAGCAGCTGCGGGATTGTCCGCGTGTCCACCAGGCCGGTGGTGATTGTGACGTCCTTGATCCAGAGCTTCTCCAGGTGAAGGGTCACAGGGCTGCCATGTACCCCTACGTTGGCGAGCGTTCCACCGGCACGGATCAGCTCCGCGGCGAGCTCGAATGTGGCCGGAATACCGACCGCCTCGATGGCGACGTCGGCTCCCAGGCCGCCGGTCAACTCGAGGATTCGCTTGACGACATCCTCGCGGCCGTTGTTGATCGTGACGTCAGCGCCGAACTCCTTCGCTTTGGCGAGGCGCCCGTCGTCGAGGTCGATCACGACGATCTTCGCCGGCGTGTAGAGCTTCGCGGTCATGACCGCCGCCAGTCCGATCGGACCCGCGCCGACGATGGCCACGGTGTCGCCCGGCCGAACGCCGCCGTTCTGGACGCCGACCTCGAACGAAGTCGGAAGAATGTCGGATAAGAAGAGGACCTGCTCGTCGGTCAGTCCTGACGGGACCTTGTACAACGAGTTGTCAGCGAATGGGATGCGAGCGTATTCCGCCTGCAGGCCATTGATCATGTGGCCGAAGATCCAGCCTCCGCCACCGGTGCACTGGCCGTAGCGACCCTCTTTGCAGAATCGGCAGCGACCGCACGAGGTGATGCAAGAGACCAGGACGTGGTCTCCGATCTGGAAGTTGGTGACCGCTGCCCCGGTTTCGACAATGGTGCCGACCGCCTCGTGTCCAAGGATGGTGCCCGGCTTGACGGCCGGCACGTCGCCCTTGAGGATGTGCAGGTCGGTGCCACAAATGGTGGCCGTGTCGATCTTGACGATTGCGTCGGTCGGTAGCTGAATGGTCGGGTTGGGCACGTTGTCCCAAGACCGCAACCCTGGACCGTGATAAACGAGTGCTCTCATGGCTGATACCTCTTGTGACCTCTGACCGGAGTGCGCTGGCGGCGTGTGTCGCCGGATTTCAGCCTGTTCCTGTCGCGGGAGTTCTTGGAGGGCCGAAGGTCCCGTTCGTTATGGGACAGATGGGCGCGGGAAATGCCGCTTAGATTGATCTGAAGACGCGGCCGTGCGAAACCGGCCGAATCGGAGCGACGTCGGTGTCGTCCCAGCGGAAGCTGAGTCGATCCACGACCGCGACGACACCGTCAAGCTCCCGGGTCCGGCGCGTCAGGATCTCAGCATCGCTCTTTCGGCCCACCTCGCCAGACAGGGTGGCAATGTTCCAACTGACTTCGACGTCAACGACGTCGTCCGCCGAAATCAGGACCGAAGGAATCAGCTTGCCCGCGATTTCCTTACGCAGGTCGTCGTCGGAGCAAAGGAAGACCTGCAGCAGGTCGCTCCGGCTCACGATCCCGGCGATCCGCCCGCGTTGGTCGACCACGACCAGCCGTCGGACATTCTTCTCATGCATGAGGCGTGCCGCCTCGCCGAGACCGGTTTCGGACGGGACTGTGATCGGGGGGCACGTCATCAATTCCGAGGCGACGGTCCCGGCGGCCTTGGCTCGCTGCACGCGGCGCTTGTGAACATGAAGCAGGTCGTGCGTAGAGTCCAGCTCGGCGCGGCGTTCTTTGAGGAGCAGGTCAGACTCGGAAACGATTCCGACCGGAACGCCCTGCTGGTCGACGATTGGAATCGCGCTGACCCGGTTCTCGTCGATCAGTCGTACCAGGAGCTTGAACGGCGCCTGCGGGCCGGCCACGTGCACGCGACTGGTCATCACATCTGAAACGGTCCGGTGCCGAGGAAGGCTCGTCATGCGGGCACACCTCCGGCCACGAGCGGTGGCCGCTCGGTCGACTGCAGCAGGTCGAATGCCACAGAGCTGAGGAAAAGGCTGCCGATGTCCCCCATGCGGCTCGAGCCGATCACGATCAGGTCGGCGTCCGCTTCCATGGCGATCTCGGACACCGCCTTGGTGACCGGACCCGTGTGCGCGACGACACCTTGAACCTTCACGCCGGCTTCGCCGAGCAGCTTGCTGGCCTGCGCCATCGTTTCGCGGATCTCGGCGCCGGATTCCAGGTAGGCGAACCTGTGAAGCCCGGCGATGGTCTGGGCGACGTGGACGACCACCACAGACTCGTCTGAGCGCCCAATCGATGTTGCCGCCCGAACGCCTGGTTCCAGGTCGTCGCCCGCCGCGACCGCGAGCAGGACCTTCCAGCTCCTGATCGAAGGGCCACTCGGCACGCCGCGGACGATCAACACAGGGCAATCCAACCCGCAGAGGATCTGGCTGGTGCCGCTTTTCACGGTCAGCGCCTGCCAATCCAAGAGGCCTCGCGAACCGATGACGACCACGTCGGCTTCAAACACCTTGGCGGCGCAGGCGATGGCGGCGGCGACGTGCGTGCTGTCGGCCCGGCAGATCTCTCGCTCGGCGATCACCCCTGCGCGGAACAGGCGTTCAACAGTCGCATCGACCAGCTTGCCCGCCTCGCCGCGAACCTCTAAGTCCGCGCTGCCGTGACGGTGGCGGATCTCCAGGTTCCACACCTGCACGACCCTTACCTTCACCGTTGGTGATTTGGCCAGAGCGATTGTTGCGTCTACGGCAGCACGTGCGGCATCGCTGCCGTCGGTGGCCAGCAGGATTCTCTCGAAACGCCTGGAAACGCCCATGACACCAGCTTCTGTGACGAGGGCCTGCGAGAGGAGGGCCGAATGGCCGCCTGTTTGGGGGACCTGACCCTAGCCGGAACAGGTCGCGAGGCAGCCTCTTGGGTACGGGCGAACCAATGGGCGTAAATTCGCCACCGATGGGGCGCCCGCCGGACCGGAAGGACGTACTGCTCGAGGCCGGCCTCACCCTCGCGTCGGAGCTGTCGCTGCCGATGGTGCTGCAGCGCATAGTGGACCTGGCCGCCCAGGTTGCGGATGCCCGTTACGGAGCGATCGGTGTGATAGGCGACGGTGGTGAGCTCGTGGAGTTCGTCACCACCGGGCTCTCGGCCAAGCAGCATCGCGCCATCGGGGCCCTACCGCGCGGTCGCGGAATCCTCGGACTGCTGATTACCCAGCCGCGACCGATCCGCATCGCGAACATCGCGGCCCACGCGAATTCAGTTGGCTTTCCGAGCCATCACCCTCCGATGGGTTCCTTCCTGGGCGCTCCGGTCCAGGCGATGGGCAAGGTGTACGGCAACATCTACCTGACGGAGAAGCGAAGCGCCCCGGAGTTCAGCGAGGAAGACCAGGAGTCCCTGGTCATTCTCGCCACCCAGGCGGGCGTGGCGATCGCCAACGCAACGCTATACGCCCAGACCCGTCAGCGCGAGCGATGGCTCGATGCCCTGCGGGACATCACGGGCAACATACTGGCGGGCTCCGATGCCGACTCGCTGCTCGCGGCGATCGCCGAGCACGCCCGAGACCTCGCCGACGCTGATTCGGCGACCATCATCACGACCAGCGCCAGCCCGGGCCAGCTTGTCGTTGCCGCCGCGGTCGGGGCGCACGCGGATGAGGTTCGGGGGCAATCTGTTCCGGCGGCGAGGTCGATCTCGGGGGACGTGATGAAATCAGGCCTGCCGCTTGTCACCGAGGCAGCCGCCGCCAATCGCGGCGCCTACCAGCCCATCCTCCGTCTCGGGCAGGTGGGCCCAGCCATTTTCGTACCCCTTCGGGTCAGCGGCCGCGCCACCGGCACGCTGATGGTGGCGAATTTGACGGGAGGTCGCCGCTTCGACGAGAGCACCGTTGGACTTGTGGAGACATTCGCCGACCAGGCATCCGTCGCGATCCAGTACGTGCGGGCCCAGACCGACCTGCGACGCCTCGGACTGATGGACGAACGGGAGCGCATCGCCAAAGAGCTCCATGACGGGATCATCCAGTCGCTGTTTGCCGTCGGGATGAACCTACAGAGCACAGCGCTGATGTCGGGCTCGCCTGAGACGTCGGCGCGCGTCGAGAAGGCGGTGGAGGAGCTTGACCGGGTCATCCGGGACCTGCGCAATTACATCTTCGGCCTGAGGCCTGGGATCCTGGCCGACCGGCAGCTGAACCAGGCGCTCGAAGCGCTCGGGGAGGAGGTCAGCTCGACGTCACACATACTGGTTGCGGTCGAGGTGGACGGCGCCGTCTCGGCCAGCTTTTCGTCTCGATCACACGAAATCGTTCAGCTGACGCGCGAAGCCCTCTCCAACATCACGCGCCATTCTCGGGCCAAGCACGCGGCGGTTCGTCTGAGCCGGCGAGGGGCGACCGCGATCCTCGCGATCGAAGACGACGGCATTGGTTTCGATGCGCGCGGACCATCGACAGGCAACGGATTGCGGAACATGCGCGAGCGCGCGGTCGGCATCGGAGGCACCCTGCGCATCAGCAGCTCGAACGGAAAAGGGACCAAGCTGCGCTTCACGTTCCCAACCTGACGGGCCGGCTGGCGTGAGACCATAGCGCCCGTGTCGAAAGACAACCTCCGCATATTGTTGGTTGACGACCACGAGGTCGTCCGCGACGGCGTGAAATCTCTGATCAACGCGAACCCTGACCTCACAGTGGTAGGCGAGGCGGGGTCAGTTCAAGAAGCCATCGACCAGGCGATCAGGACCAAACCGGATGTGGTCGTGATGGACGTGCGTCTTGCTGATGGAAGCGGAATCGTAGCCACACGCGAGATCCGAGCCAGGCTCGAGAACACGCAGGTGCTGATGCTCACTTCATTTGCCGACGACGAGGCGCTGTTCGCCTCGATCATGGCGGGGGCCGCGGGCTACGTGCTCAAGCAGATCCGCGGTGGCGAGCTGATCCGCGCGATCCGCGAAGTCGGCGCCGGAAGGAGTCTGCTCGACCCCGAGGTCACGCGCTCGGTGTTGGAGCGGCTTCGCAAAGGCAAGACGATGCGTGACGAGAAGCTGTCGCGCCTGTCCGCCCAGGAAGAACGAATATTGACTCTGATCGCGCAGGGCATGACCAACGGGCAGATCGGCAAGGAGCTGAAGCTGGCCGAGAAGACGGTCAAGAATTACGTCTCGACGATCCTGTCGAAGCTGGAGGTCGCTCGCCGAGCTGAGGCGGCCGCCTATCTTGCCCGGCACACCACGATGCCGGGCTCTCAGTAAGCGAGCTAGTCGACCCGAGCCAGAACTGCGGCAACCTGACTTGCGATTGACCGTGCGAGGTCGGCGACCGTGGCTTCCGCGACCTTGTGCATGAAAGCATCGTCAACCTGCTTTCCCCACGGTCCAAAAGGAGGCTCGTACATGCCGCA
Source organism: Candidatus Acidiferrum sp. (assembly GCA_035571315.1). Lineage (GTDB taxonomy): Bacteria > Chloroflexota > Dormibacteria > Dormibacterales > Dormibacteraceae > Palsa-870. The sequence continues at coordinate 8,225 of DATMKM010000106.1, forward strand.
CACCGTCAGTTTCGTAGTCCGAGCGTCGACGGGCGCCAGTTCCACCTTTCCGGTCATGACGGGAAACAACTTCTCGATGAAGGTCGCTTTCCATGTGACGGGAATCTCGGTCCAATCGCCGGTGGTCACCAGTGGGCCGACCTCGACGGCGACCTTCTTATGGAGGCTGATGCCGGCGACATGCGGGCCGACTTCGGCCTCACCCGAGTCGTCGAGGTGCGCGAACCATGCGTGAGGACCCGCGGCCAGGATGGCCTTCACCGATTCAACCGGGTGGTCGATGTGAATCGATCCCTCAACGAACATGCCTCCAGTGTTCGCCCGGCGGCCCGATCCCACATGTGCCACAAGTCCCCGCCCGGTAGGGCCAAACGGCCGGACGGGTGCTTAAGCCGGGGGTTTGCGGGCTCCGCCCCCCAGGCGACGCAGGAGGGAACGGACAGGATCGAAGTACGAGTCGTCCATCCGCTCTTTCAGCGGGATGATCGCGTTGTCTGTGATGTGGATGTGCTCGGGGCAGACCTCAGTGCAGCATTTCGTGACGTTGCAATAGCCGATCCCGGCTTTTCCCTTCAGCAGCGCGCGCCGGTCGAGGGCATCCTTCGGGTGCATCTCGAGGCTGGCGATGCGGACCATGAATCGCGGGCCCTGGAAGGCGCCTTTTAGGTCGTGCGCTCGCAGGACGTGGCAGACGTCCTGGCACAGGAAGCACTCAATGCACTTGCGGAACTCCATCACGCGCTCCACATCCTTTTGCTGCATCCGCCAGGGCTCGCTGCTCGTGAGATCTTTCTCGCTGGGCGTGAACGGCGGGATTTCCTTGTTGACCTGGTAGTTCCAGCTGACATCGGTGACGAGGTCCTTGATCACCGCGAAGGCTTTCATAGGTCCCACGCTCACCTGGCCACCGTATTCGGCGATCGGCGTCTTGCACATAAGACGGGGAAAGCCATCGATCTCCGCCGAGCAGGATCCGCACTTGGCCGCCTTGCAGTTCCAGCGCACAGCCAGGTCGGCTGCCATGTTCGCCTGCACCCACAGCACCGCGTCGAGCACGACCATCCCCTCGCGGACCGGGACGCGGTAAGTGACGGGCTCCCCGCCCTTGGCGTCCCCGCGCCAGATCTTGAGGTCGAGGTTGGAAACCTCCACTATTCGATCTCCTCGGGCGTGTAGCGGGTGTAAGAGTGCTGGACCGCCTGGGCGAGATAGTCGGGCATCGGGGGCCGTCGCTCAGCTTTGACGCTCATGCCCTGCGGGGTCCTTTCAACCATGTAGTTGACCTCGGTCAGGTGGTCTTCGGTCTTCGGAAAGTCGTACCGCGCATGCGCTCCCCGGCTTTCTTTCCTTTCAATCGCCGAGCGCAGCAAGGCCTCGGCGTTGACCAGCATCGAACGCAGATCCTGGGACGTGTGCCAGCCGGGGTTGAAAACCAGCGTGGCGGAGCCTCCGGCGCCGCATTGACTCGCGCGCTTCTCAAGCTCCAGGATCTTCTCGAGCCCGGCCTGCAGCCCAGGGCCGTCGCGGACGATCGGGGCGTGGGCGGTCATCACGTCCTGGATCTCCGCCTGCACCTTGAAGGGGTTCTCGCCCGCGGGCCGGTCGAGCGGCGCCATCAGTTCGGCGATCGCCTGGTCGATCTCGCCCGGGTCGAGCCTGGCACCGGCCGCATTCGGATCGCTCTTGGCGGCGGCGGCGGCGGCTTCGCCCGCCCGTTTGCCGAAGACCAGCAGGTCGCTCAGCGAGTTGCCGCCAAGCCGGTTGGCGCCGTGCAGACCCGACGCCACCTCGCCGGCCGCATAGAGTCCCGGAACCGTGCTCGCGCCGGTCTCAGCCTCGACCCTGACGCCGCCCATCGCGTAGTGAATCGTTGGCGCAATCTCCATCGGCTGTTTGGTGATGTCGACGTTGGCGAGCTTGAGGAACTGCTCGTACATGGACGGCAGCTTGCTCTTGATGAAGTCGGGCTTGCGGTGCGTGATGTCCAGGAACGCGCCCCCGTGAGGCGTCCCGCGCCCGGCCAAAACCTCCGAGTTGATGGCGCGCGCCACGACGTCGCGCGACGACAGCTCCATGCGGTCGGGGTCGTATCGCTCCATGAACCGCTCGCCGTCCTTGTTGCGCAGCACTCCTCCCTCGCCCCGCACCCCTTCGGTGACCAGGATGCCCCGCACGCCGGCCGGCCAGACCATGCCGGTCGGATGAAACTGGACCATCTCCATGTCGCGAAGCTGTGCGCCGGCGTCGTAGGCCAGGGCGGTCCCGTCACCAGTGCTCTCCCACGAGTTGGACGTGACGCGATACATCTTTCCGGCGCCGCCCGAGGCGAGCACGAGCGCGCGGCAGCGGTAGAGGATCAGGGAGCCGTCAGCGCGCCGGTATGCAAGCGCGCCCGCGACCCGGCCTTCCGCCTTCAGCAACTTGAATACCGTCACCTCCATGTGCACCTCCACCCCGCTCTGGTGCACCGCGCGATCCTGCAGCGTGCGGATCAGCTCGAGGCCGGTGCGGTCTCCCACGTGAGCGAGGCGCGGGTAGGTGTGCGCTCCAAACGGCCTCTGATGGATGCGCCCCTGCCAGGTGCGGTCGAAGACGGCCCCCCATCGCTCGAGCTCCAGCACCCGGTCCGGCGATTCCTTGGCGTGGATCTCGGCCATCTGCCAGTCGTTGATGAGCTTGCCGCCCTTCATCGTGTCGGCGAAATGGACCTCCCACGAGTCCTGGTAGGCGACGTTGTGCATGGCGGCCGCCACGCCGCCTTCTGCCATGACCGTGTGGGCTTTGCCCAGGAGCGACTTGCAGACGACCAGTACGCGCGCGCCTGCCTCGGCCGCCGCGACGGCTGCCCTCAACCCCGCCCCGCCCGCGCCCAGGACCAGGACCTCGGTCTCGACCGTTTCGTAACTCACGCGATCCACCTTGGATCGCGCAGCGCGCCGGCCAGCAGGAGACGGATGTAGATGTCCGTGCCCGCGACCGAGACGAGGCTCGCCCAGGCCCAGCGGTCGTGCCTGACGTTGAGCACGGTGACGCCCTTCCACAGCTTGTGGCGCGCGCGTGCCGCGAGCGAGCACGAGAAGCAATCCAGCTCGCCGCCGGCCAGGTGCCTGAAAGCGTGACAGCCGAACGTGTACCCCGACAGAAGGAGCACGTTGGTCAGCATCAGTACGCTGCCGAGGCCGATGCCGAACCGGCCGCCAAAGTCAAAAGCGACTACGGCGTCGAACCACAGGAATGCGACCTGTACGACAGTGGCGTAGAAGGCGAACCGGTGGAAGTTGTTGAACACCCACGGGAAAGCCGTCTCGCCCAGGTACCGGCGCCCGTTCCGCTCCGGTACCGCGCATGAGCGCGGATGGCCGAAAAAGCTTCTGAAATATGCCTTGCGGTAGTAGTAGCAGGTGAGGCGGAAAACCAGCGGGGCCCACGCTACCCAGACCCCGGGCGGGATCGGTCCAACTTTGATCAGCGGGGAGTAGAACGGGCTGAGGTAAGGGGCGTAATAGCCCTCGTGCTGGAAGAACACGACCCAGATGGCGAAGATGCCGAACAGGCTGAGCGCAACGACAACGAACGCCGGATAGAGCCAGTTGGGGAGCCGGCTGTACGGGTTGCGAACTCGGGGACGCCGGGAGCTGACCCGGATATCAGCTGGCGGGGAAAGCGCCACGTGCGTCAGTCTCGCTCATTTGCGGCCTGCAAGAAAGATCCGGCGGGCCCGAAGCCCGCCGGAGTTTGCCGTCCCTTGTGCGCTGTCAGGCGACGACTTTCTGCCCGACCTTGACTTTGGATGTTTCAGGCTTGCGCACTGCGACGAGGAGTTCGAAGGCTACGGCCCCGAGCACCCCGAGCGCAGCGATCAGAAGTCCGATACCGGCGTAGGTGGTGTAGAGACCGAGGGTCCACCAGCCCCACGAGTTGAGGAGCGTGGCGCGCAGCATCTCGCCGGTGAATAGCGTGGTCTTCTCGCCGTTGAGCGTCGCTACCTGGGCCTGAAGTGTCGCGTAGTTCGGGTCCGTCTTCGACGCGGCAGCGACGGCTGCGGTCGCGGCCGTGATCTTGGTACCGATCGAGGCGTACGTCGAGCCGCCGGCGACACCCTGCAGGTGCACGGCTAGGAAGTCGTTCGCGTAGATCCTCGCCTGGTTACCATCGGTGACCTGATTGCCGGCCTGGTCCCGAATCTCCTGCGAGAACACCGCCGGGTCCAGCGCGCCGCCGGTCTTGATCTGGTCAGCGGTTGGGAAGAAGACCTGCTGCGCGGTCAGCTCGTCCTTAACCATCCCGGTCACGAAGCTGCCCTCGTAGAAAAGGAAGCCTGAAGCTCCCATGAGAATGATGACGAGCATCGCCTGAAGACTGATGATCCGCCAACGAATTGCCTTGTTCACGACGTTTCCTCCTGGATTTGGGCCTCTTGCGAGGTTCTGATTGAGCTCTTGGACGGCTCGTGATCCAAGTCAACACGCCGGCGCGATCGGTGACACCTGCCGCATGGCCTTGGTGACAGGGGTGCCTGGTCCCGCTTCAGAGGGGCCTTTCGGCAATCAGAAAGGCCTGAGCTATGTCTCCCGCTAGGAAGCGGCCGGAACTCGGCGGCGCCTTCTCATGCCTCCGGTCGCGACATGGCGCCCTCAGCTACACAGGGAAAGGGTCAATAGCCGCGCTCAGCGAGGCTCGTACAAGCCGGTCGGCGAACCGCCGCTACTGGTTCACTTTGTCCGCGCAGACCTCGGATCACGGACCGGCTGCGTGCGGATGAACGCTCTCTGCAGCGCATCCGCCATAAACAGGTAGGCGACGGAGTAGGCGCCGATCTCGAGCTGTTCGGGAATCGTCAGGGTGCCGAAGCGCAGCAGGCTGCGAGCCTCGGGGATGTTCACGAGCGCCACAGTCACTCCCAAGGCGAGGGCGACCGCCAAAACGATGGGTACGCTGGGCCACGGCTTGCTCCAGAACCAGCCCGGGGTCCGCACGGCGAACAGGACCAGGAGCGCGGTCGATCCCAGGAACAGAAACCATGCGGCGTGGACGACCTCCGGAGACCGTGCGGACAGGATGCGGAGCAAGCCGAAGGCAAACACCGCGTTAACGAGCCCGAGAAAGACGGAGAGCTCGACCAGCCGGCGCACGTCCCAACGGCGCGGCGTGGCGATGTCTTCGAGCGAGACGACATCCGTCACGATCGCGAGCATGGGCAGGTCCGCGAGCACGTTGAGAAGCAACACCTGGTCGGGGAGCAACGGCAGGTAGTTGAGCACCAGCGATGCGACCGCGACGATGATCACATTGGCGAAGTTGCTGACCATCGTGTAGAGCAGATATCGGTTGATGTTCGTGAACGTTCGGCGCCCTTCCTCGACGCCGTCGACGATCACACCAAGGTCGTCCTGGAGGAGCACCAGGTCGGCTGCGCCCTTGCTGGCATCCGTGCCACTGGCCAGGGCGATGCCTACGTCGGCTGTCTGCAGCGCCGGCGTGTCGTTGACGCCATCGCCCGTGACCGCCACGTGGCGGCCGAGCCGCTGCAGGGTCTGGACCAAGTGGAACTTGTCAGCCGGCACGACCTCCGCGAAGATCCGGCCGTGCAGCGCCGCCTCCGCGACATCGCTGCCGCGAAGCTCGGTCGCCGACACGATCGCGTCGTCCTGCACGTCGATTCCGATCTGGCGGGCGAGCGCGCCCGCGCGCGATCGCGCATCGCCGGTCACGATCTTGACCTCGACGCCGATCTTGCTCGCCCGCGCCAGGGCCGCAGCGGCAGTCGGCCGTGGAGGGTCGGACAGCGCGAGGAGACCGCTGAGGGTGAGGTCGGCCTGGTCAGACCCTGTGCTCGTCGCGACGGCCAGGACTCGGCCACCACCCGATTGGAGACGGGCCAGCTCCGCGGCGATCGTGGTTCGTAGTGCGTCGTCGAGCGAGCGATCCCCCGACGGGGTCCGGATCCGCGAGCACCCCTCGATCACCACCGCGGCCGCGCCTTTGTAGATGAGCTCCCGACCGCCAGACCGATCGACGGCCACGCACATCTGCTTGGTCTCCGAGCTGAACTGCATCACCGTCTGCCTGCTCATCGCGGCCAGGGCCTGGAGGTCGAGTTCCGTGGCACCATCGATGATCGCGTCGTCGATGGTGCTCGCCCCCCTTCGTGGATAGCTGGAGCACAGCAGCGCCGATTCCAGCAGGGTCGTGGTCGGGACGAGAGACCAGGTGCCCACCAAGCGGGTGCGGTTTTCGGTGATGGTGCCGGTCTTGTCGATGCACAGGGTGTCGATCACGCTGAGGTCTTCGACTGCAGCCAGCCGTCGAACCAATACCTTTTTCTTGGCCAGTGCGGCAGCGCCAAGGGCAAGCGTGGTCGCGGTCACCGCGGGGAGGGCCTCCGGCACGATGCCCAACGCCAGTGCGAGTGCCAGCGTGAGCGACACCAGCACGCCACGCCCAAGCAGCGCATTGCTGATGAAGACTCCGGCGGCCAGGATGAGGCCGAACCGCAGCAGAAACCCGGCGAAGTGGGCCAGATTGACCTGAAAATCGCTCGGCGCATGCGTGCCCTTGACCAGCGAAGCGGTCTTACCGAACTGGGTCATCGAGCCGGTGGCGATGACGATCCCTTTCCCTTCGCCGCCTACGACGGTCGTGCCGGCAAAGGCGATGTTCAACCAGTCGATCGCCGCAGGGCTGGCGATGGGGCCGATCGACTTGGCCTGCGGCACCGACTCGCCGGTGAGCGTCGCCTGGTTCACCTCGAGCCCATCCGCCTCCAGGAGTCGTACGTCCGCCGGAACGAGGTCTCCACTGCGGATGAAGATGACGTCGCCCGGTACAAGCTGCCCAGCCGGCAGATCCAGCTCCACCCCGTCGCGGATCGCTCGGCAATGAAGCGGAAGCAGATCGCGCAGGGCGGACAGCGCTCTCTCGGCCCGGTACTCCTGGACGATGGTCAAGCCGACGTTGAGCACGATGAGTCCCAGGATGATCGCCCCGTCGACGAAGTCGCCGGTGACGATCGTCAGCACGCCCGCCCCCGCCAGCAGGATGTTGATTCCGTTGCGCAGCTGTTCCAGCGCGATCGTCCGCAA
>DATMKM010000107.1:0-19281 GCA_035571315.1 Candidatus Acidiferrum sp.
CAGGGCGACCGAATTGGATCGCCCCTTAGAGCGCCTAGCGCGACTCGGTTGTGTAAGGAAGCAGGGCGATCGCGCGCGCGCGCTCGAGCGCGGTCGTCAGCGGCCGCTGGTGCCGGGCGCACGTCCCTGTGACCCGTCGCGGAAGGATCTTGCCGCGGTCGCTTACGAATCGCCGGAGCCGAGAGATCTCCTTGTAGTCGATGTAGTGGATCTTCTCGACGCAGAAGCTGCACACCTTGCGGTGCTGGCGCTTCGGCCCTCTGCCTCCGCCGCCGCTGCCGCCGCTGCCGCCGCCTGATTCACGTTGTGGTCGGTTGACTCCCATCAATAACTCCTAAAAGGGGATCTCGTCCGGGTCGACGTCCCGAGGGGCGTCGTCCGGAGCGGGGATGTCTTCATGTGACGCGCCGCCGCCGCTCCGAGCCGGAGCCCCGGTTCCGGCGCCGGTGCCGCCGCTGCCCGCTCCACGCGGCTCCAGGAACTGCACGTCGTTGGCGATGATCTCGGTCACGCGACGCTTCTGCCCGTCCTGACCTTCCCACGAGCGGGTCTGGATGCGGCCTTCGACGAAGACGAGGGCGCCTTTGCGCGTGTACTGGGCCACGGTCTCGGCCAGGTTTCGCTTGCCGATCGGGTAGGCCACGATGTTGTGGTAGTCGGTGAACTCTTTGCGCTCGCCGTCCGGACCGGACGACCAGCGGTTGGTGGCGATGCTGAAGTTGGTCACCGCGGTCCCACTGGGCGTGTAGCGCATCTCCGGGTCCTTGGTCAGCCTTCCGATCAGCATGGCTTTGTTCAGGTTTGACATTTTTAGGACTCCTTCCCATTCGCACTGGCCGCCGGTTCCTCGACTAGCTCCGACTCCGTCGCAATGGGTTCCAGCACGACCTCCGCCGGCGGCGGGGCGACGATGGTCGCAACAGCGGCCTTCTCCGGCTTGCGCACGATGAGATGCCGCAACACCTCTTCGGTGATCTTCAGGGCCGATTCGAGTTCAGGCACCCGGCCCGGGTCGAATGAGAAGTCCTGGAGGACGTACGAGCCTTCCTTCTGGTGCTTGACCTCGTAGGCCAGCTTGCGCTTGCCCCAGAGGTTGGTGCGCTCGACCGTGCCGCCCGACCTTTCGATCAGCGTGTTGACCCGCTTCACCGCGTCCTGGACCTTCTCGTCGTCCAGGTCAGCGCGGACGATGTAGAGAACTTCGTAATCCCGCAACGGGGACCTCCTTCCTATGGGTTCAGGCTCCGGTCGATCGGGGGCATGTGCCTCCGGCCGAAGCCAGAAAGGGTAGGTCGGTATTCTACCAAGGGACATGGCAACCAAAACAAAGGCCCCGCTGCGGACGGGCGCCGGCAAAGGCGGCCGCCGGCCGCCGGTCAGGGTCAAGAAGGGGAACGACGTCCCGCTGCTCGCGATCGCCGTCGCGGCCATCCTGGTCGTGTTTGCGATCGGCCTGATCATCTACTTCCTGGCCAACAACAAGTCGACGGCTCCGGCCCTGGCCGCGGGCATCCCCTGCGACCAGCTCGAGCACACCCAGATCCACTACCACGCCGCCCTCCAGATCGTCTACCAGGGCAACCTCCTGCCCATCCCCCCGAACATCGGGATCAGCGGCGACCCCACAGCCCCCACCTGCTTCTACTGGCTGCACGTCCATCCCGCCAACACCGATGTCATCCACATCGAGTCGCCGGCGACCGATACGTTCACCCTGGGCCAGTTCTTCGCGGTCTGGAGCACGTGGAACAAGGCGCAGGGGCTGCCCAACGAACCGCTCAATGCGACCCACGTTTCGACCCTCACCTTGACGCCCGACGAGAAGCTGGTGGTCTACATCGACCTGCAGGACGGCAAGGGCCCACAGGTGTACACAGGTGACCCGAACGCGATCGTCCTGAAATCGCACGAGGTGATCACGCTGGAGATCACGCCACCGGCGGTGACCCCACCGCCGCCGTTCACGTTTGCGAGCGGGCTTTAGAGGCTCAGCGGACTTCGAGAAGGACACGCGCCGCGCGGTAGTGTTCGAGCGCGTCGCGGCTGTTGGCGCCGCGCTCCGCTTGATCGGCCAGCTTGAGGTGAGCCTTGACGGCTGACTCCAGCGCGTCCTTCGTGCCCCCCTCGCCGTAGCCGACCCGCTCGCCTTTCTCGATCGCTTGCAGCCGCTGCTGCCGGAGGCGGTCGCGGCGCGATGCGATCGTTTCCTTCTCTCGAGCCAGCAGGGCGTTCGCGTCGTCGTCGCGCCCGAGCGCGCGCAGGGCTTCAGCCTGGCTCAGCCTGGCGTCCGCGCCCAGAGGCCATTCGGTGGAATCGGCGGCCGGCTGCAGCGCATCGAGGGCGCGCCGCGCATCCCCGCGCGCCAGCAGGACGCGGCCCTTCTCGAGCGCGAGCTCGCGTTCCACTGCCGGAAGGCGGCCTTCCAGGAGATAGTCGACCTCGGTACCGAGCCGGCCCGCGATCACCCTCAGCACCCGGGTCGAGGGTTGGCTCATCCCGTGCTCGACCTGGTGCAGGAAGGCGCGGCTGAAGTCGGGGCCGCTGACCTTGGCCAGGCTCATCCCGCGCTCCTGGCGCACGCGATGGATCCTCTGCCCCAGCGTTTCGTCGTCAGGCACCGTCAATGGCTACTTTACAGATAATCGCGGGGATCGAGACTTCGCGTGAGGGTGGTGAAGTTCTTGAAACCGTGCTTGGTGACCATGCCCGTGTCCTCGATGCGGACTCCACCCAGCCCCAGGAGATAAAGACCAGGCTCGACCGTCACGACGTCGCCTTCGGCCAGGATGTTCTCGTCCGGCCCACGCAGCGCAGGTTCCTCGTGCACGTCGAGCCCGACGCCGTGGCCGGTGGAGTGGTTCATCTTCGCGCCGCCTCCCTCCCCCTCGAACCCCTTCGTCGTGGTCCCGTAGCCCCGATCCACGAGGACCTGGCAAACGCCGTGGTGGACATCGCGACCGGAAGCGCCGGCCTTGATCGATTCGATCCCCGCGTCAAGCGCCTGTAACACGGCCGCATGCATACGGCGCATCTCTTCAGGGACGTCTCCCACCACGACCGTTCTCGTGAGGTCTCCGTGGTAGTGGGTGTTCCTGCTCCCAGGAAAGATGTCGATGATGACCGGCGCATGCGCCCGGATCGGGCCTTCACCCCGATAGTGGGGCATCGCGCATTCGGGGGAGCCGGCGATGATCATGTCCGGGCACACGAAGCCGCGCTCCCCGAGCAGCAATGACGCGCGCGCGTAGAGACGCTCTGAGGTCAGCGGCTCCTCATCGAGCCACAGGATCCCGTCCCTGATATCGGCCTGTGCGAGCTGACTGACCACCTCGACCACCGCAGCCTCGGCGGCGTGCTGGGAAGCCTCGATGAAACCGGCCTCCTCCGGCGACTTGCGGCGCCGTTCGGCCCGGAACAGCCCCGTGTCGACCTCCACCTCGAGCCCGGCCTCGCGCATGGCCTCGAGGTAGCCCGCCTGAAGACGGGGCGACACGCGGGCCGAGTCGAGCGCGCGCTCGCGCAGCATCCTGGCCGCCAGGCGGGCGTAGGAGACGTAGGGGCCGGCGGCTTCATAGCCCGCCTCTTCGAGCAGCAGCTTGCGACTCGCCCTGCTCTGCACCCGCGCGCGTTCGATCTCGAGCGGGCTCGTCACCAGCACGTCGTCACCGTCACCGAAGCGGATGTACAGGCTGGTTTCCACAGCCAGACCGGTGGCGTAAATGAAGTCGGCGTCGGCCTCGCCGCTCGGGATGAGGACGATCGGTTTCATCGCGACACCTTGGCGTGCCGTTCGATGGCGGTCGCGAACAGGGAGGCGAGCGCGGCCGGGGCCAGCGAGTCGACCTCTTCGGTGACCTGCGCAGCCAGCCGTTTGGGCAACTGCGTCCGCAACAGCTCCATGTGCTGTTCGTAGACCCGGCCCAGTGAGCGGTGGCCTGCGCGACCCTCCAGGTTCAGCTTCTCCTGCACCTCGTAGCCTCCCGTGTACGCCACTTCGTAGCCGAGCCCCCGCAGCTGCACGAGGTCGCGCCGCAGCGTCCGTTCGGAGACCCCGGCGCGTTCGGCCAGCTCAAGTGGGTTGAGTCCCGGCTCAGCGATGACCACAGAAAGGATCCGTAGAAGGCGAGCGAGCCGGCTGGCTCGATTCACGCCCCCGGAGCGTGATTAGCCGATTTCTTCCCAGGAGGTCGCATTGCCCTCAAACGGGTCGGGCTCGGCCTCCTCCTGGTTCCCCACCTTCTGGTGGAACCGGCTGGCGATCATCTGATACGCCATCGCTTTCGGAATGCCGAGCTTGGTGAGTGACTTCACCTCGTCGGCCATGACCTTGTCTCGGGCAGCCTCGACGGCAGCGAGAACCTCTTCGATGGACGCGGTTTTCTTGGCCATTGGTAATTGATGATACCCAAGCCAACCCGCTCTTAACCGCGCCTTAGACTTGTCCTTACCGCATCGGCGACCGGGGTGCAAGGGGGTTGGATGGCCACTGAGTACGCTACGGACAAGATAAGGAACGTGGTCCTGTTGGGCCACTCGCACGACGGCAAGACCATGCTCGCCGAGGCGATGCTGTTCGCCTCCGGCACGATCCAGCGCATGGGCGCCCCTGACCAGTCGACCGCGACTTTGGACTTCGAGCCCGAAGAGCAGAAGCGCAAGATCTCGATCAACCTCGGAGTCGCCTTCGCCGAGCACAACGGCTTCAAGATCAACATCCTCGACGCGCCCGGTTTCTTTGACTTCGCGGGCCAGGTGCTCAGCGGCCTTCGTGTGGCCGAAGGCGCAGTCGTGGTGGTCGGGGCCGGCCCGCAGCTGGCAGTCGGCACCGAGGTCGCGTGGGAGCAATGCAATCGAACCAGCAAGCCGCGAATCGTCGTGGTCAACAAGCTGGACAAGGAGAACTCCGACTTTTACGGCGCGGTCGCCGCAATGCGCGAGGTCCTCACTCCGCGCCCGTTTCCACTGCACCTGCCGATCGGCTCGGAGCAGGACTTCCGCGGCATCGTCGACCTGCTCCACCTCAAAGCGTTCGTGACGACGTCCGACGGTAAGGGCAGCGAGGTCCCTGTTCCCGACGACATGCAGAAGCTGGTCGAGCAGTACCGCGGGCAGCTGATCGAGGCCGCCGCCGAGAGCGATGACTCGCTGCTCGAGAAATACCTGGACGCCGGCACGTTGAGCGAAGAGGAGATCCAGCGCGGCCTGCGCGAGGGAATCCTCGCCGGGAAGGTCGCGCCGGTGGTGTGCTGCTCGGCGACCAAGCTCCTCGGCGTCCGCACCCTGATGTCGACGATCGCGGAGCTGATGCCTCCGCCCGACGTCGAGCCCGACAAGCCGGTGAAGGCGTTCGTGTTCAGCACGGGCGGGGACCAGTTCGGCCGGGTCAGCTACTTCAAGGTCGTGTCGGGCACGGTCAAGGCGGACGCGCATCTGCCCAACCTGAGCCGTGGCGGCGAGGAGCGGCTCGCGCAGATCTTCTTTCCGCGCGGCAAGGAGCACATCGCCACCACCGAGGTGAAAGCCGGCGACATCGGGGCGGCGACCAAGCTCGCCCATACCCTGACCGGCGACACCCTGGGCATGAAGGACGGAGGGCCGCTTCCGCCCCTGGACCTGCCCGGTCCGGCCTACACGCTCGCGATCACGCCCAAGGCGAGGGGCGACGAGGAGAAGATCTCGAGCGGGCTGGCGCGGCTGAGCGAAGAGGACCCAACCCTGCACGTGGAGCGCGTCGAAGAGACGAAGCAGCTGGTCATCGCTGGATTGGGCGACGTCCACCTCGACGTCATCCTCGAGAAGCTCAAGCGAAAGTACGGCGTAGAGGCGACCACCGAGGTGCCGCGCGTCGCATACCGCGAGACCGTCTCGGGCCACAGCCGGGTCGAGGGCCGGCACGTCAAGCAGTCCGGCGGCCACGGCCAGTACGGGATCTGCGTGATCGAGGTGGCCCCGACAAAGCGCGGCGAGGGCTTTGTGTGGGAGGACAAGATCTTCGGCGGCGCGATCCCTCAGAACTTCCGGGTCTCGGTGCAGAAAGGGATCGTCGACAACATGGCGAAGGGAGTGGTCGCCGGATATCCGATGGTCGATGTCAAGGTGACCCTGGTGGACGGGAAGTTTCACCAGGTCGACTCCAACGACATGGCGTTCCAGATCGCGGGTTCGATGGCGATCCGCAGGGGCGCCCTGGACGCGGGGCCTGTGCTCCTCGAGCCGGTCGTGGAGGCGGATATCCGCGTGCCCGAAAAGAACCTCGGCGCGATCATGTCCGACATCAACGGACGGCGCGGCAAGATCCTCGGGACCGAGCCGGACGACGGCTACGAGAAGGTGCGCGCTTCAGTGCCGGCGCACGAGATGCTGCGCTTCGCCCTCGACCTCCGCTCGATCACGCAGGGTCGCGGAAGCTTCCACCAGAAGTTCTCGCACTACGACGAGATGCCCGCGCACCTGGCCAAGGCGATCATCGACGAGTTCCAGAAGCAGCACGAGGCGGCCAGCTAGTATCCGGGGCGTGATCCTCGCTTGAGCGCACCGAGCGCTCACGACGTCTGCGTGATCGGCGGCGGTGTGACAGGGGCCGGCGTCGCGCGCGACCTCTCCTTGCGCGGCCTGTCGGTGCTGCTGCTGGACAAGGGCGACTGGGGCGCGGGGACCACGGGCGGATCGAGCTGGATGATCCACGGAGGCCCACGCTATCTCGAGTTCGACTGGGACACCACGCGCCTTTCCACGCGGGACGCGGGATACATCGTTTCGATCGCGCGCAACCTCGTCTACAGGGTCGTCTTCCTCATCCCGGTGCTGCCGCACGACCGGAACAACATCGAGCGGATGGAGACGGCGATGGAGGTCTACGACCGTTTTCAACCGCTCAAGAAGGCCCACCCGCACCGGCGCCTGACCGCCGCCGAGGCGCTGCAGGCAGAGCCCGGGCTGACGCACGAGCTAATCGGCGCCGTGACCATGGAGGAGTGGGGCGTCGACCCCTACCGGCTCGTCTACGCGAACGTCGAGGATGCAGTGGCGCACGGGGCACGCGCGCTGAACCACACCAAGGTTATCGACCTGGTGCGCGATGGCGGAAAGGTGATCGGGGTTCGCTACCGCGGATCCGACGGCGCGATGACCGAGGCGCGCGCACGCGTGGTGGTGAATGCCACAGGGCCGTGGTCGCCGCAAATCAGCGGGTTGGCAGGCCTGAACGTCGAGCTTCGGCCGGCCAAAGGCATTCACATCGTCTACCCCCACCGCATCTCGAATTTCGCGATCAGCGCCGAGTCGGTGGATGGGCGCGACCTGCTGATGGTTTCGCACGCGGGCTTCACGTTGCTGGGTACCACCGACGACGATTTCTACGGCGATCTCGACTCCGTGGACGTGCTCGAGGATGAGGTCGACTATTTGCTCCAGGCCTTCGAGCGGGTTTTCCCGTCGATCCGGGATTACCGGCCCGTGCGCACGACAACAGGAGTGCGCCCGACGTTGTTCAAGTGGCGGCGCTACGAAGACGAGCTGTCGCGGAGATTTGAGGTCATCGACCACGCCGCCGAAGGCGTCGAGGGTTTTGTGACGATCGCCGGCGGCAAGCTGTCGATGTACCGGCTCATGGCAGAGCAGACCTCCGATGCGGTATGCCGCAAGCTCGGGCACCAGGCACCGTGCACGACGGCGACGACTCCTCTGCCGGGCAACGAATCGGAAATGGAACCAGCCGCCGAACTGGCTCGCCGCTGTGGCATACCGGCTTTGGCCGCGGTCAAGCTGCAGAGCCGCCACGGCTCGCGCGCCGAGCAGGTTCTGGGAGACGGCCGCGCCGGGCGCCTCGTCTGCCGCTGCGAACCGATGACCGAAGCAGAGCTCGCCTACTCGGCCCGCCACGAACAGGTGCGCTCGCTGGCAGACGCGTTCCGGCGCGTCGGCCTGGCGGCGGGCCCTTGCGCGGGCGCAGCTTGCGTGCTGCGTGCGGCCGAGGTCATCGGCGCTGAGCTGGGGTGGGGCGCAGCGCAGCGCTTCGACGCGGCGCGCGAGTTCGTCCGCGGGGCCTGGTTGGGCCGAGCACCTGTGATGGGTCGGGCGGGATGGGCGCAGGAAGAGCTGGCCCAGGGCGCGATGCGAGGGCTCTTCAACTAGAGATGGGCCGCACCGACTCGCTGGCGAAACTCGGCCTGGCCTATGGAGTCCATCTCGCGCGGCGGCGGCTCACCCGACCTCGTTCGCAGCTGGATGAACTATTCGAGACCTACGCACCTGATGGAATTCGCGCACTGCAGCCCACCGAGCGCGAGCGCCATTCACATCTGGTCGGGTGCATCAACTGCGGCCTATGCGCTCTCGCCGCCGGACGCATCGGGAAGACGCGGCTTCCAGATCTCGCCTCTTCGTACATGCGCCTCTACGCGCGGTTGGGCGACACGTCCACGGATATCACAGGAGATGAGCCGGACCTCGTGGCCGCCGCGGCGGCCTGCCCGGTTGGCGTGCCGCTGCCAGAGGTGGCCGCGATCGTGCGTCGCATGACGGTCGGCTGAGTCCGCGGAGCGACGCGCCAGGCCGACACGCCGATCCGGATCACGAGTTGATCCGCTTGAGGTGAGCCCTGGGGACGCGGCGCGGGCGGATCCCGATGATCCACGCGCCTTCCCAGCGCTGAGGCCGACCGCAACCCGACGAGCGCGGGCGGCTCGCCGACCTGCCACGGTGGCGACAGGCAGCCGGGGACAGGGGGTTGCGAGTTATCCACATTCTGTATACAGTCTGGGGACATCACACAACATCTAGCGCCAATGGTCAAGAGTCTTCTTCGCCCGCTCCGCCGCTGGGCGGCGGTTGAAGGGGTCCTGGCGCGGATCGCAGGGCAGGTCAAGACCTGGCCCGCAGACGACTTTGGAAAGTTCGTGAGCGCCTCGATCGGCACGGGAATGGCCGGGGCGGTCGCGGCCCTGCCACCGCCCACCGAACCCCTACTGCCTGACCCACTGACGTCGATCGCGCCCGCGACGTTCGAGATGCGTTTCATGAAACTGCACGCGGAGGGGCGGTTCGACGAGATGTGGGAAATGCTCGCCGAAGACGCCCAACGGGCGTGGGGCGGACGCGAAACATTCATGCGAGACATGCCGCGTCTTGAGGACGATGTCGAGCTGCTCGACATGCAGGTAGTCAGCGTAAAGGTCGTCGAAGAGTGGATCGACCAAGCACATCAGCGCGCCTACGTCAACGTCGCGCGAATGGTCATGCGTTATCGCGTCCGGCAGCAGTGGCGAGAGTGGACATTCGATCGACAGGTCCATCTCGTGCCGGCGGCGGGTGGATGGCGAACATTGTGTTATCCGACAAGAGTTAGAACTGCGGTGGGGCGCTGATATAGTGGGTTGCAGGCGATGCTTCAAGAAACGATTGAAGAACAGCAGCGTGACCTGCGCTGGCATCGGAGGCGGCAGCGCAAGATGACGCCGCGCCGTTTGCTCCAGGAATCGGATGAGCTTCTCTTCTGGGTCGAGGAGTGCCTCGTACAGGAGATTCAAATCGTTCCGGGCTGGTTGGTCGCCCGGCTGATGGTCGTGCTGCGAAACGCACATCCTGAGCTGCCGGGACGACTTGGCCGCGAGCGACGCCCCGAGCAGGTGATGGAGATCATCTACGACGCGCAGGCGGCGCTGATGACGCAGTCTTGCAAGAACCGCGGCCCCGCCGAGGTGATCCCGCTGTTTGCTCGTGCGCGCGAGCGAATGCTCAGAGAAGCCGCCACCGTCTAGCTGTATCCAGCGGTGCGGGTCGATCTACATCTGCACTCGGTCTACTCGCACGATGGCCGGAGCACGCTCCAGGAGCTCATCCAACGCTGCGCCGAATGCGGCCTCGACCGGATCGCGCTCACCGACCACAACACTGTCGAAGGAGCGCTTGCACTGGCCGAGGTCGCGCCAGATCTGGCCATCGTCGGCGAAGAAGCCAAGACGCGCGAGGGTGAGGTGATCGGACTGTTCATCACGCGCCGTCTTCCGCCGTACCTGCGGGCGGAGGATGTGATGGACATGATTCACGAGATGGGCGGGCTCACCTACGTTCCGCATCCGCTGGACCGCCATCGCTCGAACTTCACCACGGAACGCATGCTGGAGCTGGCGGACCGGATCGACATCGTCGAGACGTACAACGCTTGGTGTGAGCCTGCGGAAAACCAGGCGGCCGCTCGGCTTGCCGTGGAGTTGGGGAAGGTCGCGGCGACCGGATCGGACGCGCACGCCGCGAGCGAGCTTGGACGCAGCTGGATGGAGATCGACGCCTACACGACCCCACAGGACTTCCTGGAGAAGCTCCGGCATGCACGCCACGTGGTCACGGCGAGCAGCGGAACCGGCCGGCGTGCCTGAGTTGCCAGGAGAGCTTGTCGTAGCCGGATCGGTCGCCCTGGACACGCGCGACGGTCCGTTCGGCAAGGTCGATGAAACGCTCGGCGGATCGGCCGTCTACTTTGCCCTCGCCGCGAGCTTGATCCGCCCGGTGAAGGTGATGGCGCCGGTCGGAGTCGATGGGGCCAAGCGCGTCGCGCAGGCCTTCAGCGGCCGCACGATCGACGTCGAGATGCTCCAGATCCTCGAGGCGCCGACCTATCGCTGGCGCGCGCACCAGGAGCACGGGCGCAACATCGACCTGGGGAGCAGCGACGACATCTACGACAGCTGGTCTCCGGCGGTGCCGGCGGATTTCGCGGGGTGGGCGTTCGTTGGCTCGATGCGGCCAGATCGCCAGGCGCAGCTGATGGCAATGCTGGGGGGCGCCCAACTTCTCGCAGCCGACGCGATGCTCTCGTACGTGCACGCACGGCCTCCCGAAGTCAGAGACGTCTTGCGCAGGGCGGGTTGGTATTTCTGCAATGAAGAGGAGTTCGCGGCCCTAGGGGGGACGGACGCCGAGGAGTTCCGGCGCCAGTGGTGGCTCCAGGGCCTTGTGATCAAAGCAGGGGCTCGAGGTCTTGCCGCCAACACGGAGTACGGGGTGGTTCGTGTGCCTGCCATCACGGATGCTCCGGTGGTCGATACGACGGGCGCGGGCGATGCGCTCGCCGGTGGAATGCTCGCGCGATGGTTGAACACCGGCGGTCAACCGAGTGGTCTGCAGGATGCGCTGGTGTGGGGTGTGGCATGCGCGTCCATCACCATCGGGTCGGTCGGCGTGAAGGGCATCGCGAAGGCCACGCCGAGGGAATTGGCCGAGCGCGTCGTAGAGGTGGAGGAATGCCTGCGCCGCGAATCGTGATCATCAGGGGCGACCTGGTCGAGCAAGATGTCGACGCGATTGTCAACGCAGCCAACAACGACCTCGTGCTTGGTGCAGGCGTGGCGGGCGCGATTCGCAGGCGGGGCGGCGCAGCGATACAACAAGAATGCGATGAGCACGGACCGATCAAAGTTGGTGAAGCAGCGATTACCGGGGCCGGAGATCTGCCGGCGCGCTTTGTAATTCACGCCGCGAGCATGGGACTTGGTGGAGTCACGACCTCGCATGCACTGCGGTCAACGATGGCCAACACCTTCCGGCTCGCTCGCGACAATGGTGTGCGCACGATTGCGATTCCCGCGGTTGGGACGGGGATCGCCAGGTTTCCGATGGATGAATGCGCGATCATCATGGCGGGCGCCCTTCACGACGCGCTGGCTGATGGATGGAAGCCCGAAGAAGTCCGATTCGTGCTCTTTGACGAGGCCGCAAAGAGGGCTTTTGAGGGCCCCTTCGTCGCGTTTTTCAATGCCCCTTTTTGACCCGTGGTTCTGAACTCAGTTTGAATTGGGGTTGTATTGGGGAAAGACCCACCCCTAGAATGGGCACGTCCGGGCCCCCGAAACAGAATCTCGTATAAGGACGGTGACTACTTGGAAGGCTACTGCTTGAAGGACAAGAAGAAGGTCGAAATGGTCGACCCTCAGCCGATCACCATGAAGAACGGCAAGCCGGCAACAGTTGGAACGTGCCCTAATTGCGGCACGAAGATCTACAAGATCGGTAAGGCTGTATAACCCGAATCGATACAGACCGCCGCAATCGAGCGGTCTTTTTCTTTCGGATCAAATTCGTGAGTGAGGATGGTTAAACAATGGAAGGCTACTGTTTGAAAGACAAGAAGAAGGTCGAGATGGTCGACCCTCAGCCGATCACGATGAAGAACGGCAAACCCGCGACAGTTGGAACTTGTCCGATCTGTGGAACCAAGATCTACAGAATCGGTAAGTCTTCGTAAGCGAGGATTTTCTAGAGGGCCGCTCCTTGGGAGCGGTCCTTTGCGTTAAAGAGCGATAAGGTTCGGACCTGCTGATCGCTCTTCTGATCAGTCGGTGATCGGCGGCTCCAACGCTGCGAGCAAGACGTCGGTTGCCGACACTGCATCGTCGACTCCGAGCATCTTGAAGATCTCGACATTCGATGGGTTGTTGACCCGCGCGATTGTCTTTTTGACCTTGAAATGCTTCTTCGCCATCTGCAGCGCGATGAGGTTGTCCTCGTCGTCGGCGGTGACCGCGAGGATCGCGTCCGCGCGTTCGATGCCCGTCTGCGAGAGAAACTTCACCTCGCATCCATCACCGCGCATCACGATGCTGCCGAGCTGAGTCTCGAGCCAGTCGGCTCTTGCTGAGTTCTTTTCGATGAGCGTGACTTCGTGCCCTCGCTCGAGCAGGTCGCGTGACATGTAGTAGCCGACCGTGCCGCCGCCCACGACGATCACGTACACCTAGTGGGTCTCCAGCAGGGTCTTCTCGATGTGCTTGGCGCCCTCGATCGTTGGGCAGATCGTGTGCAGGCCGAGCTTCTCGTACGCCTCGGCGCGCTCCGGGTCGTAGATCCGGGCCACGACGCGAGGGACCTTGAAGACGTGCTTGGCGACCTGGGCGGCCATGATGTTGCGGTTGTCGCCCTCGGTCACGGCGACGAAGCCGTCGGCGTCCTCGATCCCGGCCCGGCGCAGTACATCGGCGTCGGTTCCGTTGCCGACCACCTGGTCCCCCTTGAAGTCTGCGGTGAGCACGCCCCGCGAGGCGGCCCGCGAGAACTGGTTGGGGTCCTTGTCGATGATGATCACCTGGTGGCCGGTCCGGTCCATGTCGGCCGCGATCTGCGAACCGACTCGCCCGCACCCCACGATCAGCAGCTTCAAAGCTGGTTGATTATAGGGAGGCCCTCGAAGGGGCCTTGCGCCGGGTTGTTAGGATTTGAACGCTTGCGCTTCCCATTCACGTTCATGGGTCTGATGGCGCTCGGACTTGGGCTCTGGGTGCTGGTCTACCTGGGCGTGCACCGGGAGCTCGATCCTGCCTCGCAAGGGGTTGGGCTCGTCACGGTGGCCATCTGCCTGGGCTTCGGGGTGTACGTGCTGGTACGCCGGATCCGGCGAGGGCCCCAACACTGATGGCGGATCATTCGCACCCGACCGCCTCCAGGAAGGTGCTGGTCGCCGTGGGCGGACAGGGAATCGACGCCGAGACGGTGCGGCTGGCCAGCCGGATGACGGATCCGCACGGCGGAAAGCTCTACGCGGTGCACATCATCGAAGTGAACCGGTCGCTGCCGCTGGGGGCGGTGCTGGACGACGTCGTCGAACGCGGAGAGAAGATCCTGGACGAGGTCGAGCAGCTCGTCGCGCAAAGTCAGCTGCCGGTCGAGACAGAACTCGTCCAGGCCCGCGACACAGGCCCGGCGATCGTGGACGAGGCCGCCGAGTGGGGAGCCGACCTGATCGTGATGGGCCTGCCGTACAAGAGGCGATTCGGCGAGTTCAACATGGGCAAGACGGTGCCTTACGTGCTGAAGAACGCCAACTGCCGCGTGATGCTGTTCCGGGAGCACCGCGAACACTCAGTCTGAATACAGCCCGCTTCTGGAGTCCCTCCTATCCCGACGGCACGCGCCCCAGCCTGGCGAGCCCGACACGTCCCATTAGGCAGCTCAAGCGATCTTGACAACCCAGGTTGTTAAGGTCACGTCGATGACGCAGGCGACCTCGAGCCGCCCTCACTATCTCCGCCGCTTGTGGGCCGAGCTCGGGCGGATGGGCGGGGAGCACGACGCCTTCATCAAGGTCATCATCGTCGAGCGCATCGTCAAGGCGATCGTGCTGATCGCACTCGCCATCGGGTTACTCGTGGCCGGCGAAAAAGGCCTTCTCACCGGCTGGGCACAGTACGCGCAGGACCAGCTCAACCTGGACGCAGACGACGGCGTGATAGCCGAGCTTTTGCTACGTCTACTCCTCCTGATCGGCAATTTCAACCACGTAACGATCCTGGCGATCGGGGCGATTGCCTACGCCTTGCTGGAAGGCACCGAGGGCGTGGGGCTCGCGATGCGCCGGCGCTGGGCCGAGTACCTGACCGTGATCGCGACCGGGCTCCTGATTCCATACGAGGCGTATGAGGTCATCCACCAGGCGACCCTCTTTAAGGTCGGAGCCCTGCTGCTGAACCTAGCCGTGGTGGGCTACCTGGCTTATCGCAAGCGCCTGTTTGTCGGCCTCTGAAGCGGGGGTCAGCCACCGGCACCTGAACCCGGCGCGGTGGGTCACGTACCTCACGAGAGCGGCCAGGGTCTTGAGGCCGTACACAGTCGAGGTCACAAAGCTCACCGAGCTCGCGTCCTCGTGATATTTGCCGATCGCCGGAACCTCGCCGATCTTGAATCCAAAGGTCGCGGCCTGGATCAGCACCTGCGTGTCGAAGACGAAGTCGTTGCTGTTCTCGAGAAATGGAATCGCCTCGAGGAACCGCCTCGAGTATGCGCGATAACCGGTGTGGTACTCGGACAGGTTGAGCCCGAGCACGCGGTTCTCGGCAGCGGTCAGGAAGCGGTTGCCGATCCTCTTCCACCAGGGCATCCCTGCTTTCGCCGGATCGATGCCAAGCCACCGCGACCCCAGCACGATGTCGGCGTCGCCGCTCTCGACGACTCGACAGAGGTTGGGGATGATGGCCGGGTCGTACTGGCCGTCGGGGTGCAGCATCACCACGACATCGGCGCCCATCTGGAGCGCCTGGCTGTAGCAGGTCTTCTGATTCCCGCCGTAGCCCAGGTTGCGCGTATGTCGAATCACATCGAGGCTGAGTGCGGTCGCCACGCTGACCGTGGCATCCGCGCTCGCGTCGTCGACGAGCAGGATGCGGTCGGCATGGCCCGGCGGTATGTCCCCAACGACCTCCTTGAGGGTCTTCGCGGCCCGATAGGCGGGCAGCACGATGACGCGTCGGGGACGCGGACCGCTCCAGGTCAGCTCGCCGAGCGGAACGGGGTCCGGGCGCACGGACATCCGCTCAAAGGTGAGGTAGCCGGCCACCAGGAGCGCCCCCAGCGCGGCTGACCAGAGATTGATCGCCAGGGTCATGTTGATCGCCGCGTACGCGATGGTGAGCACGACCGCTGCGGACCGCGGCGAGCGCAACTGGCCGGCCAGAGCGAGATCCGCGAGCGCAAAGCCAGGGATGACCATGAGCGCGAGGTCGTGCACGTTCTGGTGCGGGCTCAAGACGAGGGACGCGGCCACCGCCAGGGCAAAGTCAAGCCTCGGCTTGTCCGGGCGCCAGCTCAGGGAGAGGGCCGCCAGTACGAGCAGGAGGACCAGCACGAACAGCGCGATGTACTTGCCGGCGCCCGGCACCGCCTCGAGGATGTTGCGAAGCGAGTAAGCAGCAGTGTCGGTGTAAACCAGCTGTCCGTTGGTGGGCAGCTTGCCCCCGATCGCCCATGCCCCGACCAGGCCGAGGTAGGAGAGGACCGCATTCAGCCCGAAACCCACCACCGAGACCAACCCGAGGGCTAAGACCACACCCACGAAAGCCGCGAGCGCGCGCCACGCGCGTCGCGCCACAAAGAGCACCGGAACAAGGAGGAGCAGCTGGGGCTTGGCGAGGGCTAGGGCGCTGAAGATGCCGGCCCAACCGTGGCGGCCTTTGGCCCAGGCGGCGTAGGCCGCCGCCAACGGCACCAGCAGTACGAGGTCTGACTGGCCCTGCAGAATCGTCACGAAAAGCGGGAAGAATCCGGCGATCATCGCCGCCGCGACAATCGCTCCGCGGCCGTGGATGCTTAGGCTGTTGCGCACGAGCAGGACGATCAGCGCGGCCACCAGGAGGACGTTGAAGGCCGCCATCGCGTAGTAGGCCTGGCGATAGCTCAGCGCTGCCAGCGGCGCAATGAGCAGCGTGTAGTAGGGCGGGTGGAAATACGGGAGCACGATGAATCGATCCGGAGCCTGGTGAATGATCTGCAGCTCGAACTGTTTCTGCATGGCGAGGTCATAAACGGCCGCGCCACCCTTCTGAACGTAGAGCCGCACCGCAGCGTAAAACGAAACGAAGTCGGGACCTTCTAGATTGCCGCGCGCCACGCTGGTCCAGAAATACGCCCAGACCGCTAACGAGCCAGCCCCTGCTCCCGTCGCTGCCGCGTAGGCCAGCCGCCGCCGCCTCTCAGTGAGGCGCAACGTCATCGCCCGGTTTCGAGTCGGAGCGCGAACCTTTCCGGCAGCTTGGATTTTCTGATCGCTCGCTGCGCGCCCTTGATGTCGTAGCGAACACGCCGGAACTCGAACGTCTCGAGCTCCGTGTCCCAGACGCCGTAGCTCGCTGTCGGGCTGCCGTCTCGTGGTTGTCCCACGCTGCCTGGGTTTACGAGCGCAGGTCCCTTCAGATGAAAGGTGTCGACACGGTAGTCGTGCGTGACTGCTCCGTCTGACAACCCGAAGATTCCAGGCACGTGCGTGTGCCCATGGAAGCAGACGCCTCCGTCGATCAACTCCAGGTTGGCGTGTGCGACCGCGGTGTCCAGCACGTATTCGTAAATGTGATCGCGCGGGCTGGCGTGCACCATGAGCACCTCGTGCTCCACATGGCTGTCGGGCAATCCGCCCAGCCACCCGAGACGCTCGTCGCCGATGACATCGACTGTCCAGCGGACAACAGAGGCCGCGTCTTCATTGAACCACTCGAGTATCTCGGGGTCAGTGCATGCGCGGTCGTGGTTGCCGACGAGCGTCAGCCACCCTCGATGCACCACCTCGTCGACGCAACGTTTCGGGTCGCCGCCATATCCCACCACGTCGCCAAGACACAATGTCTCGTCGACCGTAGGACAGTCGCGGAGCACCGCGTCCAGCGCCTGCCAGTTGGCGTGGATGTCCGAGAAGATCGCGACTTTCAAGCCTGCTTCTCGTACAGACGTGGATAGATGTGGTCGAAGAGGATGCGGAGCGTTGCGGCGATTGGGACGGCGACGAACATTCCGAGTATCCCCGCCCAGCTGAACCCGGCGATCAACGCAACGATGACTAGGATCGGCGACAGACGAACCGCGTCGCCCATGACCTTCGGGGACACGAAGTTGAGGATGATGTTTGAGATCAGAAAATAGACGATGGCCACCAGCACCGCCTTGACGGGGCTGGTTGCGAGTCCAACCAGAATGGCGGGAACGGCCCCAATGAACGGTCCGAGGTACGGAATCAGCGCGGTGATGCCCGCGATCATGCCCAGGGCAACTGCATCCGGAAGTCCCAACGCGAAACAGGCGATGCCGGAAAGGATGCCGATCAACGCCGCGATGATCAGCTGGCCGCGCACATACGCGTACAGCATCTTCCGCACTTTGCGCCAGATCTGGTCGAAGTCCGTCCGGTAGTCATTTGGGACCAAGCGCCGCAGGACGCGCCGGAAAGCGGCGGCATCGAGCGCAAGCAGGAACGCCACGATGAACATCAAAACGATCTGGAGGAGCACGGTCAGTGCGCTCAGACCGATCGTGACCGCATTTCCAGCCTGACCCAGCAGGTACTCCCTGAGGTGGGAACTGATCGTATCGGTCGTGCCCTTGATGTCGATGTTGATTCCGAAAATCTGGATTGGCGATCCCTGGAGGCTGTTGATCCGATCCTGGGCCGCCGCGGCTAGGCTGGGAATCTGGCGCTGCAGCTGACCGACCTCGTTGGTCCCCAGCGGGACGATCAACAAAACGAGGCCCGCCAGAGCCACGATGATAACCACGAAGGTGATCACTATCGCGAGTATGCGGGGGATGCCCAAAGCCACGAGACGGACGACGGCAGGCTGAATGAGAAAAGCGATGGCGGCACCGAGCACGAAGGCGCCGAGGAAGTCGCGGAGGAGGTAAAGCACCATGATCGCAACCACCAGGGCCCCAAAACCAAAGGCAACCTGGAGGTAGCGCCGACGCCGCCTCGGATCGAGTGCCAAGGCCGAAACGGTCACCGTCGCCAGGGGGGCCGGCTCCTCAGGTTCGCTCTGGTGGGGGGCCCCATGGGGGGATGAACGCACGTTACGCAATCACCGCAGTATGACGAGGTAACCTGCCCCGGGAGCCGGCTTTAAGTCTTTACTTGCGACTGAGCTCCGGCCGTGCGGAGAGTGGCCTCCTCATAGGCCGCCCCGTGAAGGGGATTCGTAGTACTCCGCCCGGCAGCGATGGCATACATTGCAAGTAGCACCAACCCCAAGCCAAGCACTCCGTACGCGGCGAACGCTCCCCACTGCCGAGTGATCAAACCGCCAGCAGCGGTCCCGATGATGCTGGCCGTCTGAACAAGGCCGAACCGTGTGGCCATCACGCTACCTCGGTTAGAAGAGTCCGCACTCTCGATGATTGCGGTCTGATTCGCAACCGCGTACACAGGGTTCCCGATCGATGCCACAAACAGGGCGACTCCGATCCACATCAGCAGGTGGTTCACCGGCAAAGAGGGACTCATCCAAATGCCGACAGAACAAACGCCAGTTACAAACAATCCGGCCCCGACTGTCCGCATTGTCCCGATACTGCTGAATCGCGATACTGCGAGCGAGCCGACGAAAATGCCAAGGGACAGAACGAGTTCGAGCGTCGAATAGGTTTGGCCACCTTGCCTAGGGCTAACTTGATACGCCATCGCGAGCAGGGCGGGGAAGCTTATTGGCAGCAGGAACGACGCCAGAGTACCGATCACAAGGTGCGGCCTAAGCGAGACAATCGCCCAAGTTCGAGTAAGGGCACCGGAGACAGAGGTCCGAACTTCACCTCCACCAAGACTAGGAATTCCTAAGACGATTGCGGCCGCGAGCGCAAAGGTTGCCGCGTCGACAATGAAGAGCGGAGAAGTCGCCTGGAAAACTGCGAGAATTCCGCCGGCGAGTGCGAATCCAATTGCCCCTGCGAGCATCGTGGTAGCCGCGATGATCGCGTTAGCTTTTCCAACCTGACTTGGTGGCACTAGGCTCGGAATAGCAGCTTGCCTCGCTGGTTGCACGA
>DATMKM010000108.1:0-59845 GCA_035571315.1 Candidatus Acidiferrum sp.
CGGTCACCCAGCACGAGCACGGCGAGGAAGACGGTGACGACTGGCTCCCAGGTGCTCAGCAAAGCGGCGCGGGCGGCGCCGATGCGCGGCAGCCCCGCCAGGAAAAGGGAGATGGCGACCATCGTCGGCACGAGGGCGATGCCGACGGCGACCGTCCATCCGCGCGCGTTCCGCGGAAGGGCAAGCTCGTGGTTGAGCGCGGCCAGCACGCAGAAGGCCAGGGCGGCACCGCTCATGATCACCGCGCTCGCGGCGACCGCGGGCACCGCGGTCATGACCCGCTCGCCGATCAGGATGTAACCCGTGTAGATGGTGGGCGATGCGACGGCCAAGGCGAGGGGTAAGACCAGCGCCCACGACAGGTGGAACTCTGCGCCACCAACCAGAAGGGCCACGCCGAGAAAGCTCATCGCGAGGGCGACGCCGTGCCAGGCCGAGACAGCGCGGCGGAGGAAGAGCCACCCGGCCACCACGACGAGGCTCGGGTAGATGTAGGCGATGAGCACCACGAGCGACGCCGGCAGCGACCGCAGGGCGATGAAGTAGGTGAGCGACTGGCCTGTATAGACGATGGCGCCCAGGCCGCAGAGCGTGAGGAGCTGGTTGCGGCGGAGTCGCAGGGGATTCTGGCCGAGGACCAGGGCGAGCGCGATCATGCCGATTGCCGCAAGCAGAAATCGGAAGGCGAGAATCTGCTCGGTTCCGAGTCCTGCGGCGTAGCCGAGCTTGGCAAAGATCGCGAGCGTCCCGAACGCCGTCGCGGACACCAGCACCATGCCGGTACCCGCCCACTGAGTCCTCTGCACCGCCGGCGGTGCGACGGTCGTGCCTATGGCCAAAGAAGGTGGCCGAGCAGCATCCCGATGACGACCGCCAGGGCATACGTGACCCGTGGGTAGCGGCGGACGACCGACCGCACGCCGTTGCTCATCGGGTCCCTTCCCTGTCCCAGTGCGATCGACTCCTCGAGCATGAGGAGAAAGGCGACCAGCGCGAAGGCGGTCGCGATCAAAGAAAGGATGGCTTCGGCGCTGAAGTTCATTTCGGTTGGACCACCGGCGACGTCCTGCCGTAGGCCGGACCCCACAGGAAGTGGCCCAACAAGATGCCCACCACGACCGCGATCACGAATGCGTAACCCGGATAAGAGTGCACCGCGGGCCGAATGTAATCGGTGATCGGCTTGTGATCGGTGAGCAGAGCCCAACTCTCGAACGCCAGCAACGCCGTGATCACGCCGAACAGGGCCGTGACCAGCCAAGAGAAGATGTTTCCGATCGCGACCCGCATCGTCACCACCGGGTGACGACGACTTTCTTGCGCGTGTAGAACTCGACGCCGTCCATGCCGTGAACGTGAAGGTCTCCATAGAAGGAGCCTTTCCATCCGCTGAATGGAAAGAAGGCGAACGGCTGCGCGATCGGCACGTTGATGCCGGTCATCCCGGCCTCCACGCGATCGCGAAATTCGCGGGCGGCTCGACCTGACTGGGTGAAGATCGTCGCCATGTTGCCGAGCGCCATCCGATTCGCCTGGGCGATCGCTTGATCGAGCGTCGCGGCCCGAGCGAACGAGAGGACCGGTCCGAAGACCTCCTCGCGGCCGACAGCCATGTCGGGGGTCACCCGGTCGAGGATGGTCGGCCCCAAAAAGAATCCAGGGCGCGACATCTCCCCGCGTCCGTCGACCACGAGCTGCGCTCCCTCCGCGATCCCTCTATCCACGTAGGCGGCCACGCGGTCGCGATGCTCGGCGCGGATCAACGGTCCCACCTGCACGCCCGCCTGATCGCCCGGGCCCACGACCATCTTCGAGGCGGCATCTCGCAACGGTTCGAGCAGCAGCTCGGCGGCCTTGCCCACCGCCACCGCGACCGAGCCAGCGAGACATCGCTCGCCCGCGTTGCCAAACGCTGAGTTGAGGATCGCCGGCACGGTGATGTCTGGATCGGCGTCCGGCATCACCACGATGTGATTCTTGGCGCCGCCCAGGGCCTGGACACGTTTTCCGTTTGCCGCCGCCGTCTGGTACACGTGCTTGGCCACCGGCGCCGATCCGACGAAGGAGATCGCCTGCACCTTGGGGTGTGACAGGAGCGCATCCACGGCTTCGCGCGCGCCGTGGACTACGTTGAGCACGCCCTCGGGGAAACCCGCCTCGAGAAAGATCTCGGCCAGGCGCTGCGCACCCAGCGGAGTGCGCTCTGAAGGCTTCAGCACAAACGTGTTGCCGGCGACGACGGCGAGAGGAAACATCCACAGCGGGATCATCACCGGGAAGTTGAACGGCGGAATGCCCGCGCACACGCCGACCGGGTATCGGTAAAGATCCTGGTCCACTCCACCCGAGACGTCACGCAGCGTGCGACCCTGGAGCAGGGTGGGCGCGCCGCAGGCAAAGTCGACCACCTCGATACCTCGTCGCACTTCACCGCGCGATTCATCGAGCGTCTTGCCGTGATGCCGCGTGATGATGGCGGCCAGGTCCTCCAAATGCTCCTCAAGAAGAGCCTTGAACCGGAACATGAGCCGCACTCGCTCCATGACCGGGGTGTGGGACCACGCTGCGTACGCGTCGACCGCCGCCTGGACTGCCGCGTCTACCTCGTGGCTCCCCGACAGCGGTACCTGGTCAATGACCTGGCCGGTCGCCGGATTGTAGACCGGAAGGCTCTCGACGCCGTCAGTTGGGACGCGCCACTCGGAGCCGACAAGATTCGGTATCAAGGCTGCCCCATTCGCCCGCTCATGATCGCACCGTCCTTGCGCCGCTTGATGAAAACCGCGGCGATGACGGAGGCCACCAGGGCCGCCACGGCATAGGTGTAAAACGCGGCCTGGATCCCGGCGAGCGACCACGCCAGGCCTCCCAGGATTGGGCCGATTGTGATCCCGACGTTTTCGAACTCCCCGAACAGGCCCATGTACAAGGCGTGGCGGCGGCGCGGCATCGACTCTGCCATCCAGGCGGTCGCGGCCGGCCAGATGAGGGCGGCTCCCAGCGCGCGCACACCCGCGCCAGCGATCACCTGGGCAAAGGTGCCCGACGTCGAATAGATGACGAAGCCGGCCGCCGAGAGGATCCCGCCGGCGACCATCGTAGGCCGGCGGCCCCAGCGGTCCGACGCGTTTCCACCTGGGATCAACAGCAGTCCCCCGATCAGTCCGACCGCGAACATCGCGGTGCCCGCGCTCGCCGCCGACAGGTGTAGGTGGGTCGTCACGAGCAGGGGCAGCAGTGCGAGCTCGCCGCCGGCGCCGACCTGGATCAGCAGGACCAGTGACGCGGTCACCGCCAGGATCCTCCACACGCCTCCGCCAGCGCGCGACTCTTCGCTGCGCGCCTCATCGTCCGCCGTCCAGGGACCGTGATGATCGTGGGCTGAATAACCCTTGAAGACCCAAATTGCCATCAACGCTGAAGCGACCGGCAGAACCGCCGCGGCCAGGATCACGTTGCGGATGGGGAACTGGTCGATCAGCTGCCCGCCCGCTCCAGCACCGACCGCTTCGGCGACAACCCAGGAGGCCGCCAAGAGCGCGAGCCCCGTGGCGCGTAGCCGGCTCTGCAGCGCAGTACCGACGTAGGACCGGGCGATCGGTCCGATCGCCACCATCATCCCGGAGGCCAGAAAGTAGGCGGCCGCAATCAGCGCGATCGAATCAACGCGAGACAGGAGGACGATGCACGCGGCGTACAGAAGCTGGGAGACGACCAGCGGCGCACGGTAGCCGGCGCGATCCGCGAGGACGCCCCAGATCCATTCGAAAGCAAACATCCCCAACCCGTACATCGACAAGGAGACACCTATCTCGTTGGGGCTCGCCCGGAGCTGGCGCAGCTCGAGGGGCATGCAGATCTGCAGCAGGCCGGTCGCGAGCGTCGCGAACGTCATCGCTGCGATGAGCGCACCGCTTCTGCTGCGGATCAGCGATTCGGGGTGAGCGACCATTTCGTGCGTTTCTGTTTCGTCGATGGCCGCACTACGCTATCTCAGAGGGATCACGTGAAAGCCCGCTCCTGGGCGCCGCGATGGCGAGCGCATTCATCCCGGCCGCCCTGGCCGTCTACATCGCCGGCCACCCATGCACCCCGGACGACGCGGCCCTCGAGCGCGACATGCAGACGGTCAGCTAGGGACCCTGGGCCTGACATTTCCGATCTTCTGCTTCATCGGCGACGCGAAAGTCGCAGTGCTCGAGACGATCGTCTTCATCCTCATTCCCATGTTCAATCGACGGCCTGGATCCTGGCCGCCGCCGCTTCACTGGATCTGCAATCGCGTCGCGGCCGTTATCAGAGCTAGCCTGGCAGCCAGCTGGGCCCCCCGCGCTGTCCCTCGATGGCCCACCTGAGCGTCTCCTGGACCTCGGCCAGGTGCGCGAGCATCGCCTCCTCTGCCGCGTCCGGGTCGTGTGCTTTCAGTGCGCTGAAGATCGCCTCGTGCTCGCGCAGCGACCTCTCGGTCCGGCCCGGGCGCAGGATCGTCTGGTACTGAAGGCGAATGCTCTGCGACTTCAGACCGCCGACCAGCCGGCTCGCAGTGGGGTGGTCGGCCGCCGCCCAGATCCGCTGGTGGAAGCGCGCGTTGAGGTCCGAGTAGCCCATCGCATCCTTCTTATCGACCCGCTGGCGCATCTCCACGACCACCTGGCGCAGCTCCCGGAGGTCGGCGGGAGTAGCTCGCGTCGCCGCGCGGCGGGTCAGCATGGCTTCGAGCGTGGCCCGCACCTCCTCGATCTCGAGAGCCTCACGATCTGAGATCAGCCGGACCCGTGCACCTCGATTCGGCTCGAGGGTCACGAGACCTTCCTGGTCGAGCCGAACCAACGCTGCGCGGACAGCCGTCCTACCGACGCCGAGCCTCGTGGCGATTGAGGCTTCAACCAGACGCTCGTTGGGATGGAACTGTCCGTTCGCGATGCCATCGCGCAGGCGGCGGTAGGCGGTATGACCGGCCTCCGGCGGCGCCGGTTCGCGGAGTGTGCTCCTTGCCATCGCCCAGATTATCCTCAATAATGTCGACAATCCGACAACCTATGCAGCCTTATTACTAAGGAGCGAGGAACGATTGTGAGAGGGTTCGAACGGTTCAAGTTGGTTGCGGCGCTGGGCGCCTTGGTGGTTCTCGCCGCGTGTGGCGGCGGCGGCTCAACCGGCGGCAGCGGGCTCGGGAGCGGACCCTTGCTCGTGGGTGTAATCGCTCCATTCACCGGCGCTGACGCGGCCCTCGGCCCCGCCTATTACGCCGCCTGCCTTGCAGCTGCCCCGTCGATCAACAACAACGGAGGCGTCGGCGGACGGCAGGTCAGCTGCCAGAAGTTCGACACCCGTGGCGAGCCCGCCGACGCGGTTCCCGCCGCCAACGCGATGATCGCGGGCAACTCCAACCTGATGGCGGTCATCGGATGCACGTCTGACGAGGCCTCCACCGTCGTGCCCATCATCGACCGGGCCCACATCCCGATGTTCTGCATGACCGGACAGACAGAGTTCAACAAGACGACGTCCAAGTACTTCCACCGCCTCGTGCCGGCGGACATCTATGACGCGTACGCCATGGTCGGCAGCGCGCTCTATGGCCCGGGACACGCGCCTTACAAGAGGGCCGCCCTGGTGTTCGGCAACGACATCGGGTCTCAGGCCTTCGTGGCACCGGCCACCAATGCCTTCACCAAACTTGGAGGCACGATTGCGATCAACCAGCCGATCAACCTCACCCCCGGGACCTCGTACCAGACCGAGGTCGCCGCGATGCTAGCGACCCACCCTGACGTCATCCTCACCGAAGCCCTCGGCGCCGCCGGGACGTACCTAAAAGAAGTGAAGACGCAGAACGGCGGGCAGATGATCCCCTTCATCGGCACCTCCGCCACGATCGACCCCACCTGGTTCCAGCAGGTACGCGACGCCATCGGCGTGGACGACCTGGTCAAGTACTACGGGGGCGTCGACCTCGGGTACACGTTCTCGGGACCGGCTTATGACGAATTCCAGACCAACCTCAATGCCGCCGCCTCGACTTTTGCCGACGCGCCCAAGTACAAGCAGCGCGGATCGACCCTTCACCTCTACGACGGCATCATCATGACCGCGCTCGCGATGACCGAGACCAACAGCGCAGACCCCACGGTCTACAACCCCAAGATCAAGGAGATCGCGAACGGTTCGAGCGGCGCGACCGTGGTCGGCACGTATAAGGACGGGGTCGCGGCCATCAAGGCCGGCAAGTCGATCCAGTTCGTGGGCGCCGGCGGGCTGAACAGCTTTGATGCGTATAACAACTCGGTTTCGGGCTACATCTGGGTCACGTATGACAGCCAGGGCAACGAGGTCAAGGCCGGGCAGATGACCCCGCAGCAGACTGCGACCATCGCCCAGGCAGGCGGAATCTAAAGTCACCTCGGCGAAACACCGGAGCCGAACGCCGTGAGCCTTTTCGTGGCGGCGTTCGGCTTCGGCCTGGTGAGCATGTCCGTGATCGCCATCGCGGCGGTCGGATTCACGATGCAGTTCGGGATCACCAACATGATCAACCTCGCCTACGGCGAGGTCATGATCTCCTCCGCCTACGTCGCCTACTACATGAACCGGGCCGGTGTCAGCATCTGGATCGGGATGGTCGCGGGCGCGCTGTTCGGGGCGGCGTTCTCCTTTCTCCTTAACCGGGTCGTCTACGCGCCTTTCATGCGCAAGGGAACCGCGAACCTCGGGATGGTCATCGTCTCGTTGGCTGTCTCGCTCATGATCTCGAATCTGCTTCTCCCGATCGTCGGGTATTACAGCGTCTCCTATCAGGAGGACGCGGGCAGGCTCATCCGTCTTGGAAGCATCATCCTGACCCGCGACCAGATCATCGTCATAGGAATCGCGGTAGTTCTGATGTTCGCCATCCACGCACTGCTCACCTACACGCGGCTGGGCAAGGCGATGCGTGCCACGGCGGCGAACCCGACGCTGGCCCGCAACTGCGGCATTCCGACCCAACGAGTCATCGATTCCGTGTGGCTCATCACGGGCGCGCTCTGCGGCTTGGCCGGGGTTGTCGCGGCACTAAACGCGGACTCGTTCGCGATCGCGAACGGCTCCGCCTTCCTGATCACTATCCTGGCCGCCGCGGTGCTGGGCGGCGCCGGGCAGCCGTACGGCGCGATGATCGGCGCGGTCCTGATCGGACTGATCACCGAGCTGAGCGCTGCCGCCTGGTCGCCCGAGTACAAAGAGGTCGTCGCGTTCGGCATCCTGGTCATCGTGATGGTGCTCCGGCCGCAGGGACTGCTGGCCAAGCGTGGCGCCCTGGCCGCCGCCGGATGAACACCTACTACGCCGCCAACCTGCTCATCTACGCGGGGATCGACATGATCGCGTGCCTCGCGCTCAACCTCCAGTTCGGCGTGTCGGGCATCGTCAACTTCAGCTTCATCGTGTTCCAGGCGGTGGGCGCCTATGCGGCGGCCATCTTGTCGCTTCCCCCGGACACCGCGAACTCAGGTTTCCAGCACTACGTGGGCGGCCTTCAGCTCCCCTTCCCCATCCCTTGGATCGGCGGCGCCGTAGCCGGCGGCCTGCTCGCCATCCCGGTCGGGTTCGTGGTGCTCAGGAAGTTGCGCAGCGACTACCAAGCGATCGCCCTACTGGTCCTCTCCGTGATCGCCAACACGGTGATCACGAACGCGGACAACTTCCTCGGAGGCGCGGCCGGACTTGCCCTCGTGCCGCCTCCCTTCTCAGATCGCATCGATCCGAACACGGAGAGCTATCAATACCTCTATATCGGGATCACCGCCGTGGCGGTCGTGATTGCATTTGCGCTGGTCAACCGGGTCGTCAACTCACCCTACGGTCGGAGCTTGAGGGCGATGCGCGAGCGGGAGATCGCCGCTGCGTCGATCGGCAAGAACCCGGTCAATCTCAAGATGACGATTTTCATCGTTGGCGGTGTGATCGCCGGACTGTCGGGCGCCATCCTCGTCGGGTACATCCAGCTGTGGGCGCCCTCCGTCTGGCTGTACCCGGAGACGATCATCCTGTTCGCCGCGATCATCGTGGGCGGGCGCGGCAACAACATCGGCGCCATCCTGGGCGCCCTGCTCGTCCCGGTCGGTTTCGAGGAGGTGACCCGGCTGCTCAACAGCAACCCCAACATCGCCAACCTGGGACCGCCCAATCTGATCTCCGCACTCCAGTGGGTCGCGATCGGGCTGCTCATCCTCGGTTTTCTGTGGTTCCGGCCACAGGGCGTCCGGCCGGAGTCGCGCCGGGTCTTCGAAGGCGGCCCGGATTGAGCTCGACGCCGACCGCTGCGGACGAGCCGATGCTGGTGGCCACCGACATCCACCGGCACTTCGAGGGCATGAGGGCCGTGGATGGCGTCTCGCTCGAGGTCGCTCCCGGAAAGATCACCGGCTTGATCGGACCCAACGGCGCGGGCAAGTCCACCTTCATGGCCGTGCTGGCGGGCACCTTGCCGGCGACAAGCGGCAAGATCGTGTTCCAGGGCGAGGACGTAACCCACCTCCCCGCCTATCAGCGCGCGCGCCGCCGGCTCGTCCGCACCTTTCAGCTCCCGTCGGAGTTTGCGCAGCTGACCGTGCTCGAGAACCTGCTGGTCGCCGCCCCCAGCAACAGGGGCGATTCCCTGTTCGGCGCGCTGATGGGCAAACGCTACTGGGGCGACGACGAGCACCGCCTGATCGACGAGGCTCGCGCGCTGCTCAAGCGCTTCGGCATGGGTGCCAAGGAGTCCGACTACGCCGGCACGATGAGCGGCGGCCAAAAGCGACTGATCGAGATCATGCGCGCGCTGATGCTGCACCCGCGCCTTCTCCTCCTCGACGAGCCGATGTCGGGCGTTCATCCGAAGATCGTCGAGGAGATCCAGTACTACCTACAGGACCTTCGCGCCGGAGGTCTGACGATCTTGATGGTCGAGCACGAGCTCCACATGGTCGAGCGGCTGTGCGACACGGTCGTGGTCATGGCTCAGGGAAAAGTCATCGGAAGCGGGACCATGTCCAGCCTGAGGCGGCAGCAGGAGATTGTTGACGCTTACCTCGTCGGATGACCGGCAGCGCGCGGACGGGCGTCCGGCGCCCAGCCTGCGGGCCGAGCACATCACGTCCGGTTATGGAGGCGTACCGGTCATCCGCGACGTCTCACTCGCGGTCGGCCCGGGTGAGATCGTCGCCATCATCGGCCCCAATGGCGCCGGCAAGAGCACGCTGCTCAAGAGCCTGGTGGGTATCCTGCGCGTGACCGAGGGCCGGATCCTGCTGGGCGACGCCGAGGTCACCAACCGTCCGCCGGAGGACCTCGCCAAGCGCGGGGTCGGATATGTGCCGCAGGTCAACGACATCTTCGAGCCGCTCACGGTCCTGGAGAACCTGGAGATGGGCGGTTACCTGCTCAGCAACGCGCAGATCAGAGCTCGGGTCGCGGAGGTCGGAGACGTCTTCCCTCAGCTGCCGCCGCTGCTCAAGCGGCGCGCGGACAAGTTGAGCGGGGGCGAGCGCAAGATGCTGGCGATCGCTCGGGTGCTGATGCTGGACCCGAAGGTCCTGATCCTCGACGAGCCGACCGCCAACCTCTCGCCGAAGCTGGCCGACAGCCTCTTGAGCGAGCACGTGAAGCGACTTGCCGGCGTGGGCAAAGCAGTGCTCCTGGTGGAGCAGAGAGCGCGCGCCGCCTTGAAGATCGCCGACTGGACAAGCGTCCTGGTCTCCGGACAGACCAGGCTGGAAGGACGCCCGGACGAGCTCCTCAGGCGTGAGGATTTTGAGGAGCTGTTTTTAGGAGCCGGTACCAGCACCCCGGTTTCGCCTGAGGAGGACGACGACAAGAGATGAGACTTTTGATGTTCAAAGCTGAAGATGGACCGAAGCTCGGCGTGCTGAGGCCCGACCACGAGGCCGAGGTCGTGGAGCTGTCCGAGATTGCGGACCTGCGCGCCCTGATCGACTCTGGTGACGAGGGCCTGGCCCACGCGAGGGCGGCGCTGTCGTCCTCGCGCTCGAAGACGTGGCGCCTGGCCGACCTGGAGCTCCTTGCTCCGCTCGAGGAGCCGCGTGGCAACGTGATTGCCATCGGGCGCAACTACCAGAAGCACGCCGAGGAAACCGCGTTCATGGACGGTCGCGAGCCCGCCCCGCCGACCATCTTCACCAAGGCGATCACATCGCTGACAGAGCCATTTGCCGAAATCGCGATCGACCCGAGCGTCAGCGACAAGATCGACTGGGAAGTCGAACTTGGAGTCGTCATCGGCAAGCGCGGCGCGAACATCAAGCGAGCACGAGCGATGGATCATGTCTTCGGCTACACCGTGGTGAACGATGTGACCGCACGCGACATCCAGAACGGTTGGGGCGGCCAGTATTTCAAGGGCAAGAGCCTCGACCGTTCTTCGCCGACGGGTCCGTGGGTCGTCACCAAGGACGAGGTCGATGACCCTCAGACTCTGAAACTGTTTTTACGGGTGAACGGCACCGTGAAGCAGGAGGGAGACACCCGCGACATGATCTACCCGGTCGACGCGATCATCGAGTGGGTGTCGAAAGGCATGACCCTTTTGCCGGGGTCGCTCATCGCGACCGGCACGCCGGACGGCGTGGGCTTCGCGCGCACACCTCCCGAATTCCTCAAGCCGGGCGACGTGATGGAGACGGAGGTGCAGGGCATCGGCCTGCTGCGCAACCGTTTTGTGTCCGCGGCGGGCTGACAGGACGCCTTAGCCTTTAAGGTCATGTTCAAGGTCGACGAGCTCAGCGGAGTGATTCCGGCGCTGATCTCCCCGCTGCGCAGCGACGGCAGAGTCGACGAACCGGCGGTGACCCGCCTCGTCGAGCACGTCATCTCCGGTGGCGTGAACGGCGTCCTGGCGCTCGGGTCGACTGGGGAGACTGCATCACTGGATGAGATGGCTCGCAGAACCCTTTTGTCGAACGTGGTCGCCGCGGTGGCAGGCCGGGTGCCCGTGCTGTGCGGCGTGGCGCAGAGCCACCTGTCGGCGGCCCGCGTCGAGGTCGAAGCGGCGGCGCGCCTGGGCGCCGCGGCGGCGCTGGTCACTCCTCCTTTCTACTACCTGATAGATCAGGCCACACTGCTTGCCTTTTACCGCGGCCTGGCCAAAGACAGCCCGCTTCCGATCCTCCTCTACAACATCCCGCAGTACACGAAGGTCGTCGCCCAGCCGGAGACCGTGGCAACGCTGGCTCGCGAGGGGACCATCGCCGGCATCAAGGACTCGAGTCGCGATTTCGAGTACTTCGAAGCTGTCTGCATCGCCACTCGCGAGCTGCCACGGTTCCGGATCTTCACCGGCAGCGACACGATGCTCCTGGCATCGATTGCGATGGGCGGCGCCGGCACGATTTGCGGAGCGGCCAACGTCGCACCCGGCTGGATCGTGGGCATCTATGACGACTTTCAGCGGGGAGACCTCGCCGCGGCGCGCGCGGGCCAGGACAAGCTATACCAGCTCGTACTGGCGCTACGTGGAGGCGTTTTTCCGGCCGCGATCAAAGCCGCATGTCACCTGCAGGGCATCTGCGAACCGTGGTGCGCCGCGCCCGTGGCACCGCTCGACGACCAGGCCGAAGCGAAGCTCCGGGATCGGCTGGCGACATGGGATCTGCTCACGCCCGCGGTACCCCGATGAAGCCAGATTCCGCACCAAAATCAGCACCAAGGCGAGGGCGTAAGATCCGACGGTGACCCAAGGGCGGTCGAGACGCGACCGCCTGCTCGAAGGCGAAGATCCGGAGTCTTTGCGGCCTCAGGACACGAGGCACTGGATCAGCGTCTACCGCGAGATGATCGCTTTCAAGGAGGACCTGCTGGGCCGGGTCACGACCGACCTCGAGCACGTTTCGGCCGCAGCCCAGACCGACCTCAACGATGACATCAAGCTGATCGACTCGCAGCTGAAGCGATACCGGAGACGCTTGACCTATTGGGTCGAGCGCCAGCTGGAGCTGGAAGAGATCGCGATCGACTCCAGGAGCAGGACGGTCACCTATCGCGACAACTCGGTCACGCTGACCAAGCGTGAGTTTCAGATCCTCGCGATGCTCATGAGCCGGCCAGAAAAATATTTCTCGCCTCAGCAGCTGTTGGTCGAGGCCTGGCACGACGACCAATTGCCTGAGGAATCGCTACGCACGTACATCAGCAGGGTGCGGAAGAAGCTGGCGGAGCTCGATGCCGGGGCCAACGTGGTCAACAAGTCCCGCAAGGGATACGCGCTCATCTTCAAGCCTCACCCCCTCTGAGATCAGTTGGTCCATCCACATCGCCGTTTTGCGTGCAGGCCCGACTTCAAACGACACGAGGGCGAGCGGGCAAGATGAGATCGACTCGAGAATTCGCTTCATCGACCCAGTCAACCGGGAGCTCGTGGACCCGAAGTCCCGCGCGTTCAGCCCGTACCAGGAGCTCCGTATCGAAGAACCAGCTGCGATTTAGGACACCGGGGAGGAGGCGGCGAGCGACGTCCGCGCGCATCGCCTTGAAGCCACACTGTGCATCCTTCACGGTAACGCCCAGCGCTAGGTGCAGCAGGGCGTTATAAGCGCGAGAGAGTAGCTCTCGTCTTGAGCTCTGCACGGCGCGCGCACCCGGCGCGAGCCTGCTGCCGATGGAGACATCGCTGTGCCCCGAGATGATCGGCGCCACCAGCGGCAGCAAGGCTGACAGGTCGGTCGAAAGATCGACGTCCATGTAAGCCACGACCTGCGCGTCGCTTGTCATCCAGGAGGCTGCCACCGCGCGTCCCTTTCCCTTTCGATTGAGCCGCACCAATCGAATGTCAGTCAACTCGACCGCAAGCTTCAACGCCTCCGGCGCCGTCCCATCCGTACTGGCGTGGTCGGCGATCGTGATGCGGGTGTGGAAAGGAAAGTCGCCGTTCACATGCGCGTGGAGCCGTCGGACCGCCTGTGCCAGCGCGCGCTCCTCGTTGTACACGGGGATAGTGATGTCGACCACGGGCGTTCTGGCGACCGGACTCGCGACCACGGCAAGTCTCATGGCGGCAGGTTGCGGGGCACGCATGAGGGCCGGCTGGTAACACCCTCAGAGCTTGCTGGGAGCTCCTACACGAATCCCGACGGCAGCTATTCTCCTTCCACGCGTGATCCTCTCCATCGGAGACCTGCTGCTCGATATCACCATCATCCCCGACGGGCCGCTGCGGGCTGACGACGACCGAAGCGCCCGGATCGGAGTCGGCGGCGGAGGCCAGGCGGCAAACTTCTGCGCGTGGGCAGCTGCCCTCGGGGAGCGCGTGCGCCTGGTCACAAGGGTGGGCGACGACGACCGCGGCAGGCGCCTGGTCTCCGACCTCGAAGCCAAGGGCGTCGAGGTCTGCCCGGTCTGGGCGGACGAGCCAACGGGCGCCATCGCAGTCCTGGTCGGTGTCGACGGCGACCGCGCGATGGCCACCGAACGAGGGGCCAGCGTCGGGCTCCGTCCAGACGACCTCGCCGAGGCCTGGTTCGAAGACGTTCAGCTGATCCACGTCCCCGCGTATTCATTGTTCCTGGACCCGCTCGGCAAGGCGACTCGCGCCGCCATCGGACTGATCCGCGATCGTGGGGGGATGCTTTCGATCGACCTTTCTTCTGTGGCCGGCCTCGAGCAATACGGCCCGACCAGGATGGCGTACGACCTCGCGCGCCTCAAGCCCGAGCTTCTTTTCGGCACCGCGAGGGAGGTGGCGACGATCGGCATCCCGGCGGAACACCTGGCGCAGGTGCCGGTGATCAAGCTGGGCTCCGCGGGATGCAGCGTCTTCGGGCGCCTGATACCTGCTCCTGCCGTGCAGAACATCGATGGCACCGGTGCGGGAGACGCGTTCGCGGCCGCGTTCTGCGCGGCGTGGCTGCACGGGGCGACGCCGGTGGAAGCCGCCCAGCGCGCGGTGATCGTGGGCTCAGAAGCAGTCGCGCGAACCGGGGCGAGACCAAGCTGAGCGTCCCGCTCCAGGTGTCGCCAGAGGTCGCGGACGCCGTGGCCGCCGGTCGACCGGTGGTCGCGCTCGAGACTTCGATCGTCGGCCAGGGCCTGCCGGCGCCACACAACCTGCGGGCCGCGTTCGAAAGCGAGGCTGCCATTAGAAAGGAAGGGGGCATACCGGCGAGCGTGGCCGTACTCGACGGCAAGGTGCGCGTCGGGCTAACACCCGGCGAGCTCGAGCGGGTGGCCGCCGGCGCGGTCAAAGTGAGCTCACGGGACCTCGGACCGGCCATCGTCAGTGGGAAGGTTGGAGCGACGACGGTGGCCGCGACGATGCGCGCGGCGGCCATGGCCGGCATTCGCTTTTTCGCGACGGGAGGGATCGGTGGCGTGCACCGTGGGCATCCCGAAGACCAGTCGGCGGATCTGGTGGAACTGGGCCAAACCTCTGTGGCCGTGTTCTGCGCCGGCGCCAAGATCATCCTGGATCTTTCCCTCACGCTCGAAAGGCTGGATAGTCTGTCCGTGCCGGTGCTCGGCTACGGCTGTGACGAGTTCCCCGCCTTCTATACCCGGCACAGCGGTTGCCACGTCAGCGCGCGGGTCGATGGGCCGCAGGAGGCGGCGCGCGTGTTGCGCGCGGCCTGGGACACGGGTACCCACGGGATCGTGGTCGCCATCCCGCCGCCGGCTGATCTAGACGGTGCCGAGGAGATGGCCCAGCGCGCGGTGCACGAGCTGAGCGGAGTTGCGGGATCCGAGGTCACCCCCCGACTCCTTGCCCGGATGGCCGAGCTCTCGGGAGGACGGTCGCTCGACCTGAATGTCGAGCTCGTGGTGAACAACGCGCGGGTCGCGGCCCAGGTCGCCGGCGCGCATCTGTGACCCCGGGTGCACCGGCGAGCCCGAGCTCGCCGGTACAGTTGAAATCTGCCGGCCTTAGCGCCACTCCACGGTTAAGGGATAGTTGAGAGGTGGCAATGAGTACCCCAGTGGAGCTGGTCATCTATTCCGACTACGTTTGACCCTGGTGCTACGTCGACTCGGTCCGAGTCGAGCAGCTCGAGCGTGAGAATCTGGTCCGGGTGACCTGGCTGCCTTACGAACTGCACCCGGAAGCCCCCGTCGAGGGCATTCCCCGCGAGACATATTTTCGCGGCGCTCGCTTCGAGCAGATGCGCACTCATCTCGAAACGATGGCGGCCGAGGTCGGCCTCACCATGAAACCGCGGGACGTGATCATCAACTCGCGCCGCGCGCTGGGCGCGGCGGAGTTCGCTCGCGAACAAGGCAAGTTCGACACTATGCACCACGCGCTGCTGAAGGCGCATTGGGAAGGCACCGGTCGGCTCGAAAACGTCGACGACCTCGTGCGGATCGGGACCGAGGTCGGGCTGGATCCGGATGAGCTGAGAGCCGCGATCGACGAGGATCGCTACGCAACGCTGATCGACGAGAATCGTGCCGAGGCCGAGTCGGTCGGAATCAATGCCATTCCAGCGCACATCTTCGGCCGGCGTTACCTGGTGCTCGGCGCTCAGCCGTATGAAGCGTTCCTGCAAGTCATCGACCGTTTGCGCGAGGAGGCGGCCGCCGGATGAGGATCGTTTCGCTGCTGCCAAGCGCAACCGAAGCGCTCTTCGCGCTCGGACTGGGCGATCAGGTCGTCGCGGTCACCCACGAGTGCGACTATCCACCCGAGGCGGCGGCCCTTCCGATCGTTACGCGATCGACCCTTCAGCTCGCCGACAAGGAGAGCGACGCGATCGACGCGGCGGTATCCCTCGCTGCTTTGGAAGGCCGTTCCCTTTACTCCGTGGACACTGGTGCGATCCTTGCGCTCGAACCCGACCTCGTGGTGGCCCAGGACATCTGCGACGTATGCGCCATCCCGGCCGGCCAGGTCGCCCAAGAGCTGGCGGGAATCCGAATGATCCGCCAGCATCCCCACTCCTTGGCCGACGTCCTCCACGACATCGAGGAGCTGGCCGAGGCCTGTGGCGCGGACCCCAGCGCACTGATGAATGGCCTGCGTGCACGCATCGACGTTGCGTCCGGAAAGGCACGCGCTCTGGCGCCTGTCCGCGGGGTCTTTCTCGAGTGGCTCGACCCTCCCTACCGGGCCGGACACTGGACGCCGGACCTGCTTGCATTGGCGGGCATCAAGGATCCCCTGGCGCGCCCGGGAATTCCATCTGTGGCCATGCAATGGAGCCAGGTCGTCGCGGCGCGTCCGGACCTGCTCATCCTCGCGCCGTGCGGCTTCAACCAGGAGCGCGCCCAGGCCGAGGCCGCCGTCGTGCGCGAGAGGATCGACTCAGTTGGCGCGGCGCGGGTTGTCGTTCTGGACGGCTCGGCCTATTTCAACCGGCCGGGTCCGAGACTCGTCGACTCGTTGGAACTCCTCGTCGCCAATCGGTGAGCGCGCGTTTCACCGCTCGGCGCTAGAGGCGACAACCCTTCAGGAGAGCCTCTTCGGCTCCGCCCAGGACCTCTCTCACGCTCTCCTCGCGGACGCTTAGCAAGGAGCTCCGTCCAGCGGGTTTTTCTTCGATGACCCCGGCGTCCCGCAGCAGCTGAACGTGAGTGCTGACTGTGGGTTGCGAGAGCTTGAACTGGCGCGAGATCTCAGTCACCGACGCCGGCTTTTGGGCAAGCCACATCAGGATCGCGAGCCGTGTTGGGTCGGCGAAGGCCTTCATGGTCTTCGCTACATGGTTGGCAGTCTGGCGTAGATCAGCGTCATGGCTGTGGGGCTGGATGCCGCGGCCGACGTACATCCAACCGTCCAGCTCGACCACGTGGATATCACCAAAGAACCAACCAGGCGTGAGCACCATGCGCCCCTCCGCGGCGTCAGCGTCGGCGATACCCTCGAGGTCCGGCCGCCCTGGCCACAACCTGGTCCGCTGCAGGAGATTGCGGTAGGGAACGCCCTCGGCCAGCTGCTTCGTCCAATCGCGTGTGGCCGCGATCACCGCTGGCCGTCCCGTCTCTTCCCACTCGGCTCGCACCGCCGACCAAATTTCCTTGAGCAGGCTGATGTAGTCAGCACGAACCTTCGGGTCCGTGCGCAAGGCTTCGAGCCGCCTGTCTAGCGCGGACCGTTCGGCAGAGGACTCGGAGAGCAGCGAGGGGGTGGCCACGGTGGAGGCAGCCGCGCGCTCGACACCGGCGAAAAAACCATGCATGTCCGAATCGCGCAGGCTTCCGCTGCGGTCGGCGAGGACGATCACCTCGCCAAACCCTCTGACCCCGTCAGCCCAGAACGACCGAAGCCTGGGCCCAAAGGCGGCCCGCACCGCCTCAGTGGAGGCGAATCGGCCTTCCAGCACATGATCCGCGCCGCAGTTGTGCAGCACCCACATCAACTCGAATGCGGCCGAGGGCGCGATGTTCATGCGGACCGGCTCTTCTCGCTCTGATCGAATTGGCATAGGTTGATGGCTATGTTACACGATTGATACAAAGATGTATGACTATTCACAGCAGCTTTAACCTATACTGCCGGCATGAATCCGTACACCTCGGAGCGCTTGCTGCTGGAGCGGCACGAGGCGATCGTCCGGGAGGCTGAGCTGAGGGCCCGCCTCCTGCCCCGCAGCGACCGGTCCCCCGGAATCAATACCTGGGTCGCTGGGCGCTTGCGCGTCCTGGCCGATCGGCTGGACGGTCGCGCGGCCTTCGAAAGGGCTGCTCAGTAAGTTTCCTCGACCTCACCCGGGGCGCGCGGTTCCACATCCTGCCTTGTGCGCCCGAGGTGCAGCCAGCGAAGAGCGTGCGTATGGTTGTGGGCATGTTCGATGACGAGACGGCGGTGGCATGGCGCGCGATGCCCTACCGTGCCCCGGTCGTGGCGGCTGACGGTTCGGAGATCGGGACGGCGG
Source organism: Candidatus Acidiferrum sp. (assembly GCA_035571315.1). Taxonomy (GTDB): domain Bacteria; phylum Chloroflexota; class Dormibacteria; order Dormibacterales; family Dormibacteraceae; genus Palsa-870. The sequence continues at coordinate 17,841 of DATMKM010000108.1, forward strand.
AATCCCTTTTGGGCGACGAGGAGGAAGACATCTTTCACGGCATCGTGGTCAAGCCGAAGACGAGTGGCAAGCCGCTCGAAATTCCCGCGGTGCGAATCAAGAAGATCACAGCCAAGCACGTCGTGACCGACCTCTCCGACGGTGAGGTGAAGGCTCTACCGGCTTACCGCGAAGAGCACTGGTTTCACCTAGGTTGGGGCGGCCTGTTCCGTAAGCACCCCGAGTGGGACGAGACCTCTAGAACGTAGCCCCGTCGGTGACGTTCACACAGGCGCCGTCCTGCGGCCGATCGTCGAAGACCAGCGAATTGCCACTTCTCGACCGGTTGGCGATGTGTACCGGGGCGCCGACCTCCACCAGCTTTCGCCGGAGTCGAACGATATAAGTCCGCACGGTCTCTTGCGGGAGTCCGGAGTCATGCCAGGCTTCCGAAAGGAGCAGTTCGGCGCTGGCGTAGCCGGGCGATCGTTCGGCGAGCAGCACGAACAGCAGGTACTCCCTCCTGGTCAGGTGAATCGAGCCCGCGCGATAGCCGATGGTTCGAGTCGCCTTGTCGATCGAGAGCCCTCCAGCTCCCACTGGCGCGCGTGCCAGAACTCGATCCTTCTCTGATATCGGTCGAGCTGCAGCTCCAGCATGCTGACGTCGTTGTCGATCACGTCTTTGCGCCCGACGGGAGGAAGGGTGCTGACCTGGGAGCGAAGGCGGGCAAGCAGGCCGTCCTTGAAAGAGATCATCTGCCGGTAGACGGCGATCCAGCGTCGTGCGTCCTGCTTGTACATCGTCGATGGGTTCTCGCCCTCGAGCAGCCGTTCGATCTGAGCCATGCGAGCCATTCAAGCCGACCCCTTGATTGATGCAGCTTTTGGTGCGCCGTGAAGCCAAAGATGAAGGGGTCGTGCCCCAGATCCGCCGCGGAGGCGGACGCCGCAAGCCCTCCGCGCTGAAACACCTGGAGACCGAGGACCTGGCCACGCAATCGGTCGAGGTGGCGAGGTTCTGGTACAGCGCCTACGACGAGCTGGTGCGAATGGAGGAGCAGCTTCTGGGCCAGCTGGAGAGCATGCTGCCGAAGCTGTCGCGAGCAGCCAGGCGTGAAGCCGAGCTGACCAACCTGCCGATGATCAACGAGCACCTGCAGACGTTCAAGTACCGGCGGGCGCACTGGAACGAGCGGGTCGAGTCTCTTAACGGCCATCCGTCGCGTCGCAGGTAGTCGACCGCCGAGCCGCCAGTAAATCGGTGGCGGCTCGCATGCCGCTTGCCGCCACCATGCCCGCCCTCCTGGCCCGCTACCCCGGCCTGGATCTTCCCCCGCTTAGTGCACCAATGTCTGCACAAAAGCTCAGGTTTGCGGCGACCCTCGGGGTGCCTGTACGCGAAGCGATGCGAGGGTCGGAACGAGGATGGCGTAGACGGCCGGCAGAGCCACCGACAGGAGCACCCCGCCGAACGGGATGATGAAGCCGACCACCACAGCGACAAAGCCATAGACGATTGTCGCGGCGCCGTAGACGAGAGCCACGTGAAGCGAGGCGTGGTGGTTCGCCCTAGCGACCGCCAGCAACCGTCGCGGGTCGAGAGCCCACCCGATGCCGATCTGGTCCGACCCGATGAGCAACGCCCCGAAAAGGTAGAGCGCTGCCAGCCACCACCCGATCAGGAGCAAAAGCGCCACCAGCCCTATGAGGATCGCGATCACCACCAACTCGGTTCGACCGGAAGCTGCAAACGCGATCGCCAGGACAGCCATCAGCACGAAGACGAACGAGAGCACGAGGCCGTAAACCAGGCCGACGATGAACGGGGCGACCCCTCGCTCGAGGTGTTGGAACCCCGCCGGCGGAAGCTCTTTCCAGCCGCCGCGGACCATGTCGGTGGCGGTCAGCGTCCAGCCGAGCACATTGATCGACCCGATGATCGGGATCAAGCCGATCAGGCCCGTCACAATCACCCGCTGGAACCAATCCGGCGAGGTCGTGAACCAAAGCAGGTCGAGCGGGCCCTCGACCGCTCGTGATCGCCAGTGGGTGCCGTCCCACCACCAGCGCCCGTCTTGAGAGATCAGCGCGGGCATCGGTCCCATGATGGATCAAAAGGAAGACTCTTTCGCGCCACGGACCAATCGATAGGTTTCATCAGATTTCGCCATAATTTGCGGTGGGTTGGGATCGTTTACCTCGCACGCCCGCTCGCCTTGGCTCAGCCTCGGCGAGGCCAGCCGGCTGCTTGGCATCACGCCCGGGACATTGCGCCGCTGGGCGGACCATGGAGACGTTGCCGCCTTCGTCACCCCGGGTGGCCACCGGCGCTTTCCACGCAGCGCGATCGAGGCGCTGGTGCCACAGCCGCGGAGCCGCCGCCCCATGCTCACAGGCCTCACGGCGAGCGCATCGCGGGTCACGCGCGCTTACCTGCGGACCCAGAGGCCCGGCCGCCCTGCGAACGACCCCGGGATCGCCGCCCTGAGCGATGCGGAGCGGGCGGAGTTAAGAGACCGCGGCCGCAAGCTGCTCCTGCTCCTTCTCGATCACCTGAACGAGGAGCCCCGGCGATCATCGTCGAAGCTGTCCGAGGCTGAGGACCAGGCTGCCCAGTACGGACGGCGAGCGGCGGCGCTCGGTGCTTCGCTCTCCGCCACACTCGAGGCCTTCGTCAGGTTTCGCGGTGCGTTCATCGCCGAGCTCGCGGCGATCGCACGCCGAAGAAGGCTCGATGTGCGCGAGGCCACGGCCCTCCTCGTCGAAGGCGAAGGTTCGGTCGATCGCCTCCTGGTCGCGCTGACCAGCGGCTACACAGGACGCGCGTCCTGACCATCCGGCTCGGGACACGGGGCTCGCGGCTGGCGCTCGCGCAAAGCGAGCTCGTGGCAGAGCGCCTGCGCGCACTGGGCCATGAGGTGACGCTCGTTCCGATGGTGACCGAAGGCGATGTGCGGCCCATCGACATGTCGCCCGGCGAGGGCGTCTTTGTCGCAGCGATCGCGCGCGCCCTGCTTTCTCAGGAGATCGACCTTGCCGTACACAGCGCGAAGGACGTCCCGCTCGAGGAGGATCCCGGTCTGGTGATCGCGGCGTATCCCGAACGCGCGGACCCGCGCGATGCCTTGATCACCAGACGCGGCTCAGGTTCTCTCGAGTCGCTGCCTCGCAGTGCGATCGTCGGCACCGACAGCCCCCGGCGGGCGGGGTTCCTCCTCGCCGCGCGCCCAGACCTCAATGTGATCCCCCTCCACGGCAACGTCGAGACGCGACTCCGGCGACTTGACGAAGGTGCCGCTGACGCAATCGTGCTGGCGGCGGCTGGGATCGACCGGCTGGGGAAGCACGCACGGATCGATGTGAGGTTCGAGCCGGATGTGCTGGCACCGGCGCCCGGCCAGGGAGCGCTGGCAGTGCAGGTGCGGCGAGGCGACGCCCGCATGATCGAGCTGGTCTCGGCGATCGACGACGGCGACGTTCGGCTGGCGGTCGAAGCCGAGCGCGAGGTGCTCCGGACGACCGGCGGCACCTGCAGGGCGCCCGTGGGAGCCCTTGCGTCGATCAGCGGAAACGAGTTCGAGCTCCTGGCAGGAGGTGTGAACTCCGACGGCTCGGACAAGCTGGTCGAACGGTTGAAAGGCAACCGGGTCGACGCCAAGGACTTCGCCGCCCGGCTCGGCAGGCATCTGCTCGCGGCGGTGGCGCTGCGATGATCGCGGTCCTCGTGACGCGGCCGGACGGGGAATCCGACCCTCTGGTGCACGCGCTGCGCAAGCGCGGCTATCGCGTGCACGCCGTGCCGATGGTGCTGACGGAACCGGTTGATTTCAGCGCCGCGGCGCTCTCGGGATGCGACTGGGTCGTGCTGACGAGCGCGCGCGGCGTGAAGGCGCTGACCGACCTTCCGGCCGGGCCTAAATTCGCGGCGGTCGGCCCGGAGACGGCGCGAGCCCTGCGCGCGCGGGGGGTCGAGCCGTCGCACGTCCCCGGACGCGCCGACGGCGCCGACCTTGGAGACACGTTGCCCGACGTCGATGGCAAGCGGGTCGCGCTGGTTCGGGCCTCGGCGGCCGGTGAGGATCTGCCCGACCGTCTGCGCCGGCGGGGCGCTAATGTCGAGGAGATCACCGCCTATCGGACCGTCGAAGGGCCGGCCGCCTCGGCGGAAAAGCTTCGCTCGGCGCTGGCCGACGCGGACCTGGGCGCTGTCGTCTTCGCGTCCGGATCAGCCGTGCGAGGATTCCTCGGGCTGGGCGGCAACGCGCACGTGCCCGCGATCACGATCGGGCCGCGCACGACGAGCAGCGCGCGAGGACGCGGCTTCTCGGTCATCGCGCAGGCAGATGCTCAGACCGTCTCGGGCCTGGCCGACGCGGTGGCCAGGGCCTTACCCATGGAGGACAAGAACCGTGCGTGAGCTGCTTCGTACCCGGACCGTTCCAATACCCGCGGGAGACCGGCCTCGGCGCCTGCGGGCCAATCCGCAGCTCCGCGAGCTGGTCCGCGAGACCCGCCTGCACGCCGCCCAGCTCGTCGCGCCGATCTTCGTGGTCTCGGGCCGCGGGCGTCGCGAAGAGATCTCGTCCCTGAAGGGTCACGCCCGCTTGAGCCCCGATCTCGCTGCGGTCGAGGCGGAGCGGCTGGCCGCGCTAGGCGTGGGCGGTGTGCTCCTTTTCGGCATTCCAGATTCGAAAGCCCCGCGCGGCGAAGGGGCGGCTGACGCAATGGGTCCTGTGCCGGAGACGCTGCGCAAGCTCAAGGCGGCGAAGCTGCCGCTTGTGCTCGCGGCCGACGTCTGCCTTTGCGAATACACGACCCACGGTCACTGCGGAGTGCTCGATGGCGAACGGATCGACAACGATGCGACGCTGCCGCTGCTGGCGGACGCGGCCATCGCCTACGCCGAAGCCGGTGCCGATGTCGTGGCTCCTAGCGCGATGATGGACGGGCAGGTCGCAGCCCTGCGGACCGGCCTCGACGCCGGTGGGTTCCAGGGCACCGCGATCATCGCCTACGCCTCGAAGCATGCGTCGGTGTTCTATGGACCGTTCCGCGAAGCAGCAGGTTCCACCCCTGGATTCGGCGATCGCAAGTCGTATCAGATGGACCCCGCCAACAGCCGCGAGGCGATGCGCGAGCTCGACCTCGACGCCGGCGAAGGCGCGGACATCTTGATGGTCAAGCCAGCGATCACCTCGCTCGACCTGCTCGCGATGGCGCGCGATCGCTTCGACCTTCCGCTTGCCGCCTACCAGGTGAGCGGGGAGGCCGCGATGATCGAAGCGGCGGCTGATCATGGCTGGATCGACCGGCGAGGCGCGGTCCTCGAGTCGCTGACCTCGATCGTCCGCGCGGGCGCCAATGTCGTCGTCACCTACTTCGCGGCCGACGCGGCCGCCTGGCTCCGAGAATCCAGATGAGTGACGCGAGGTTCGTCCACGCCTTGGCCCTCGGCCTGGATGCGGCGTGGCGGCGCCTCCCGGCGAAAGAGCGATGCGTAACGGCAGAGGAGCTCGCCGCCGCTGTCACCAAGGAATCCGATGTTGTGACTTATTCCTATTCGATGGTCGGACTACAGCCTGGAGCGGAACTCCTGTTGTGGAGCCTTGGGCCGACCCTCGAATCGCTGGAGGGGCGCGCCGCCATGGTGCTGCGTTCGGGCATGGGCACCTGGTTCAGCGTGAAGGAGAGCTTCCTAGGCGTCATCCAGGGCTCGCAGTATGTCAAGAAGCCAACACCGCAGGAACAGTCGCTGTTCAGCGGAGAGCGGTCGCGCTATCTCGTCGTCTACCCCTTCACCAAGAGCACCGACTGGTACCTGCTCGGGAAGGAAGCCCGACAGGGGATCATGAACGAGCACATGCGCGTCGGACACGAGTACCCCGAGGTCCGCCAGCTGCTTGCGAACAGCTTTGGAGTGGACGACATGGATTTCCTGGTCGCCTACGAAACGGACGACCTCCCGAAGTTCGGCGAGCTCGTGCGCGCGCTGCGAGGCACGGACAGTCGCAGGTCGACTGTGCGCGATACGCCGATTCTCACGGCGGTCCATCGTCCGATCGAAGAGATCACCGCGATGCTCGGCGCGACGACCGATACGAACTGATGCGCTTCCTCGACGCCGCCCATCACAAGGCGGTCGACGTGACGCCCGTATGGCTCATGCGACAGGCCGGCCGATCCTTACCCGAGTACCGAAAGCTGCGCGAACGCTGGACCCTTGTCGACATCGTCGCCCAGCCGGAGCTGTGCGCGGAGGTGACGCTGCAGCCAGTGCGCCGCCTTGGCGTCGACGCGGCCGTGATGTTCGCAGACATCATGCTTCCTCTGCGCGGCATGGGCGTCGAGTTCGAGCTGGTGGAGAACGTTGGCCCCGTGATAGCGCGGCCAATCGCATCACCCGCCGACGTCGCGAGGCTCGTGGTGCCGGCCGGGGAAGAGGCCGCGCCCCAGGTGATCACCGCGGTCCGCCAGGTCGTGGCGCAATCTCCGGTCCCCGTGATCGCATTTGCGGGCGCTCCGTTCACCCTGGCGAGCTACCTCATCGAAGGACGGCCGAGCCGTGACTTCGCGCGCGTGAAAGCGTTCATGTACTCCGAGCCCGAGGCCTTCGACTCGCTGCTCACGAAGCTGGCCGCGACCATGGCGGGCTACCTTCAGGCGCAGGTCGCGGCGGGCGCGAGCGCGGTCCAATTGTTCGACTCATGGGTCGGCGCGCTGGCGGTCGTCGACTACGAGGAGCGGGTACTCTCCCACACCCGCTCGATCTTCGATGCCCTGCGCTCCTCACGGGTGCCGCGCATTCACTTCGGCACGGACACCGCGGCGCTCCTCGAGCCGATTGCAGCAACGGGCCCGGACGTCGTGTCGCTCGACTGGCGCGTGCCGCTCGAGGCCGGCTGGACAAGAGTCGGTCATGAGCGGGGCATCCAGGGCAACCTTGATCCGGCCGTCCTCCTCGGCCCGCCCGAGCTCGTACGCGAGCGTGCGCGCGACATCCTTCGCCGCGCCGGCGGCCAACCGGGTCACATCTTCAACCTGGGGCATGGCGTGCTGCCCTCGACTCCGCTCGAGAACCTGCAGCTCCTGGTCGAGACGGTCCACGAGTGGCAGGTCGCGCGTGTCGCGTGAGTCGGTCGGCGTTCTGTGCATGGCTTATGGCAGCCCCCCCGGCGAAGACGGCATCGAGGCCTACTACACGCACATCCGCGGCGGCCGCAAGCCATCGCCAGAGGCGCTCGAAGAGCTGACATCCCGTTACCGCGCGATAGGCGGCTCGCCCCTTACTTCAATCACGCGAGAGCAGGCGACCGCCATCGGCGACCGGCTCGGGCTGCCGGCGTTCGTGGGCATGAAGCACGCTCCGCCTTTCATTGCAGACGGGGCCGCCGAGGCGGCGAGTGCCGGTGTGAGCAGGTTGATCGGCCTACCCCTCGCCCCCCACTTCGCGGACATGAGCCTGGGGTCGTACCAGCGCTCGCTGGAGCAAGCGTGGCGCGGCGAGCTGACTTTCGTCCGCGGCTTTCACGACCATCCGGCCTTCATCAAGGCAGTGCGAGCCCTGCTTGCGGAGAGCCTCGAGGAAGCCTGGCCTGATCGCCTCTTCCTCACCGCTCACAGCCTGCCGGCGCGCATCGTCGCCGAAGGCGACGGCTACCAGGACCGCCTCCTTGAGAGCTGCCGCCTCGTCGAGGCTGACATGAAGCTGCCTCCCTGGGAGTTCGCCTTCCAGTCCGCCAGCACGACGGGAGAACCATGGCTCGGACCAGACCTGCTCGCGGCGATCGAGCTGTCCGGCGCAACCGATGTGCTCGTGTGCCCGATCGGGTTCGTCGCCGACCACCTCGAGATCCTGTACGACCTGGACGTCGAGGCGCAGGCCTTCGCGCGCGCGCGCGACCTGAAGCTGCGGCGCACCGAGTCCTTCAATACCCGGCCGGAATTCATTTCGGCCATGGCCGAAATCGTGTCGGACGCCATCGACCAACGTGCCTGACACCACGCCTCGCTGCACCTACCGGCTGCAGCTCTCCAGCGATTTCACGTTTGACGCGGCCGCCTCCCGCGCTGGATACCTCGCCTCGCTGGGGGTCAGCCACGTCTACTGTTCGCCCTTCCTCCAGGCCGCTGCTAGAAGCCCCCACGGATACGACGTAGTCGATCCGCACAGGATCAATGAGGAGCTGGGCGGTGAGCCGGGGTTCCGTCGCTTCACTAAAGCGCTCAAGGCGCATGGCCAAAAGCTGCTCATGGACGTCGTACCCAACCACATGGCGACTGCGGGCCGCTCCAACCCGTGGTGGTGGGATCTTTTGCAGCACGGAAAGTCCAGCCGCTACGCCGGGTACTTCGACATCGACTGGGATCCGCTGATGCCGCACCTGAAAGGCAAGGTGCTGCTGGGGGTCCTGGCCGACCGCTACGGGCGCGAGCTCGAGGCGGGACGCCTGACCCTCAGCCCGGCTGGCCAGGACGATCACGCAGAAGTCGTCGTCCGCTATCAAGGCAATGAATTTCCGATCTCGCGCGAAAGCCTGGACGGGGTGGATGTCGATGCAGCACGCGAAGACCTCGATGCCCTCGACGGGCTGCTGCGCCGCCAGCACTACCGTCTCGCGTACTGGCGGACCGCCCAGGAGGAGCTCAACTATCGGCGCTTCTTCACGATCGACAGCCTGATCGGTCTGCGGGTCGAGCTCGATCAGGTGTTGAAGGACAGCCACCGTCTCGTCTTTGAGCTGCTCGCCGACGACAGCGTGGCCGGGCTGCGCGTCGACCATGTGGACGGCTTGCTGGACCCGGAGAGCTATCTCTCGATGCTTCGATCAGCCGCGCCGAGCGCGTATCTCGTAGTTGAGAAGGTTCTCGAGCACGACGAGGGGCTGCCCGGAGGGTTTCCCGTAGAGGGCACCACAGGTTACGACTTCATCGCGCACGTGGACGGCCTGTTCGTCGATTCGCGAAACGAGGAGGCGATGACTGCGCTCTATCACTCGTTCACCGGTGAGTCGCTCGGCTTTGCCGAGGTCGTTCGAAGCTGCAAGCACGAGGTCATGGTCAGCGACCTCGGCCCCGACTTCGAGCGCCTCGCCAGCTTGCTGGTCGACATCTGCGATCGCTACCGCCGCCAGCGCGATCGGACGCGTCGGGAGTTGAAGGACGCAATCCGCGAAGTCGCTGCGGGGCTGTCCGTCTACAGGACATACGCGCGGCCGGGCCGCACAGGCGACGATGATCGGCGCCAGGTGGCCGCCGCGATTGAAGAGGCTGGACGCCGCGCGCCGGCGATCGACCCCGAGCTCCTTGCCTTCATCGGGGAGCTGTTGCTGTTCGAGCACGACGGCCACCAGGAGCGTGAGTTCGCCGCGCGTTTCCAGCAGTTCACCCCCGCCGTCATGGCCAAGGGCGTCGAGGACACGGCGTTTTACCGCTACCACCGGCTGGTGTCGCTGAACGAGGTCGGCAACGACCCGGCTGGGTTCGGCCGTCCGGTTGAGGCATTCCACGCGTACTGCTCGCGCATCGCTGAGCGATGGCCTTCGACCATGCTTACGCTCTCCACCCACGACACGAAGCGGAGCGCAGACGTCCGCGCCAGGCTGGACCTGCTGTCGGAGATTCCACTCGCGTGGGGCGAGGCCGTCGAGCGGTGGGCCGATCACAACCAGCGCTATCGATCACAGGGATACCCCGACCGGAACATCGAGTACTTGATGTATCAGACGCTTGTGGGAGCCTGGCCCATCGAGGTCTCGCGCGTCTCAGGGTTCCTTCAAAAGGCGGCTCGCGAAAGCAAGACCCACACATCCTGGCTCAATCCGAATGCCGGCTTCGAGGAGGCCCTGGCGCAGTTCGCAAGCCAGGTCATCGCCGACCCGGAGTTCGTGAGCGACCTGGAAGCGTTTATCGGCGACCATCACATCGTCGCGCTTGGAAGAGCGGTCTCGCTGGCCCAGCTCACGCTGCTCCTCACATGTCCTGGTGTACCCGACCTATACCAAGGAACCGAGGTCTGGGATCTGAGCCTCGTCGACCCGGATAACCGCCGGCAGGTCGACTACGACCGGCGCGAGAGCCTACTGTCCGAAGTGCGGGATATGGGTCCCTCGCAGGCGATGGCGCGGTCCGATGAAGGAACGCCAAAACTCTGGTTGATCGCCCGGCTGCTCGATGAGCGCCGGCGCCGCCCCGACCTCTTCGAAAGTACGACCTACACACCGCTTGCAGCGGTCGGAGCCAAGGCGCCGCACGTCGTGTCGTTCGTTCGCGACAGGCTGGCTGTGATCGCGCCGCGCCTTCTCGTCGGACTCGCCGGGGATTGGGCGGGGACCATGCTCGAGCTTCCACGAGGTCGGTGGAAGAATGTTCTCGCGCTTGATGAGCATGACGGGGGGACTCCGATCGAGCTCGGCGCGCTCCTGCAAGCTTTTCCCGTTGCTGTCCTGGCTCGAGATCCGGACTGATGCACAGGTTCAGGGTGTGGGCGCCCGGGCGCCGGACCGTCAAGCTCGTCGCGCATGGCCGCACTCTCGCCATGGCACCCGCTGATCAAGGTTGGTGGGAAGTCTCGGATGAGAGCGCAGGCGCGGGTACGCGCTACGGCTACTCGCTCGATGGCGGCGAGGTCCGTCCCGATCCACGTTCCGCGTCGCAGCCAGATGGTGTCCTCGGTCTTTCTGAGGTGGTCGATCAAGCCGCGTACTCATGGGCCGATGGCGGTTGGAAGGGCATGCGGCTGGACGGGGCGGTGATTTACGAGCTGCACACCGGCACGTTTTCGCAACGGGGAACCTTTGACGGGATCATCGAGCACCTCCCCCACCTCGTATGGCTCGGCGTCGACGCGATCGAGCTCATGCCGGTGGCGGAGTTTTCGGGCGATCGCGGATGGGGCTACGACGGAGTTCATCTTTTCGCGCCTCATCACGCCTATGGAGGTCCGGCCGGACTGAAGCGGCTCGTCGACGCGTGCCACCTGGCCGGGCTGGGCGTCGTCATGGACGCGGTTTACAACCATCTCGGGCCAGTGGGCAACTTTCTCTCCGAGTTCGGGCCTTATTTCAGCGATCACCACCAGACTGACTGGGGCGCGGGCTTCAACTTCGATGGGGACGCCAGCGATGATGTGCGGCGCTTCGTATTGGACAACGCCCTGATGTGGATCCGCGACTACCACGTCGACGGCCTGCGCCTCGATGCAGTGCATGCGATCGCCGACGACACCCCTATTCACATCCTGGCGCAGCTGGCGGCCGAGATCGAGGCGCTGGGGGCCGAGCTGCGTCGTGCGACCTTTGTCATCGCAGAATCCGATCTCAATGATTCGCGATTCTTGCGCAGTCGCGACGCCGGCGGATACGGGCTCGGAGCCGCTTGGGCGGACGACTGGCACCACGCGATGCACGCCACACTCACGGGAGAACGAACCGGCTATTACGAGGACTTCGGTTCGATGGAGATTCTCGCCAAGGCGCTGCGCCAAGCGTGGGCCTACGACGGCGGGTGGTCTGCTCACAGGCGGAAGATGCACGGCGGGTCCACCGCCGGGCTCCCCCCCAAAGCATTTGTGATCGCGGTCCAGAACCACGACCAGGTCGGAAACCGCGCAGCGGGTGATCGCCTCGCGGCACTGGTGGATGAGGGCGCTCTCAAAGCGGCCGCCACCCTGCTGCTCACGGCCCCCTTCACCGCGATGCTGTTCCAGGGTGAGGAGTGGGCAGCGAGCAGCCCCTTCCAGTACTTCACCGACCACGCCGACCCGAAACTGGGCAAAGCGGTGAGCGAGGGGCGCCGGCGCGAGTTCGCTCGGTTTGGATGGGACGCGGAGCGCGTCCCGGACCCGCAGGATCCCGGCACGTTCGATCGTTCGAAGCTTGCCTGGGGCGAGCTCGACGAGCCATTTCACCGACGCATGCTTGAGTGGTATCGAAAGCTGATCCGGCTCCGCCGGCGGCTTCCAGCACCTGGCGGAGGCGTTCGAGTTCAGGTCGACTCCGAGGCTCGTACGGTCGCATTCGACCGCGACAGCCTGAGCGTCAGGGTGAACTTCGGCGAGAAGGATTGGGTTTCCGCAATCTCGGACGGTGAGCGCGTAGTGATGGCATCGGATCAGGCGATCAGACAAGACGGCGGCTGCGTCAGCGTGCCACCATCGAACGTCGTGATTCTCGCAAGCGGCATCGCCATTGACTGAAGACAGGGTCGTGGCCTGGCCCGGGAGGCCCTATCCGTTCGGTCCCAGCTACGACGGAAGCGGCACCAATTTCGCGCTGTTCTCCGAGGTCGCGGAAGCCGTCGATCTCTGCCTGTTCGACGATGCGGGTGCGGAGCGAAGGGTCCGCCTCGAGGAGGTCGACGCGTTCTCCTGGCACGCTTACCTGCCGGAGATCGGGCCGGGACAGCGCTACGGCTATCGTGTGCACGGCCCATACGCACCCGACGAAGGCGTCCGCTGCAATCCGCGCAAACTGCTGCTGGATCCGTACGCGCGCGCGATCGAGGGCCATATCGACTGGAACTCCTCCTGCTATGGGTACGATCTCGACAACCCGGGCGCCGTCAACATCGAGGACAGCGCGCCGCACGTGTTGAAGTCGGTTGTGCATCACCCACATTTCGATTGGTTCGGCGACCGGCCTCCCGACCGGCCGCTGCATGAGACCGTCATCTACGAAGCCCATCTCAAAGGCCTGACGCGCTCCCACCCGGACGTGCCCGAGGCGCAGCGTGGCACCTACCAGGGCTTCGCCCACCCGGCTGTGATCAATCACCTGTCCTCACTGGGAGTGACAGCGGTGGAGCTCATGCCCATCCACCAGTTCGTTCACGATCAGCGGCTGGTCGAACGCGGCCTCCGGAACTACTGGGGCTACAACACGATCGGATTCTTCGCACCCCACAACGGGTACTCGAGCACTGGCGAGCGCGGGGAGCAGGTCAACGAGTTCAAGGCGATGGTTCGCACGCTCCACCAGGCGGGCATCGAGGTCATCCTCGACGTGGTTTACAACCATACCGCGGAGGGCAACCACCTGGGCCCGACGCTCTGCTTCAAAGGCATCGACAACCGCGCTTACTACCGGCTGGTGGCCGACGAGCCCGAGTTCTACTACGACACCACAGGAACCGGGAACAGCCTCAACGTGCGCCACCCGCATCCGCTGCAGCTGATCATGGATTCGCTTCGGTACTGGATCACCGAGATGCACGTCGACGGTTTTCGATTCGACCTCGCCGCGACCCTTGCGCGCGAGTTCCTCGAGGTCGACCGGCTCTCAACCTTCTTCGACATCATTCAGCAGGACCCGGTCATCAGCAGGGTGAAGCTGATCGCAGAGCCCTGGGACATCGGCGAGGGCGGCTACCAGGTCGGGAACTTCCCCCCTCTGTGGTCGGAATGGAACGGGCGCTACAGGGATAGCGTGCGTGACTTCTGGCGCGGCGAGCCGTCCAAGGTCGGGGAGCTCGCGTCACGGCTCACAGGCAGCTCCGACCTTTACCAGAACGACACGCGGCGGCCCTTCGCGAGCGTTAACTTCGTCACCGCCCACGATGGGTTCACTCTGCGCGACCTGGTCTCGTACGACGAGAAGCACAACGAGGCGAATGGAGAGGGCAACGCGGACGGTGACTCGCATAACCGCTCATGGAACTGCGGCGCGGAAGGAGACACCGAGGACCCGGAGGTCCGCAGCTGCCGTGCCCGCCAGCAGCGCAACTTCCTGACCACCCTCTTTACGGCCCAGGGCGTTCCGATGCTGGTCGCCGGCGATGAGCTGGGCCGCACGCAAAAAGGCAATAACAACGCCTACTGCCAGGACAACGAGCTGTCGTGGGTGGATTGGGCCGAGGTTGACGACTCCCTGCTCAGCTTCACGCGGTGGATCATCGCCTTCCGCCGCGATCACCCGGTGTTTCGCCGCCGCAGATTTTTCCAGGGGCGGCCGATTCGGGGCACCCTGGACGTCGGCTGGTTCAAGCCCGACGGGACATCGATGACCGACGAGGACTGGGACGTCGGCCATGCACGCTCGCTCGGTATGTTCTTGAACGGGAAGGGGATCGCGGGCCATGACGAGCGAGGCCGGCCGGTGACGGACGACTCCTTCATCCTGCTGTTCAACGCGCACAGCGGAGGCGTGAGATGGACCATACCAGCGGAGTACGCCGCGACCTGGCGCCTCATTCTGGATACCCGCCGGCGCCAACCTGAGGACGGTCCCAAAGACCTGGCGGGGAGGATCACAACGTCAGCTCGCTCGATCGCCGTGCTGCAGAGTCTTGAGTAGGTACTGTCGAGCTTCGACCGGTTCTAGAGATAGAACCGGCTGAGGCCTCGCGGCTTCCGCCGAAAGGAGGTTGAGGGAAAGTGGTGGCTGCGATCATCGTTCTGATCCTTCTGCTGTTGCTGCTCGGTGGCGGCGGGCTCGTCTCCGCTTCGCTGCACATCCTCTGGATCCTGCTGCTCATCGGCCTGATCCTCTGGGTTCTCGGCTTCGTGTTCCGAGGATCGAGCGGCGGCCGGTGGTATCGGTGGTAGGCGGCGGCATTCGTTAGCTCGAGCAGGCGGCCCCCATCAGGGGCGCGCCTGCCTTGCTTTGTGAGGGCATGCAGCTGAGCGCGGTTGCAGTGAAGTCGATTCCACGATGGCCTGACCGCTGCTGGCGATCAGGATCTACAGCGCGGTCACGGCATGGCGCGCCGGGTCAGGTCTAGGCCACCCCTGCCGGCACCGCAGAATTATCGGCGGCTCCTCGGAATTGCGCCGCGTAGAGCCGGTGGTAGGCACCTCGCGCGGCGAGCAGCTCTTCGTGATTTCCCCGTTCCACGATGCGGCCGGACTCCATCACGAGGATGAGGTCTGCGTCGCGGATCGTAGAAAGCCGGTGCGCGATGACAAAGCTCGTGCGGTCGGACCGCAAGGCGGCCATCGCGCGCTGGACGAGCACCTCAGTGCGCGTGTCGACCGAGCTGGTCGCCTCGTCCAGGATCAGTAGTGAGGGGTCGGCCAAGAACGCACGGGCAATCGTCAGCAGCTGCTTCTCGCCCGCGCTGACGTTGCTCCCCTCATCGTCGATGACCGTGTTGTAGCCGAGCGGCAGGCTCTTCACGAAACGATCCACGAACGTCGCCTCGGCCGCAGCGTGGATCTGCTCCTCGGTCGCGCTCGGGTTCCCGTAAGCGATGTTGTCGCGAATCGTTCCACCGAAGAGCCACGTGTCCTGCAGCACCATTCCGATCTGAGAGCGCAGGTCGTCGCGGCGCATCGTCTTGATATCGACGCCATCGAGCGTGATCCGCCCAGAGTCCAGCTCGTAGAACCGCATGATCAGGTTGACCAGGGTGGTCTTACCAGCGCCGGTCGGCCCGACGATCGCGATCGTATGCCCCGGCTCGGCCACGAGCGACAGGTCGTCGATCAGCGGCTGGTCCGCGTTGTAGCGGAACGAGACGTTCTCGAACTCGACCCGACCGTGGCGGGTGGAGGGAAGCGCCGGGCTGGCGGGATCGGCCTCCTGCTCATCAGCGTCAAGCAGCTCGAACACGCGCTCCGCTGACGCGACACCGGACTGGAGAAGGTTGGCCATCGAAGCGACCTGTGTCAACGGTTGGGTGAACTGCCTCGAATACTGGATGAACGCCGTCACGTCGCCGAGGGTCATCGCCCCTGTGGCGACTCGGTAGCCACCGATGACCGCGATGGAGACGTAGCTGAGGTTGCCGATAAAGGTCATCGCCGGCAGGATCAGCCCGGAAATGAACTGGGCGCTGAAGCTGGCCTGGAAAAGTGCCTCGTTCCGCTGTCTGAACACCTCCTCGACCTCGCGCTGGCGGCCGAACACCTTGACCAGCTCGTGGCCGGTGAAGACCTCTTCGATGTGGCCGTTGAGAGACCCTGTGTTGGCCCACTGCGAGACGAACTGCTTCTGCGAGCGCTTCGCCACCTGGGTCGCGATGACGACGGAGAGCGGGACAGTAACGAGCATGATCAGAGCGAGGGGAGGTGAAACCACGAACATCATCACCAGGACGCCGACGACCGTCAGCACAGACGACAGCAGCTGGCTGATCGTCTGCTGCAGAGACATTGCAACGTTGTCGATGTCGTTGGTGACGCGGCTGAGGAGCTCGCCCCGCGGCTGCCGGTCGAAGAACTGCAGCGGCAATCGGCTCAGCTTTTCCTCGACATCGGCTCGCAGCTTGAACACGGTGCGCTGCACGACATCGTTGAGCAGGTAACCCTGGATCCATCCAAAGAAAGCCGCCGCAACGTAGAGACCCAGGGCCAAAATCAGGACTCCGCCCAAGGCATTGAAATCGATGCCCTGGCCAGGTATGACATGCATTCTCGCGAGCAGGTCGGCAAGGTTGCTGTTGCCCGACGCCCGGGCCGCCGCTATCACTTGGGCTTCCGTGAGCCCGCGCGGCAGCTGCCTGCCGATGGCGCCGGCGAATATGAGGTCGGTCGCCCGCCCGAGGATCTTCGGGCCGATGACCAAGAACGCAACGCTGGTCACCCCGAGAAGTACCACGGTGGCGAGCCTCGCCCGGTCTGGGCTCAAGCGCTCTAGCAAACGACGCACGGAGCGCCGGAAATTCATTGGCTTCTCGACCGGCGCGCCACCGCCAAAGGGCCCGAAGCCCCCACGCATCGGCGGGCGCGGCCGCGTGGGCGCCTGCAGCGCTGGAGCCGTCCCGTTAGGACGCTGGCTCATGCCGCGGGCTCCGCCGCCAGCTGCGACTGAACGATCTCCTGGTAGGTGGGGCAGGTCTCGAGCAGCCGCTCGTGGCGGCCGAGACCGACGATCTCGCCGTCGTCGAGCACGACGATCTGGTCCGCGTCCGTGATCGTCGACACGCGCTGGCTCACGATCACTACAGTCGCCTGCGCGGTGTGCGGCCGGAGCGCCGAGCGCAACCGCGCGTCGGTGGCCAGGTCGAGGGCCGAGAACGAATCATCGAAGAGGAAGATCTCGGGTTTCCGCACGAGCGCTCGTGCGATGGCCAGCCGCTGGCGCTGCCCGCCCGACACATTCGTGCCACCCTGCGCGATCGGGCTCTCGAGGCCGGCCGGCATCTCCCGCACGAAGTCGGCGGCCTGAGCCACTCCGAGCGCCTCCCACAGGTCCGCGTCGGTTGCCTTCGGGTTGCCATAGCGCAGGTTGCTCGCGACGGTGCCTGAGAAGAGGTATGGCTTCTGCGGCACGAGGCCGATGCGGCTCCACAACATCTCGGGATCAAGGTCGCGAATGCCGACTCCGTCGATCGAGACTGTGCCCGACGTGGCATCGAACAAACGGGCGATCAGCGACACCAACGTGGTCTTGCCCGCCCCGGTGCTTCCGATGATGGCCGTGGTCTGACCTGCCCCCGCTCGAAACGAGATGTTTCGCAGCACTGGCTCTGCCGCTCCGGGATAGCGAAACTCGACGTCTTGCAGCTCGAGCTCGGCGCGACCATGCACCTGGCGCACGGGTTGGCTGGGCGGCACAACCGAGGACTCGGTGGCAAGCACTTCGCCGATGCGGTCGGATGACACCGCGGCACGCGGAATCATGATCGCCATGAAGGTAGCCATCATCACCGACATGAGAATCAACATCAGGTACATCAGGAAGGCGGTGAGCGCGCCGATCTGCATCTCACCGCTGTTCACGCGCGCCGCGCCGAACCAGAGCACGGCGACGCTGGACGCGTTGAGGATCAGCATCACCGTGGGGAAGATCAGGACCATCAACCTCCCCACTCGTAGCGCCGTCAGAGTCAGCGCAGCGTTGGCCTCAGCGAACCGCTCGGCCTCGTCGCGTTCCCGCACGAAAGCGCGGACGACACGAATCCCCGAGAGCTGTTCGCGCAGCACGCGGTTGACCGTGTCGATGCGAGCCTGCATGAGCCGGAACTGGGGCACCATCCTCACGACGATCAGGCCAATCGCCACCACGAGGGCGGGTATCGAGACCAGCATGAGCCAGGAGAGACCGACATCCTGCCGCAGGGCCATGATGATTCCGCCGACGCACATGATCGGTGCGGCGACCATCAACGTGCACGTCATGAGGACGAGCATCTGCACCTGCTGCACGTCGTTGGTGTTGCGAGTGATCAGCGACGGCGCCCCGAACTGCGCGACCTCGCGTCCTGAGAACGTGCCGACCCTGTGGAAGATGGCGGAACGCACGTCGCGGCCGAACGACATCGCCGCGCGCGCTCCGAAATAGACCGCGGCGATCGAGCAGACGATCTGAACGAGCGTCACGGCCAGCATCCAGCCGCCGGTGGAAATGATGTAGGCCGTGTCGCCTTTAGCGACTCCGTTGTCGATGATGTCGGCATTCAAGCTCGGCAGATACAGGTTGGCCATCGTCGAGACGAGCTGCAGCGCGACCACGGCAAGCAGCGCCGAGGTGTATGGCCTCAGGTAGGTGCGGAGCAACTTGATCAGCATTGGTGTCTCTTCATTCAAACTCACCGATTCGTGAAATCAACGCGGCCCGATCGATTCCTGCAATGGCCAGAGCGCGAGGCACGGTGCCCAGCTCGGCCTGAAGGATACCGACAAGAAGTTCGGTGTCCCTGATCCTTGCTCGTCGACCGCGACGGGCCCCCCGCGTCGCGATCAAGCCGCGCCTGAGGGCACTCTTGGCAGAGGTTCCAAAGCTCAGAGGGCTCTCGAGCTCCGTGGCCTTCACCAGGTCCGTGCTTGGGGCGCTCATACCGGCAAACGCCAAAGTCCGCCTGCGCTCGTCCTGCAAGGCCTTCTCAAGCCGGTCGTGATCGAGGCCTGATTCCATCATCGCCTTGGCCGCACCGCCGTCGCGATCGCCCGCCAGCGCGAGAAGCATGTGCTCGGCCTCGATGTATTTCGCCCCGTCACGTTTGGCCTCGACCTCGAACAAACGCGCAACGCTCGGCCCGAGCTCCCACGAGACCAGGAGCGCCATGCGGTCTGCGCCGAACAAGCTATTCACCAACTCGCCTCCGCAGCTCGATCTGCGCCAGCAGCAGGCGCCTCAGGTGCTTTTTGTGGACGGCCTGGCGCGTGACTCCCAGGGCTTCCGCCACCTGCGACCACGACCAGCCGGCACGCATCGCCCTCTCGACCTCGGCGTCCTCGAGCCGGTCTGCGATCGCTCGCAGGGCCGAGGCTGCTGCCAGCCCGTCGGCTGGGCCGTCAAGCGGAGAGGGGGAACTCGGCATGCAAGCAACTATAGTTGCCTATTGAGACAGTGTCAACCTTGGTTGCTTATTGATTGTTGATGGAGCGCAGTCGAACAGCAGGCAAGGCGCGCATGATCCCTCCCGTGGTCTTTGGTGGGTTGGTTGCGGCGGCACTGGCGATCTTCTGCTCTCTTATCGCAGTCGTCATCGCGGTCACCGTTTCAAAGAGACCGCGCTGACCTAGACGCTTTACCCCAGCGATCTGTGAGAGCTCCCACAGGGATCTCTAAGAATCCGGCGGCAATCTGGCGAAGCCTTGTTCGGGATCAGAAACCTGCCCCTCCGAAGCCTCCTGCGCCGCAGGGTGCTGGCCGTGTTGGTGCTCGCCGTCGCCGTCCTCGGTGGCACGATCATCTACGCCCAGGCCGGGAAGGTGACGACCACGTATCGAACCGCCCTGGTGACCTACGGCACGATCACGCAGAGCATCGGCATGGCGGGCAACCTCGCGCCCGTCAACGAGGCTGACCTCAACTTCGCCTCAGCCGGGACGGTCTCGAACCTGTACGTCCAGGTTGGACAGACCGTGGCGACCGGGACTCCACTGGCCACGCTGGACACCACCCTACTGGCCGCCCAGCTTCTGCAGGCGCAGGCCACGCTGTCTAGCGCCGATGCCAAGCTGTCGCAAGACCAGGCGGGCCCCACGGGGCAGAGCCTCACCTCAGCCCAAAACTCGGTGGCTTCGGCCCTGGTGGCGATGAACAACGCGCAGACGAGCCTGGCCGACACCCAGGCGATCAACGCCCAGGCGGTGGCCGCGGCGCAGGCGCCAGTCACTGCGGCCCAAGTTCCGGTCACGGCCGACCTGGCACTCGTGGCACAGGACAACATCACTCTCACGGCGGACAAGAAGGCGATGGCCACCGACTGCGCTCTTGCCGGCCCGCCGCCCTCCTGTGCGACTGACACATCTAACGTCGCTACGGATCAGTCCAAGCTGAACACGGATCAGTCCAAGCTGACCGCCGACCAGGCGATTCTCACCCCCGCCCAGACCGCTCTAGCCGCAGCGACAGCGAAGGCTCAGCAAAGCAACGACCAGGCGGCGGCTCAGCTGGCGTCGATGCAGCAGCAGTACTCGGCGGCAAAGAGCTCGTTGTCGGCTCAGCAGACGAGCACCACACCGCAAACCATCGAGATGGACGATGCGCAGATCTCGATCGACCAGGTCAACGTGAACTCAGTCCAGCACGAGCTCGACGGAGCAACTTTGACCTCGCCGATCCCCGGCGTCGTGTCGCAGGTGAACATCAAGGCCGGCCAGGCGGTCACGGCCGGCGGAACCACGTACGCGATCGTGATCTTCTCGCCGGGGTCCTATGACCTGACCGGAACGGTCAGTGATTCTCAGGTGAACCTCGTGGCCGTCGGGCAGAGCGTGCAGGTGACGCCCGCGGGCTCGACTCAGGCCCTGCTGGGCAAGATCACCTTGATCTCGCCGGCCGCCACTGTCAGCTCCGGCATCGCGACGTTCGCGGTCACCGCTCAGCTGACCGACACCAGCAACTCGATCCGGCCGGGCATCTCCGCCTCGGCCAGCATCGTGATCAATCAGGTCGTGCACGTGCTCACGGTGCCGACGAGCGCGGTCCACACGACCGGCGCCGGAAGCACTGTCAACATCCTGCAGAACGGTGTGCTGAAAGCCGTCACCGTTCAGACGGGCGCCTCGGACCCGACGCGGATCGAGATCACGTCCGGCCTCCAGATCAACGAGGTCGTCGTGATCGCGATCGTGACGAGCTCGGTGCCCAGCGCCAACGGGGCGAGCGTACTCGGCGGCGGCGCTGGAACCCGCGGCGGTGGCGGTGGCGCAGGCGGATTCCGCGCCCCAGCAGGCGGCTAACCGTGGCGGCATCCGACGAGCTCATCCACCTCGAGTCGATCAACAAGATTTACGGCGACGGCGACGGAGCCGTGGCAGCGCTGCGCGACTTCACACTGACGGTCACAACCGGGGAATCGCTCGCCGTGATGGGCCCGTCCGGATCGGGCAAATCGACGCTCATGAACATCCTCGGGTGCCTGGACACGCCAACGTCAGGCCGGTACTGGTTTGCGGGCCAAGACGTGAGCCGCCTCAACGAGACCGAGCTCGCCCACGTCCGCAACCGGAGGATCGGCTTCGTCTTCCAGCAGTTCCAGCTGCTGCCGAAGCTCTCGGCGTGGAGAAACGTCGAGCTCCCTCTTCTCTATAGGAACGTGCGCGACCGGCGCAGCCTGGCCCTGCAGGCCCTCGAGCAGGTTGGCCTGTCCAATCGCATCAACCACCGGCCCACGCAGCTCTCGGGTGGGCAGCAGCAGCGCGTCGCGATTGCGCGGGCGCTGGTCACGAACCCGGACCTCATCCTCGCCGACGAGCCCACCGGCAACCTCGACACGGCGTCGAGCCGCGACGTGCTCGCGGTGATTCGTGAGCTCAACGAGCAAGGACGGACCATCATCATCATCACGCACGACCCGGAAGTCGCCCCTGTCGCTAAACGCACGGTGCACGTGCGTGACGGCCGCCTGGTCGAGCAGATCGCCGCGTGAGCCTGCTCAAGACCATCGAAACGGGGCTGAGCAGCTTGCTCGGGCATCGCCTCCGCTCAGTGCTCACCACGCTTGGCATCCTGTTCGGGGTCGCGGCGGTGATCGCCACGGTTGGCATCGGTCAGGCGTCCTCGGACAGCGTAACCGCGCGCATCACATCGCTCGGCACGAACCTTCTGACGGTCACCGCGGGCAGCTCGGTTGCAGCCGGGGTGTTTGGCGGCGCCGGCAGCGCCAACACGCTCAGCATGTTGGACGTCCAGGGTCTGGCGGACCCACAAAGCGCTCCTGACATCGCTGCGGTTGCCCCGGTTTCGCAAGGGCGGGCAACCCTCGTCGACGGATCCACCAACTGGAGCACGACCGTTTCGGGCAGCACCGAAGGGTGGCTCGTCACTAACACGCGGACGATGGGCAGCGGCACGTTCTTCAACGCCAACGACGTCGCCACGCGCACCCAAGTGATTGTGCTCGGCTCCACCACTGCAGCGAACCTCGGAGCCGGGGTCGGCGACATCGTGCTCGTCAAGCAGATCCCCTTCCAGGTGATCGGCATCCTCGCATCGGCAGGCAGCCAGGGGTTCGGCAACCAGGACGACCTCGCAGTGGTCCCATTCACCACGGCGGAGGACGAGCTGTTCGGCGGCGGCGTGCAGCGGATCCTGCTTAGCGCCACGAGCGCGAGCACCATCGGGTCGGCCTACATCGAGGCGAACCAGATCCTGCTGCAGACGCACCACATAACTGATCCCTCGCAAGCCGACTTCACGATCACGACGCAGACCCAGGTCCTGAGCACCGCGTCGGCGGTGACTCAAACCCTCACCATCCTGCTCGCGTCTGTGGCCGCGATCTCGTTGCTGGTCGGCGGCATTGGAGTAATGAACATCATGTTGGTCTCGGTGACCGAACGGACGAGCGAGATCGGCCTGCGCAAAGCGCTGGGCGCGACCCCGCTCGACCTGTTCCGCCAGTTCGTAATCGAAGCTGGAATGCTGACCGCGCTCGGCGGCATCCTGGGAGTCGCTACAGGGCTGGCGGTCGGCTATATCGTCCCGAGGGCGGCGAACATCGCCGTGCATATCACGCCACTGCCGGTTTTCGTCGCGGTCGGCGTCGCGGTGGCGGTCGGTTTGGTCTTTGGCGTCTATCCGGCACTTCGGGCGGCGCGTCTCGCGCCTATCGAAGCGCTGAGGGCTCAATAAAGGGGAGTGGTATCCATGAATCGCATGTTGGTGTTGATGGCCTTGGCGCTGGGCGTGGTGGCCACCGCCTGCGGGAGCGCCGCGACAGCCTCCAACGGAGCGTCGAGTTCGCCCAGCCCGCCGCGCGGTGGAGCCCAATTCCGCAACGGTGCGTCGGGCCAGCTCGTGCAGATCAACGGGCAGACGTTGATCCTGACCGGGCCGAACGGCGACCTGACGGTCACCGTCTCCAGCACCACGACCTTCACACAAACGTCGACCGCGGTGCTGGCTGACATCGTGCCCGGTGATTGCATCCTTGCCACAGGCCAGAAGGACTCGACGGGCATGCTGACGGCGACCACCGTTCGCCTCTCCCCCAAGCCGGCGGCCGGCTGCGCCGCGGCTGCGCGAGTTGGACCCAACGTCTCGCCCCCGCCAGGCGCCTCGCCGAGGCCGATCCCTTCAGGTCAGCCGGCGATGGCTTTCGTCAGCGGCGAGGTGACCGGTGCAGCGGGCATCTCGATCACGGTGCTGACCACGACGGCGGGCAGCCAGACGATCACCGTGCCGACGACCGCAGCCGTGACCACGACTGTGGTCTCGTCCGCGGCTGATCTGCGTACTGGTGAGTGCGTGCGCGCCACGGGCGCCCCGGACTCGACAGGCAATGTCCAGGCGACGTCGATCACCATCACGCCTGCCGGCCCATCGGGCACGTGCGTGACGGGATTCGGCGGAGGCGGAGGCTTCGGCGGTCGCGGCGGCGGTCGCGGAGGCGCGACTCCGGGAGCTGCCGGCGGCTAACACCCGCCAGCGCTGGTAAGAACTCACGGCGTCGGCGCCAATCGGCGGCATCATGGGTGATCGGCCGCGAGTGGGCGTTTTCGAAACGGGTCGATGCACCGGTTTCGTTCGAGTCTTGTCTGGATCAGCCTGCTCGCCGTCATCGAGGCGATGGACATCCTGACCACGGATGTCGGGCGCGCACACGGCGCGGTTGAATCGATGCCAATCAGCGCCGCCGTCATGAACGAGGGCGGCATGGCCCTTTTCATCGCCGTGAAGCTCGCTCTCGTCCTGGCCGGAGCGTCGGCGGTCTGGCTAGCTCTTTTGTGGGTGCGCAAGGGCCGACCTGGCGCCGGCTGGGTCTACGTTTTCACGCTGTCCGCGATTCGAGTGACCACGGTGGCCCTCGCCATCGTCGCGCTGCACAACGCGATCCTCCTCCAGGCGCTTTCAGGTCCCGCTTAAAGGACGGCCCTCGCTATCCCTCCTCTTTAGCCGCCTCTTCCTTGCCCCGCCGCGCGAGCTCCGCCACGACGGCCGGGTCCGCCAGGGTGGTGGTGTCGCCGAGCGGGCGATTCTCTGAGACGTCGCGCAGCAGCCTGCGCATGATCTTGCCCGAGCGAGTCTTCGGCAGCTCGGGCGTGAACACGATGTTGGCGGGCGCAGCAAACTTCCCGATCACCTTGCCCACGTGGTCGCGCAGCTCGTGGAGCATCTCCGGCGAGCCTTCGCGGCCGCCTTTCAGCGTGACGAACGCCACGATGGCCTGTCCGGTCTGTGCATCGTTCCGGCCGGCAACCGCGGCCTCTGCCACGGCCGGGTGGCTGACGAGGGCGCTCTCGATTTCGATGGTCGAGATCCGGTGCCCGGAGACGTTCATCACGTCGTCGATGCGGCCGAGGAGCCAGAAATCGCCGTCCTCGTCGATGCGCGCTCCATCGCCGACGAAATAGGTGTCCTTCCAGCGATCCCAGTAGGTCTTCTGATAACGGTCAGGGTCGCCGTAAATCCCTCGCAGCATGGCGGGCCACGGCTTGCGAATGACCAGGTACCCGCCGCCCCCGGGTGGGACCTCCGCACCCTGGTTGTCATAAACGGCCGCATCGATTGTGGGAAACGGCCTGGTCGCAGAACCCGGTTTCAGCGTCGTGACGCCGGGCAGGGGCGTGATCAAGATCATGCCCGTCTCGGTTTGCCACCACGTGTCAACAACCGGGGCGCGGTTGCCTCCGATGTGCTCGCGATACCAGATCCACGCCTCCGGATTGATCGGCTCCCCGACCGTGCCAAGCAGGCGCAGTGAGCTCAGGTCGTGCTGCGCCGCGTACTCGGGTCCCCACTTCATGTGAGTGCGGATCGTCGTGGGGGCCGTGTATAGGATGTCCGGCTTGTAGCGCTCGACGATCTTCCACCAGCGGTCCTTGTCCGGGAAGTCGGGTGTGCCCTCATAGACGATGCCGGTGGTTCCGTTGGCCAGGGGGCCGAAGAGGATGTAGCTGTGCCCGGTCACCCAGCCGATGTCGGCCGCGCACCAGTACACTGAATCCGGCTTAATGTCGAAGATGTAATGGTGAGTTGTCGCCACTCCGACCAGGTAGCCGGCCGTTGTGTGGATGATGCCCTTGGGCTTGGCGGTCGTGCCACTTGTGTAAAGCAGGTAGAGCAGGTCTTCTGAATCCATCGGCTCGCACGCGCATGACTTGGGGTCGTCGCTAACCCCCTCGACCATGTCGTGGGCCCAAACATCGCGCCCTGACTTGAAGTTGATGTCACCGCCGGTCCTTTTGACCACGACGCACGTTTTGACTGTTGGCGACGTGTCAAGAGCGGCGTCGGCATTGACCTTCAGCGGCACCCGGTTGCCGCGCCGCCAGCCCTCGTCCTGCGTGATCAGAAACTCGCACTGCATGTCGTTGAGGCGCCCTGACAGCGACTCTCCGCTGAATCCGCCGAACACGACTGTGAACGGCGCCCCGATCCGGGTGCACGCGAGCATCGCCACCGGGAGCTCCGGGATCATGCCCATGTAAATCCCGACGTGGGTGCCTTTTTTGATCCCGAGTTTCTTCAGGCCGTTCGCAAACCGCACGACCTCACGCTGCAGGTCGCCAAACGTGATCTTGCGACGGTCGTTCTCCGGCTCGCCCTCCCAGAAATACGCGACCTTATCCCCCTGGCCACCCTCCACGTGCCGATCGACGCAGTTGTAGCAAACGTTCAGCTTGCCGCCGATGTACCACTTCGCATACGGCGGCTTCCATTCGTACAGCTTTTTCCAGGGCTCGAACCAGGAGACGCGTTCGGCCTCCTTGGTCCAGAACTCGTCGAAACCCTTGTCGTATATGTCTGGCTGGGCGTTCGCGTGTTTGCTGAACTCTGGAGGCGGCGGGAAGCGCCGCTCCTCGACCTGCATGGTCTCGATCGCATGCTCTGTCGACCTGTCGAGACTCATGGTTTGACCTCCATAACTCGGACTCCGATCACGGCCAGAGCGGATTGCCAACGGGGAAGACAGGCTTTGCTCGCTGGCTGTTGGCGATGACCGCCGCTGATGCATACCAGGCCACGATCGCTGTGATGATGCCCATCCAGCCGCCGATCGAGACAAGGCCGCTCCCGGCGGCGTCGCCATTGAAGTTGCCCCACGCCAGCAAAATTTCAGTGATCTCGAGCGTGAGGAAGACGAGGAAGACAGAGACGTTCGTGCGCGCGCTCAGGATCAGCATGTAGGTGTTGAAGATGGCGAATGCGGTGAGGATCCACGCGAGCGTTGAGGTGACGTCCGTCGGCGCGAGCTTCCCCCAGAGAACCAGGAAGACCGTTGCAGCGACACCCATCCAGAAGGCGCCGTACGTCGAAAACGCCGTAGCACCGAACGTGTTGCCGGTCTTGAACTCCCACATACCCGCGGCGAACTGGGCCAAGCCTCCATAGAAGACCGCGAAGCCCCAGAACACAAGCAGCGGCTCTCTGGTCACGCCCATGGCGTTATGGATGCTTAGTAGGAACGTGGTCAGCGCGAACGCGGCCAGGCCTAAAGCTGCGGGATTCGCGATCGCGGGCACCGGTGGCGCAGTGGTTCTAACCTCAGACATACCCCTACCTCCTCGGGCCGGGCCATGCCGGCCCCGGGCATCGCATGACGCCCAGCGGTTGCATCGTACTACGACTTATTACGCCGCGCGGCGGCAGTATTCAAGAGTCGGTTCGAGCGACTGCGATGAGCTCGCGGCGCTCGTCTTCGAGGTCGGTGAAGGACATTGCCAGCTTGCGCTCGCCCTTTCGCGTGAGCGTCAGGTACACCACGCGCCGGTCACGGGCTGACGCCGTCCGGCGGATGAGCCCCGCCTTGACCGTGCGGCCAACCAGCTCTGTCACCGTGTGTTGCGCCAGGTGCAAGCGGCGGCTCAGGTCGGTCACGGTCGAGCGTTCGGTCCGGTCCGGCGCTCCTTTGATCATCAACAGTAGGAGGTAGCGCTGGGGAGTCAGGCCATGGCGCGCCGCGACGCGGTCGCTCTCGCGCAAGAACTTCCGAAGAGCGGTGCGGAGCTCGGCCGTGCGGATGACGTCGTCAAGCGCCGGTCCTGCCATCTGGAATTTGCATCGTAACCCGATGAAAGGCTCGGTCTGGGCTCAGATCGAGAGGTTGGCGGCCGAGCCTTGACGCACCTGCTGTGACTTCGTGTCCGGAGCCGGAGCAATCGGCAGGTGGAGGGTGAAGGTGCTCCCGCGACCGGGGTCGGAGTCCACAGTGATCTCCCCGCCGTGCAGGCGCGCCAGCTGCCGGCCGAGGTACAGGCCCAAGCCAGTCCCGGGCAGGTGATCCGTTTCCGGCGTCGAAATGCGGCCGAATCGCGTGAACAGGATCGGCAGATCCTCCTTGGCGATGCCGACGCCCCGGTCCTTGACGCTGACCCGCGCAATACCGCCGTTGTTGATGAGATCGACTTCGACCGGCCCGCCGTCCGGCGAGTACTTGATCGCGTTGCTGACCAGGTTGGAGACGATCGTCTTGACCCGCTCACCGTCGACCCGGACTTGGACCGGCCGGTCGGGGCACCTGATCCGAATCTTGTGCTGGCCGTCGAGCTCGGGCGTGGCCGAATTGACGGCGGCCCTGACCAGGTCGCGGAGGTCGTTGGCCTGCGGGCGGAGCATCAGGGCGCCATCCTCCAGCCGCGCCGCCTCGATCATCTGCTCTATCAGGGCGTTCATCTCCAGCACCTTGGTCGAGATCACTGGCACGGCTTTGCGACCGCGCTCGTTGAGGTTGCCCAGCAGTCCGTCCTCGAGCATCGAAACGTAGCCCCGGACCACTGTCAGCGGTCCCCGCAACTCGTGCGAGGCAAGGTTCAGGAACTGCGTCTTGTTCCTCTCGATAGCCGCCAGCCGCTCGGTCACGCGCACCCGTTCGAGACCCGCGGTGACCGAGCTGGCATAGCCCTGTAGCTGGTTCACCTCGTCGGTCCCGAATAGGGGGGTGAACGGCCCGGCGGTGACCCCGAGAAATCCGAGTCCCTCCGCCAGGTGAAGCGGCGTGACGATGGCCGCGCCGCGACCGGGCCGCGCTTCCTCGATGCCACCTTCCTGCTCGCTCTTGCGCGCGGCCATGATCTCGATCACCTCTGCATCGTCGATCCCGGACGTGGCCACGATCGTGCCCTCCGAGTCCACGATGAACGCCCCTTGCCCGCCCAGGAGTCGCTTCGCCCAACCAACTGCCTTTTCCGCGAGCTCCTGCCGTGTGGGACTGAAGATCAGAAGGTCCTGGATCGCCGCTCGAAGGGCTGTCTCCTCCCCCATTCGCCACAGGCCGCGAAGAATGGCAGGCGGTGCGAAGCTGACGTAGATGATGGGAACCATGGCCAGCGCGACCAGCTGCGTGACGATAATCGCGGTCGGGCTGTGCACCGCGCCGCCTCCGAAAACGACGAACACCAGGATCGCGACCAGTCCGGCGAATCCCAAGCTGAGGGCTCGCATGCGGGCCTTCTGAACGCTGGGCAAGCTCCTGCTCGCCAGCCAGAACCGCACGATCGGCTCGATGGTGAAGACCACCCACGCGAGAATCAGCTCGAAGGCGGCCGCGGTTGTGACAATCTGGCCTGCGCGCGACAGCGCCGTGACTTCCGCAAGGCCGACAGCCAGTGAGATGACGAGGAGGATCTGCGCGCCCTGCCTGGCCCGCGCGCTGAGTGGAAGAAACGCGTCGCGGAACAGGAGCACGTAGTAGGCCGACGCCTCGAAGGCGTAGATCGTCACGGTTGCGATCAGGAGGCGGGCGGTTCCCGAGATGCTGGAAAAGTCCTGGACCCGGGCGAGCGCCGCGACGATGGCGAGCGAGACGAGCGCGATGGCCAGCCTGCCCTGTGCTTTGCCTCGATGGCGATACCACTCCCGCGCCGTGGCCGCGCCGAGCGCGACAAAGCCCAGTGCGGTGAGGTCCTGGGCCAGGCGCTCCGCCAGTATCAACGCTAGTTCTGCGCTTTGGACCCTCGGCGGGCCTGCTCAATCCAGCCGCGGATCGACTGCGAGACGGAGGCCGGTGTGACTCGCGACTTCACCAGGTACTCGAGCGCTCCGAGCGAGAATCCCCTGTCCATCATCGCGGGCTCGCCATAGTTCGAAAGGATCACCACGGGAGGGTGGCTCGGAAGCTGCTCTTTGATGTCGGCCATGATCTCGAATCCGCTGCGGTCCGGCAGCAGCAGGTCGAGCAGCACGATGTCCGGCCGCGAGGCGACCAGGTTTCGGTACCCGATCGCGCCGGTCGTCGCCTCCGTGACTCGAAAGCCGTCGTACTCGAGCTGAATTCGATACATCTCGGCGATCGCCGGATCGTCCTCGATCAAGAGGACGTGAACCGGTTCCTTCCCAGCGCGGGTGGGCCCCTCCATGAAGGCGGCCGAGAATGCCGGCGCCACATTGGAAGCGGTTGCGGTGGGATCCGGGAACCAGGACGAAATTGGCCGCTGCAGTGGGGCCGCCCAAGCGGCCGAATCGTCAGCTATGACCTCTCCCACCCTCATCGATCATAAACTGGCAGTTCAGGTTGGGGATCGCTTTGAGCGCCTGGAAAGGTCACGGGGGTAGATAGGACGCCGTGGAAACGGCAGACCAGCAAGAGGTCGGCGTGCGGGAGGCGCTTGAAGAGGTTCAGGCCGCCTGCCGCGAGTTAGCGCGCCTGAAAGAGGTCGACCAGATCGCGGAGCTCGCCATGACGCACGCGCTTGCCCTCACCAAGTCGTCGGTCGCCTTCATGGGCGTGACCGACGATGCCGGCTCCTACGAGCGGGT
This sequence comes from Candidatus Acidiferrum sp., assembly GCA_035571315.1. Classification (GTDB taxonomy): domain Bacteria; phylum Chloroflexota; class Dormibacteria; order Dormibacterales; family Dormibacteraceae; genus Palsa-870. The sequence continues at coordinate 47,848 of DATMKM010000108.1, forward strand.
GTATTCGCGGTCAGCAGATTCGTCGCGGACTTCCCCGCCGGACGAAGCCCAAAGGCTGATCGCGGGCGAGATATCTAGTTCCAATCCAGCCGTCAGCGCCCGGCTGCTCGAGGCCGCGGGCGTGAACGTCGGCATGATCGGCGTGGCGCGCGAACTGCCTTATACGCAGGTCCACCGAAACGTCCTCGCCATCCTGGCGAACCAGGTCGCCGCCTCGGTCCAGATCGCGCTCATGCGCGGGCGCCGGCAGGAGATGGTCGACACCTTGATCAATCTGCGCTCCGACCTCGAGCGCACCGAAAAGGATCGCTTGACCTCGGCAGAACGAGCGGAGAGCGCAGTTCGCGTCGAAAGGGCCCACGAGCTGGCCGTGGAGGCACTGCTCGCCATCTCGGTTCATGCCCGCTCCGGGTATGACCTGACCGAGTTCTACGAGCGCTTGGGGGGAAGCGTCGCCGGCCTGGTCGGTGCGGCGAAAGTTCTCTTCTGGCAGGTGAACGAGAGCGGCACCCTGAGCGCGGTTCCAGGTGGCTACGGGGTCGACGACGCGTACGTAACGGGCCTGCGAACCGTGAAGTGCGGTCCGGATCGCGATGACCTGCAAAGCAGCGTCGTGTACAGGGACTACATCTACATCGCGGCCGAAGGCGACGGAGCGCCCGAAACCGAAACAGTGCTTGGCGCCCTCGGCGTGAGGAACGCCATGTGCGTTCCGTGGCGTGCGGGGGACCAGCGACTGGGACTGCTCGCGGCGTACGACGCGATCCGTCCCGAGGGATTCTCGCGAGAGGACGCGTGGGTGCTGCAGAATGCGGGGCTCGCGGCGGGTCTGGTGAGACAGCTGAAGCTGGCCGAGGCCGATCTCCAAGAGACCGTCGAGAGGCTGCAGAAGATCGACGCGGCGCGGCTGATGCTCTTGAAGACGGTTTCGACGGCAGTCGACAACGAGCGCAAACGGTTCGCCAACCAGCTGCACGACGACGCGCTCCAGAAGCTCACTGCGGCGGAGCTGCAGCTTGAACGCCTCGGAGACGCGGCACGTCCAAACGCGCCCATCCTTCGCCAGGCCCAAAATTTGCTGGGGCAAACCGAGGATGCCCTGCGCAGGCTTCTGTTCGAGGTGCGCCCGCCGGCCCTCGACGATCCCGAAGGCCTTACAGATTCGATCCGGGACAGGCTGGCGATGTTCCGCTCCCTGACGGGAATCGAGGCCGAACTGGAGCTCGACCTTCCAGAAGGGCTCAGCTATGAGTTCAAGTCAACCGTGTTCCGGCAGCTTGCGGAGGCTCTCACCAACATCGAGAAGCACGCCGGGGCGACTCGAGTCCAGGTGCACGTGACCGCACGCGACTCCGGCGTTCATGGAGTCGTGGTCGACAACGGTAAGGGGTTCGTGGTCGCGGAGCGCAACAACCTGCCCGGTCATCTCGGCCTCCTGGCGCTCAAGGAACGTGCGCTGATGGCGGGCGGGTGGTACAAGATCGAGAGCCAGCCAGGCCTCGGCACCACGATCGAATTTTGGATGCCCACCACCTGAGAGAGCCGGCTGCCGCGTGACGCCGCACGAGCGCTATGAGTCGTTGGTCAAGTCCACCCTCGCCACCTCGCCCGCCGCGCGAATCGGCGAAGGCAAAGGATTCGGCTCATCGGGCCAGCTGAAGGTCGGCGGAAAGATCTTCGCCATGCTCGTACGGGACCAGCTCGTGTTGAAGCTGCCCGGCGATCGAGTCGATGCGCTTGTCGCTGCGGGCGATGGGGACCATTTCGATGCCGGAAAAGGGAAGCCGATGCGTGAATGGTTCGTGCTGTCGCCCACCTCCCGAAAGTCGTGGCCCGCCCTGGCCAGGGAAGCGATGGCCTTCGTCAGCGGAAATCGTTGATCCACGACAATCGATGGATCGACGCCAATCTCGGCTCGCTGCTCGAACGCGGTGCGACCGGCAAAGCCGCGCTGATCGTCCCTGACGGTCCCACGCTGACCTATGGCCGGCTGCGCGAGCTGACCGATCAGCTGGCGACCGCGCTCGCCTCTCACGGAGTCAAGCCGGGGGATCGCGTCGCAACGGTGTTTCCGAATGGTCCCGAAGCCGTCCTTACATTCCTTACCACATCGATGATCGGCGTCAGCTGCCCGCTCAACCCTGGCTATAAAGAGGACGAGTTCCGGTTCTACCTCGAAGACACCGGCGCCAGGTTCCTTCTCGTGCCCCCGGGCGAGGCCTCCGCGGCAAGACAGGCGCTGCCTCCCGGTACGAGGCTTATCGAGGTCGCGCTGGATGGGGCCGGACGGCTCGAGACCAGCGACCACGGCGATATCAAAGACAAGTCGCTCGACCTGGCGGATGCCGGCGCGACGGCGCTGGTCCTCCACACCAGCGGCACGACCAGCCGGCCCAAGCGGGTACCGCTGCGCCACCGAAATCTGCTGGCCTCGGCGGACAACATCGTGCGGTCGTACGAGCTCACGGCGGACGACGTCTCGCTCTGCATCATGCCTCTGTTCCACGTCCACGGCCTGGTCGCTTCGACGTTGGCCACTTTCGCCTCGGGCGGCACCGTGGTCGTGCCTCGCCGCTACAGCCCGCTCGGCTTCCGCCCGCTGATGGAGGCGACGCGGCCCACGTGGTTCACGGCCTCACCCACCCCACTTCAGCTGATCCTTTCGCGGATCCAGGACAAGCGCCCGCCCGGCGGTGAGCACCTGCGTTTTGTGCGGTCGTGCAGTGCCGCCCTCGCGCCAGCTCAGATGGAGCTGATGGAAGAAGTCTTCGGCGTCCCGGTGGTCGAGGCGTACGGCATGACGGAAGCGAGCCACCAGATGGCCTCCAACCCACTGCCACCCGATCGCCGTATACCCGGCAGCGTGGGACGGGGCACCGGTGTCGAGATCGCCATCCTCGACGAAGCGGGAAAGGAGCTTCCTTCCGGAACGAGCGGCGAGGTGGCGGTGCGCGGGCCAAACGTGATCGATGCATATGAGAACAACCCAACGGCGAACGCAAGCTCATTCACGCGGGGCTGGTTCCGTACCGGTGACCTGGGCGTGCTCGACGCTGACGGCTACCTGCGGCTGCTCAGCCGGATCAAGGAGCTGATCAATCGCGGCGGCGAGAAGATCGCGCCCCGAGAGATCGATGAGGTGCTCGAAGCGCATCCCGCTGTGAGAGAAGCGGTCAGCTTCGGAGTCCCGCACGCGACCTGGGGCGAGGAAGTCGGCGCCGCGGTCGTCCTCAACGAGCCGGTCACCGAGAAGGAGCTGCTCGCGTTTGCCAGGTCGCGCCTGGCCGACTTCAAGGTCCCCCGGCATCTTCACATCGTCGAGTCGATCCCGAAGACGCCAACCGGCAAGGTCCAGCGCCGGTTCGTCGCCGAACAATTCACCAAGCCATGAGAGTCGCGATCCTCGGCGCCGGCGCAACCGGTGGCTTTCTCGGAGCAAGGCTGGCGAAAGCCGGCGCCGCGGTCGTCCTGATCGCGCGCGGCCCGCACCTGCGGGCGATGCGCGAGTCGGGTCTGCGGTTGATCGAGGCGGACGGCGAAATCACCGTGCCCGTCGAGACCACCGACGACCTCGCCGCGATTCGAAGTTCGGAGTTCGTCTTCGTCACGCTCAAGGCGCACAGCGTGCCCGCGATCGCTGAACTCCTGGCGGCCAATCTCGGCCCGGACACCACCGTGGTCAGCGCGCAGAACGGCATTCCGTGGTGGTATTTCCAGCGCCACGGCGGTGAGCTGGAAGGCATCCACCTCGAGACGGTCGACCCCGGCGGGGTGATCGGTAGGACGATCGACCCGCAGCGCGTGATTGGCTGCATTGTCTACGCGGCCACGAGCGTCGTCGGGCCGGGCATCGTCCAGCACGTCGAGGGAGAGCGGTTCTCGCTTGGCGAGCTCGATGGAAGTCAGACGGAGCGCATCGCCAAGCTCTCAGGGCTGCTCACAGGCGCGGGCCTCAAATCGCCCGTCCAGCCGAGGATTCGTCAGGAGCTATGGGTGAAGCTGATGGGCAACGCGGTGTTCAACCCGCTCAGCGCGCTGACGCGTGCGAGCCTTGGCGCCATGGCGGAATCGCCAGTGCTCGCGCCCGTCGTCCGCGCCGCGATGGAAGAGGTGGACACCGTCGCGGCCAGGCTTGGCATCACGATCCCTGTCTCCATCGACCAGCGCATCCGGGGAGCGGCGCGGGTCGGCAACCACAAAACGTCGATGCTCCAGGACCTCGAGGCCGGCCGGCCGATGGAGATCGACGCGATCACCGGCTCGGTCGTGGAGCTGGGCGGCCGGCTCGGCATTCCGGTCCCCCACCTCGAGACCATCTACGCGAGCGTGAAGGTCCTCGGCGGTTGAACTACCAAGCGACGTCCTGCGGCATCCGGGCTGCCCGACGATGTAGTCGGCCTCGGGATCGTCGCCCTTCTTTTTCGGGCGATTAGGCTCCTTGCATTGGCTTCGTGGGCAGAGTTCGAGATCGCAAACCCTGAATTCGCAGCGCGCCTGCGCGCGCTCCTTGCGTCGCGCAAGCACCTCACGATGGCGACGCTGCGCCGTGACGGCTCACCTCGTATCAGTGGCACGGAGATCGAGTTTTCCGATGGTCAACTGCGCATCGGGTCGATGCCGGGCGCGGTCAAGGCGCTCGACCTTCACCGGGATCCGCGCGTCGCCATTCACGGCCCGACCGATGATCCGCCTGAGCTCAATGCCGCCAGCTGGAAAGGCGAGGCGAAGATCGCGGGCACCGCTGCAGAAGTCGAATCGGGCAGCGCCGCTCACAGATTCCTGATCAACATCCAGGAGGCGGTCATCACTCGTCTGAACGACGCCGGGAACAGGCTTGTTGTCGAATCGTGGACCGAAGTTCGCGGCTACCGGATAACTGAGCGCGATTGATCGATTCCGGGTGAGGCGTGCTGGCCGCCGCCCGCCATCATCTGAAACTCGCGGATCCGCTCCTCGAGCGATGGGTGGGTGCGGAAGAGAGTTGACAGCGTTGTGCCTCCAGCGCCTTCAGGCCGATTCGCCCTGCGAATCGCTCCCAAGGTTTGTGAGCTCTGCGCTAACGGTCCAAAGGCGCTCAGCGACGGACTCGTCGTAGGTGATCTTCGACGATTTGATGGGAATGCCCTTGTTGCTGTAGAAGGCGCCGCTGACGCCTTCCACGTCGCGGGACGAGGCGAGAAAGATGCTTGGCTTGGCCCCGTCGGCCGCCTTGCCTCTCATGAACGAGAAGATGCTGAACGGAAAGGGCACCTTGAGGTTCGTCTTGATGAAGCCGGGCTCGACCGCGTTCGCGGTCACGCCACCACCTTTGACCCGGCGCGCCAGCTCATAGGTGAACAGGATGTTGGCAAGCTTCGAGGCGTTGTAGGCTCGGATCTCCCCGTAACTCCGCTTGCTCTGCAGGTCTTCGAAGTCGAGCTTCCCCATCGCCTCGACGCCCGACGAGACAACCACGACGCGCGACGGAGCGCTTGCCCTGAGCACCGGCAGCAGCAGGTTGGTCAGCAGGAAGGGGCCGAGATGATTGGTGGCAAAGACGGTTTCCAGGCCGTCGACAGTCTCGCTGCGAGTCGCACTGGTCATCCCGGCGTTGTTGACCAGCACGTGCAGCCTTTCGTGGCCGGTGTTGAATTCCTCGACCATCTGTCGAATCGACTTCTGAGACGACAGGTCGGCGACCATCAGCTCGACGTCCGGGTTGCCGGCCTGCTGCTGGACGGCGATGCGCGCCAGCTCACCGCGCTTGCGGTCCCGACACACCATGAACAGGGATGCCCCCATCCTGGCCAGACCAAGAGAGATCTCCTTACCCATGCCGGCATTCGCGCCGGTCACCATCACGACCCTGCCGCGCAGCTCGCTTGAAGGTTTATCGGTCATGCCGGTAATTTACCACTAATGTGGAATACCACGGTGGTGGAGAATATCCTTTCTCTCGATGGCACCCGCTTCAGAGCACGTGCGACTCGAAGGTGAGGTCGTCGGGCTCTGGTTCGAGATGCAGGCGCGCCTGGAGTCTCACTTCACCGACCTCGCCGCTCAATACAAGCTGACCGCCGTCCAGGCCAAGGTGCTGTTGCTACTCCCGCCCGATGGCGCGATGACTATGCGCGCGATCGCCGGCCAGCTCCAGTACGACGCCTCCAACCTCACGGGGGTGGTCGACCGGCTCGAGGAGGTGGGAGCGGTTCGCCGCCAGCCTCACCCAAGTGACCGCCGCGCCAAAGGAGTCGTGCTCACGGCCGAGGGCCAGCGCCTGCGGCGGGCCTTCTGGGATCGCCTCACCAGCAACACCGGGCCGCTGGGCCGGCTGAACGACCGTGAGCTTGTCAGCCTGCGCCGCCTCCTTGGTTCAGCGCTGCGCAGGCCGGCATCCACCTCCTGACAGACTTAAGACATGCGCGGCTTCGTGTTCGGGCTGATCCTTCTGTTTGGCCTCGGATTGACGGTGCTCTCCTTTCGTCCAGGAGGCATCCGCAGACAGCTGCGGTTCGCGGCCCGGCGGTTTCGGATCATGCTGGTGCTCGGAGGGATCTTCGTCGCTGGCTCGACGATCATCCGGGTCTTCACACCACAGGGGGTGATCGCGGACTACGGCCCGCCCGCGATCGCGGTCGTCCTGGCGGGAGTGTTCATGTTCGTGGGCCGCGACCCCTCGGGCAGGGCCGACTCGCCATCCTGAGATACGCGCTCAGCCGGTGTTCTGCAAACCGGCAGCCACTCCGTTCACCGTCACCAGCAACACCTGCTCGAGTCGCGCCCTCTCGAGTTGATCGATCGACTCGCCGCGCAGGGCCTCGAGCGTGTGGAGCTGAATATGTGACAGCGCATCGACGTAAGGGTTGCGCAGCTCGACGGCCCAGGAAAGGACGCGATGGTTCTCGAGCAGCCTCGAATGGCCGGTCACCGCAAGCAGGCGGTCGACCGTGAGGTCGTACTCGGAAAGGATGCGGCGGCTGAGGTCTGCGCGACCTCCGAGGTCCAGGTATCGCTCGGCGATCCGGCGATCGGTCTTGGCCAGGCTCATCTCGGCGTTGTCCAGCAACACGTTGAACAGAGGCCATTGGAGATAGGCCTCGCGCAGCTCGGCCAGGTCCGCGGCAGCCATTCCGCTTCCGAGCCCATACCAACCCGGCAGGTTCAGGCGCATCTGCGACCACGCGAAGACCCAGGGAATCGCCCGGAGCTCGTCAAGCTTGTTTGACCCGCTCCGTCGAGCCGGACGCGAGCCGAGCCTCATGCGGCCAAGCTCGTCGATCGGGCTGACCCGGCTGAACCACTGCTCGAAGCCGTCGCTCTCGATCAGGTCCCGATAGGCGGTGCGGGCGGGCTGATCAATTCGATCACCCAGCTCGTGAAACCGGCCTTCCGCTCGCTCAACCGCAGTGTCTGCGTCGGGCAGCGACGCCATCAACACAGCAGAAGCGATCTGCTCGAGGTGTCGGCGCGCGATAGCGGGATTCGAGTAACGCGCAAAAACCACCTCGCCCTGCTCGGTGACCTTGAAGTGCCCCGCGATCGATCCCGGCGCCTGGGCGCGAATCGCGCGGTTCGCCGGACCCCCGCCCCGGCCCAGGGCGCCGCCGCGACCGTGAAACAGGGTCAACCGCACCCCGCGATTCGCAGCCCAACGGACGAGCTCGGCCTGCGCCTCGTACAGGGCGAGGCTGGCGGAGACAGGCCCGACCTCCTTGGTGGAATCGGAATAGCCGAGCATCACCTCCAACCGCCGGGTGGCTTCCATCCGTCGGCGGACCGGCTCGAGCTCGACCAACCCGTCCAGCACGAGCGGCGCGCGTCTGAGGTCCTCGACAGTTTCGAACAGCGGGATGACCTCGATCTCTGGCGCAGGTCCACCCGACGTCGCCACCTCGGCAAGCGCGTACACGTTGGCGATGTCGGTTGAAGCGCGGGTGAAGCTGACGATGTAGCGCCGGCTCGCGCCAGGCCCGAATCGCTCCTGGATGTGCTTGATGGCACGAAAGGTCGCCAGCACCTCTTCGGTCTGTGAGGAACGCCGGCCTCCTGCTTTGAGCTCGCCCAGGGCGGCATCGTGGACTTTGCTGTGCTGGCGCACCTCGAGCTCCGCAAGGTGGAACCCGAACGTTTCGACCTGCCAGACCAGGTTCTGCAGCTCGCCATAAGCGAGCCGGTCGGCGCCCGCGGCTGCCAGCGATCTCTGGACCGCGCGCAAGTCGTCGAGCAGTTCAGTCGGGGTTCGGTAAGGAATCGTCGCATCTGCCAGCCGAGTCGCCCTGACCCGGTCGGCCGCATATAGAAGGTACTGGCGGTGCTGCTCGGACGGCGACCGGGCTGCGAGGTCCGCGAGCCGGGCGGGCTGGGCGAGGCGCGCGGCAGCCAGGCGCGCGCCCAGCTCCTGATCGGGCGGTGTCGTCACCGAGTCGGCCGTGAGCGAGCGGCCGATCCGGATGAGCGCGGTTTCCAGGCCGCGCAGCACGTGGTCGGCCTGGATCTCCATCGCCTCGACCGTCACCGCCGCGGTCACGGCAGGGTTGCCGTCGCGGTCGCCGCCGACCCAGCTGCCGAGCCGAATGAAGGCGGGCGCAATCGGCGGACGGAGGCCCGCGTCGTGAGGACTCAGGGCGGCGTCGAGGTCGCGGTAGATCTCGGGGACCGCGCGGAAGAGCGTCTCGTCGAAGATGGCCATCACCGAGCGCACCTCGTCCAGCGGCCGGACCTGCGTGCTGCGCAGCTGCGCTGTGCGCCAGAGAAGGTCGACCTCCTCCAGGAGCCGCCGCCGGGCCTCCCGCTCCTCGCGCGCCGAGACACGCGGATCGGCGAGCGCTTCGAGCTGCACGCCGACGCGTGCGATCGCAGCGACGACGGCGCGGCGTCGTGATTCGGTCGGGTGGGCCGTCAGCACCGGGTGAATAACAAAGTCGTCGAGGAGTTCCCTGAGCGTCGCCTCGCCATGTCCGGAGCGGATCTCGGCCACAGCCTGTTCCAGGGACTCGGCCAGCGGCTCCGTCCCGCGATCCCGCTCGCGCAGAACCCGCGCGCGATGTCTCTCCTCGGCCAGGTTGATGAGCTGGAAGTAGCACGTGAACGCCCGCGCGACCTGCTCCGCACGGTCGATCGGCCACGCCGCCACGAGGCCCGCCGCCGCATCCTGGCCCTCCTTTTCGCGCGCGACGATCACGGTGCGCCGGAGGTTTTCGACGTCCTCGAGCAGGCCGGGTCCGCCGTACTCGGCGAGCACCTGCCCAAGCAGGTCGCCGAGCAAGCGCACCTCCCGCCGGAGCGGGGCCGGCATCTCGATGCGCGCTACCTCACGCGATTTCACCGCGACATTCTCCGGCGCGGCAGATGCCCCGTGTCTGTGCGAACATTTGCTCGCTGTGGCTCAGCACCCCGGCGCTTACCAGTTAGGCCTGAATACCGCCGACCCGGCGACCCTCGTGGTCGACCTGAACTGCGCCTTCGCGTCGATCGAACAACAGCACGACGCAAGCCTGCGCGGGCGGCCCCTCGCGATAGCGGCCTACGCCACCGACGCCGCCACCATCGTCTCCTCTTCAAAAGAGGCGCGCGACCTCGGGATCAAGACCGGCATGAAGGTGTTCGAGGCCAAGGTGATCTTTCCGAAGGTGCTGGTGATGGAACCCAACCCGCCCCGCTACCGCGCCGTTTCTGACCGGCTCATGGAGATCATCGAGCGGCATACCCCAGACGTCCTGAGAATGTCGATCGACGAAGCGTCGCTGAACCTCGCCGGCACCCCGGACCTGGTCCGCCTCGGACCCCGGGGCGTGGGCCTGGCGATCAAGCAGGCGCTCCGCCAAGAGGTTGGCGAGTGCGTCACCTGCTCAGTCGGCATATCGACCTCGATCTGGATGGCAAAGCAAGCGTCAAACCTGAACAAGCGCGATGGGCTCGAGCGGATCGACCACACCAACCTTCTCCCGGTCTTCGAACGCCTGCAGCTCACGGACCTGTCCGGAATCGCTGAGGCCAGCGCACGCCGCCTTCAGCTCGCGGGTATCCATACCCCACTGGAATTCTTGCGCTCCACCCCGGAGGCGCTCCATCGCGCCGGGTGGAATGCCGAGCACGCGAAGGGCTGGCTGCGAAGGCTGCGTGGCTTCGAGGTCAGCAACTTCGAGGGCACGGAGCGCAAGAGCTACAGCCACTCGCATGTGATGGCCCGCGCAACGAGCTCGCAGCGAGAACTTGAGGAGCTCTTGATGCGGCTCTCGGACATGGTCGGCCGGCGGCTGCGCGCCGCGGGACGGCGCGGCCGGGTCGTCTCGGTGGGCGTCGTCTACCGGCCGGTGGCGGGACATTTCTCCAAACAGTTGACCTTGCCGGCTCCCATCTCCACCGGAGAGGAGATCTATCAAGCCGCCCTTGGGCTGCTGGCCGCGCGCGAGCCTCTGCGGGAGGTCGGCACGCTGGGAGTCGGACTCGCCGGGTTGACGGACGCGGACTCCGGGCAGATGGGACTGTTCACCGGGGAGATTCGGCCTCGCAATGAGCGGTTGGAGACCGCGATCGACGCGATCCGCGACCGCTTCGGGGAAGACGCGGTGCAGCGGGCTCGCCTGCTCGGCCGGGCGCAGGTGGTGCGAGACCGGATCGCCTTCGGCAACACGGGCCACCCCGATGAGAAATGAACGTCCAGCGGACGGAACCCGCCGCGTCGTAGGCTGGACTTACCGATGAAAGTCTGCAGCCATCTCGACCAGGTCCACGAAGTCACCGCCAGCGCCGACGGATGCGAGGACTGCCTGCGCACGGGCGGCTCGTGGATCCACCTTCGACTCTGCATGACCTGTGGTCACGTCGGTTGCTGCGACAGCTCCCCGCACAAGCACGCGACTGCGCACTTCCACAAGGCCGCTCATCCGATCATCAGGACGTTCGAGCCCGGCGAGAACTGGGGCTGGTGTTACGTCGACGAGGTCGAGCTAGATCCCACGGACTGGCCGGTCCGCGGCCGCGTCGCGCATTCCGTGCGCTGAGCGCGTCACACCGACGCGACAGCCAGGCGTTCGATTCCTGTGAGCTGAGCGTCAGGACGGTCGGCGAGATATTTCTGGATCAGCTGAGGCGGACCTAGATCTTCGACACCAGAGAATCCACTGCGCTCGAGCAGTTCCTGGAACTCGACCGGTCGGAACAGGCTGAGGAAAGGCTCCCCGCGCTCGGCGGCCTGGGACATCGTCCAGGCCAGGCCAGCGGCGGCCGTCTCGGTCAGCTCGGAGGCCGGAACCACGTAGGTCACGACCAGCCGAGAGCCCGGGGCCAATGAGGCGACCAGCTCGAGGATGCGCTCGATCGCCGGCTGAGCCAGGTACTGAGTGAGCGCGATCGCGGAGACGATCGCCGGCACGGCGTGATCGAAGCCCGCGGCGTCGAGGTTGCTGCGTAGGTCGTCGGTCTCGGCATCAAACGGAACGAACGCAACGGATGTAGGAGTCGCGATGCCCATCTCCCGGAGGCGGCGTCGTTTCCATTCCTGGGATGCGGCGCGGTCGACCTCGAAGATCCTCAAACGTTGGCTGAGGTTGGAATTCCGGTAGGCGAAGGAGTCGAGGCCCGCGCCGAGGATCGCGTACTGGCCGACGCCATCCTGGATCGCAGCTTCGACGGCATCCTCGACAAAGCGGGTGCGGATCGCAAAGGCGAGACCGAATGATTGGCGCGACGCTTCAGGGAGCTGACTCGTCAGCTGGGCCAACAATTTGCTCCCGGGTTCTCCGGCCAGCCCAAGGGCAAGGTAATCCGTGACCAGCGGTCTCTCGCCGCCCGCATGAACAGCCCGGCCGACCGCAGCCAACGTCGCGGTGTATCCGGGCCCTGTTTCGACTGCACCCATCGAAGGTGGCTGTATTCCCAACCTTCATCGGAATCACACCATCCTCGATTCGTGGCTTCGTGTGAACAAGACCTAACAAGGCACCATCGATTGTCGATACCGTCGGGCCATGCAGGAGGATCGCCCCATGTTGGTGGCTCGGATCTCGGCGGAAATTTC
>DATMKM010000109.1:0-8019 GCA_035571315.1 Candidatus Acidiferrum sp.
CAGCCGGTCAGTGGTGGAGACGGGCCTCGAGCTCGACGCGGACCCTGGCGAAGAGCTCGTGCAAGACTTCCTCAGGTTCCGGTCGCCGATCAAGGACGTCCCCGGGATCCGGCAGCTCGCGAGCCGGCACCCGATCGCGGATCCAGGCGCAGGCGCCTCGGTCGAGCAGGCTCTAGACGAGCTCACCTTCGCCATCAGCCGGGAGTTCGCCTACGACCGGGCGGTGACGACCGTCTACAGCTCGGTGGACGAGGTCCTCGCCCTGAGGGCGGGCGTGTGCCAGGACTTCGCGCACCTCTTCATCGCCGTCGCGCGGAGCATGGGCGTGGCGGCGCGGTACGTGAGCGGCTACATCCACGCCTCGGGGGCGGCGACCACCGCTTCCCACGCCTGGGCGGAGGCCTGGGTGCCGGGACGCGGTTGGGTCGGATATGACGCCACCCATCCGGTTCGGGCCGCTGAAAATCACGTCCGGCTCGCGGTGGGCCGGGATTACAGCGACGCCGCTCCCACGCGAGGCATCTACATCGGCTCGGCGACAGGCGCCATGGACGTGAGCGTGCGCACCCTGGAGCTGTCGGCCCGCCACTAACAGGCGGCGATCGATTTGGGGCCCGAATCCATGCACGGCCCCCGCCGATGTCCTAACGTTGCGTGCAATGTTCATCCGCCGCGGAATCGCGATCGAGATTACCCGGGGAGGTCCCCCGACTTAGCGCACTCCGCTCGAGTCGTTGGACCTCCCGGCAACAGGGTCGGGAGGTTTTTTTATGTCCAGTCGCCGGATCGTCATCTACGACACGACACTACGCGACGGGGCGCAGGGCCCCGCGGTGTCCTTTTCGGCCGCGGACAAGGTGCGGATCGCCCGTGCCCTCGATGGCCTCGGGTTTGACTATGTGGAGGGCGGCTTCCCAGGATCGAACCCCAAGGATGAGGAGCTCTTCGCGAGCCTTGGCAAGCAGCCCCTGAAACGAGCCAGGCTCGCCGCGTTCGGAGCCACGCGCCGCGCCAACGGCCGCTGCGAGGACGATGCCAACCTGCGCGCTCTCAGCGAGAGCGGAGCGCCGGTCTGGACCCTGGTCGGCAAGAGCGACCCGTGGCAGGTCACGACAGTCCTCCAGACCACGCCCAGCGAAAACCTGGCGATGGTCGAGGAATCCGTCGCGTACGGCGTCGGCCTCGGCCGCGAGCTCATCTTCGACGTCGAGCATTTCTTTGACGGCTTTGCCCGGGATTCCGAGTACGCGCTCGAGGTGTGCCTCGCCGCCGCTCGCGCGGGCGCCTCGTGGGTCGTCCTGTGCGACACCAACGGAGGCAGCATGCCGGCCGACATCCGCCGAGGTGTCGAAGCCGTACGTGGCGCGCTGGCGAATCTGGACCGCCCGGTTCGCGTCGGGATTCACACGCACAACGATTGCGAGCTGGCCGTGGCCAACTCCCTCGAGGGAGTGCAGGCCGGAGCGGAAATGGTGCAGGGCACCATCAACGGCTATGGAGAGCGCTGCGGGAACGCCAACCTGGTGTCGGTGGTGGCCAACCTCGTTCTCAAGTTCGGCTATGAAGCTCTCCCCGCGACTTCGCTGGCGCGTTTCACGGAGCTGTCGCGCTCAGTGGCCGAGATCGCAAACCTCGCCCTGCCGCTCCAGCAGCCGTTTGTCGGTCACGGGGCCTTCGCGCACAAAGGCGGGCAGCACGTCGCGGCCGTTTTGCGCCACAAGGACTCTTACCAGCACATCGACCCCGCTTTAGTGGGCAACGAGCCGCGGGTGTTGGTCTCCGAGCTGTCGGGTCGAGGCAACGTGCTGGCCAAGGCGCGCGAGTTCGGACTCGAGCTCGACCGCGACGACCCGCAGACCAGGTGGCTGGTCCAGCACCTGAAAGAGCTCGAGCATCGCGGTTACTCATACGAGGCAGCCGACGCGTCGTTCGAGATGCTGGTGCGCCGGCTGCAGCCCGGCTACAAGGCCCCCTGGACGGTCGCGGATTTCACCACGAACGTCCGCAAGAGTGGCGACTCCGTGAATGCCGAGGCGACCGTGCAGGTCGAGGTGGCCGGAACCGTCTACCACACGGCCGCCTCAGGAAATGGTCCGGTCAACGCGCTCGACGCTGCGTTGAGAAAGGCGCTGAGCCCGCGATTTCCCGGCCTGCGCGGGGTCACCCTACATGACTACAAAGTCCGCATCCTCGACGGCGACGCGGGCACGGCGGCGACCACGCGGGTGCTGATCGAATCGGGCAAGGGGCTGAAGCGGTGGACCACGGTCGGCTGCTCGAGCAACATCATCGAGGCTTCCCTGCTGGCCTTAGTCGATTCTTTGGAGTACGCGCAGCGCGCCTGAGGGCGATCAGGCGGTGGCGTACGTCGCTTCGATCGCCATGTGGCTGGAGCGGGACGCCAGCGCTCGCTTGAGCTGCTGAACCGCGCCGACTATGTCGCCTCGAGCCTCGAGGATGTCGGCGTAGCGGGCGTACGTGCGACTCATCAGCTCAGGCGAGGCCCCAGGCTCACGCAAAACTTCGAAGGCAGCGGCAAATTCCGCGTCGGCGGCAGCGTCGTCTCCTCGAGCGTCCGCCACGCGTCCAAGCCACGCGTGCGCATCGGCCATGGTCGTAAAGGCGGAATTCCGGCTGGCGATCTCAAGCGCCTCGTTCGCAAAACGAGCCGCGTCATCGACGTCCGCCTCCGCCAGCTCGAGCTCGCAGAGGCTGAGCAGGAGCGCGCCCTTGTCTCTGTCGTCCCCGTGAGTCTCATCAAACAACTTGAGCGAGCGCTCGAAGTGGCTGCGCGATTTCGCCACCTCACCCCCTCGCAGCAACAGGATCCCGAGATTGTTCTCGGTCCGGGCGAGCGAGATGAGGTCGTTGAGGGTCTCGTGGAGGGTCACCGCCCGCTGGGCGTAATGCGTCGCCTGGCTGATGTTGTTGAGCTCCTGGTAGGCCATGCTCATACCGCTGTACAGGATCGAAAGCCGGCGCAGGTCCTGGATCACGTCTCCCGTGGCGATCGACTGTTCATAAGCCTTGATGGCGGCGGCCCAGCGGTGGTTGGCGGTATGAACGCCGCCCAGGACTCCGAGCAAGCGGCTCTCGGTGATGCTGGGGACCGGGTTGAGGGACCTGCAGGTCGCGAGCGCTCCTTCGGCGAGAGCGAGCGCACCAGGGTCCTGCATCATGTAGGCGGCCGAGGCTTCGCTGCCGAGGCACTCGGCAGTCATGAGCATGTCTCCTGACTGCTCGAAGTACGCTCGGGCGGTCGAGGCCATGCGGCGCGCCGGGACCCATTGCGCGAGCCGCAGATGGGCAGTTGCCATCTGGAACTTGATCCGCGCCACGATCTCCGGGTCACGCTCGGCGCTTAGAAGAGCTTCGCCGGCGGCCAGAGCGCCCTCGGGATCCCCGGTCACGACCAGCCGTTCAAGCTCCGCGGTGCTGGCGCTGGAACGAGCCTCCATCGTGCTCGGCCGGCTGAGGAAGTAGTCCAGCGGGCGACCTGTGCGCTCCGCGATCAACTTCAGCGTCTCCATCGAGGGCTTGGCCTTTCCCGTCTCGACGAAGTAGATCGCCGTGCGGCTGATCTCGTCGCCGGCCACCTGGGCCAGGCTCAGGCCTGCTTCTGCCCGCGCCTGCTTGACCGTGCCCGGCTTGATCTCGACGCCCCGGCGGCGCCCACGACGGCCCGAGGACGCCCTCCCAAGCTCCCTCGGCCCGTGTTCCGCTGATGGGTGCGTTTCCACCTCTGACATTACATCAGCTTATCCGACTATTTGTCACTTGACAAAGATGAATTGACGACAAGAGTGGTTGCTAGCAGCAGGACGGCCAGTTCTCGGCGCCTACGCCCAACGAGAGGGCGAGCAGCAGAATCGTCGCCAGGACGGCGGCGAACATAAACTTTCGCATTCAAATCACCTCCTTTGCGGCGCAGACCAGCTCCGCTCTTGGCACCGAAAGGAGTTTCAATCGGCCGTGGCGAAGGCCTGGCCGGCCGGGCGGCCGGCGAAAAGCCGCCCCCCGACGGCCCAGGCCATCGCGATCAACTTCACCCCACCCAGCGCAGCCCCGACAAATTCGAGGCTGCCTCCGACCCATCCGAACGGTAAATTCAGCAATTGCAACGCGACGATGGAGGGCAGCGCCGCAAGCAACAGGGCGGCAGCGGCAACAAAAAGCGTCGCAATACCCGAAACTACGCTCAAATGTTCGAGCTCGGCATCCGGCTCATCAAACCCCCGCCTACGACAAGAGTCGCGCTCCCCGTCCGTTGCCCTGATGGCAGTGCCTCCTAGAACGCAGTCCCTCTGTAACCACACCCCTGTGCTACAAGAGACTGCCCATTTATGTTAATTGAAACCAGCATGAATTAACATGAACCTGGAGAAGTAGTGGCGAGATCGCCGGCTCCGACCTTTGCACCGGCCCTGCGACAGGCGCCCCCGACCGGTCTCTTTTCGTCGCCCTCGAGTGAAGCTGTTCGTGTCGTCGGCGGCTTCGGTTTTCACGGCTGGCGCGCGTTCACGATCGCCGCCGCAACCGCGGCCGTCCTGTCGGTGGCGTTCGTCGCGTGGACCGCGCTGCGCATCGGCGGCGACAACGCGACGGTCGCCGTCGACGACATCGGTGAGGCCGTCGCGGCACTGATCGCCGCTGTCAGCTGCGGGCTCGCAGCCGCTCGAACCTCGAATCGCACCCGCCTCGCGTGGGGGTTCTTCGCGGCGTCGGCGGCGAGCTGGGGCGCCGGCGAGGTGGTGTGGTCCGTGTACGAGGTCGGCATGGGGGTGGCCGTCCCCTTCCCCTCCGCGGCGGATGCCGGTTTCCTGCTGGCGGTGCCGCTCGCGGTGGCCGGTGTGTTCGCATTCACGTCTGCCCCGAGCCGCCTGGCGACGCGCAGCGAGGCGCTCCTCGCAGGCGCCATCGTCGCGCTCTCGCTCTTGTTCGTGGCGTGGGCGCTCGGCCTGGGCATGGTCTACGCCACGTCCTCGGCGTCACCGCCCGCCCAGCTGATCGGGCTCGCTTACCCGCTCGGGGACATCGTGACGATCACGGTGCTCGTGCTTGCGCTGCGCCGAGCGCGCAGGACGGAGCTCGGCAGCCTCTTCCTGCTCCTGGGCGGCCTCGCCTCCGCGGCGGCGGCCGACAGCGCTTTCGCCTACCTGACGGCCAGCGGCGCGTACGGGGAGATCGGCAGCGTGCTCGACGCAGGCTGGGTGATCGGCTACCTGATGATCGCG
The DNA here is from genome assembly GCA_035571315.1 of Candidatus Acidiferrum sp. Lineage (GTDB taxonomy): Bacteria > Chloroflexota > Dormibacteria > Dormibacterales > Dormibacteraceae > Palsa-870. The sequence goes on from DATMKM010000109.1 coordinate 5,235, forward strand.
CTGGCGCCCCTCTGGCCGGCCACCGACTCGGTGAAGGTCAGAGTCGAAGGTCCCATCGAGCTGTGGCAGCTTGCGCTTCCATGGGCTGCTGTGGTGGCGGCGGCGGTCACCGCGATCGAACTCGTCGCGAAAGATCAGGTCCTCGACCGGTTCGAAACCGTGCTGGCGGGATGCATCGGACTGCTGCTGGTCGGGAGTCAGGTCCTGTCGCACCGGGATTCCCTGTCCCTGCTGGTCAACAGCCAGCGCACGGAGAAGCAGCTCCAGCGGCGCAACAGCCTGCTGGACGAGATCGTCACCCATGCCCCTCTCGGCATCGTTCGAGTGGGCCCCGACATGCGGATAATCGACGTGAACCCGAGGATGGCCACCCTCATGCGGGCGGACGCGGGCCAGATGATCGGCATGCCTGTCGCGGCCTATCTCGACCCGAGCGAGTTCGCCCGCGTCTTCGAGCTTTTTCAACCGCTATGGAACGGCACGGTCGATTCAATCGAGTCGGACAGCCGCGCGGTTCGTGGTGACCGCACCAGCGCCTGGCTTCACTGGAGCGCGACGACCGTGCGCAACTCGGCCGGACACGTCGACTATTTCCTTGCGATGTACGAGGACACCGATGCGCAGCACGCCGCCAACGAAGCGGCCACCGCTCACCTCGCCGGGATCGAGCGGTTGAACCAGCTGAAGAGCGAGTTCATCACCCTCGTCAGCCACGAGTTTCGCACCGGGCTGGTCGGCATCCAGGGCTTCAGCGAGATGATTCGCGACGCCGACGACCTGGCCAGGGAAGACATCAAGGCGTTTGCCGCCGACATCAACAAGGATGCCCAGCGGCTCAACCGCATGATCAACGACATGCTCGACCTCGACCGCATCGAAGCGGGCCGCCTGACGCTGCGCATGGAGGCGGTTGACATCAACGTCGTGCTGCAGGACGCGGTGGAGCGCGCGCGTGCGTCGAGCGAACGTCACGTGTTCGAGGTCAAGCTCGATCCGGCACAGCCGATCGCGCAGTGCGACGCGGACAGGGTCGCGCAGATCGTCGCCAACCTGCTCACCAACGCGGTCAAGTACTCGCCCGACGGAGGCCAGATCGTGATCTCGAGCCACGCGAGCGAAGGGTTCGTCGAGATGAGCGTACGCGACCATGGAGTGGGCATCGCTCCGGAGTTCGCGAAGCGACTCTTCAGCCGCTACGAGCGCTACGAAAAGACGAGCGGCAAGATCATCGGCACCGGGCTCGGCCTCGCGATCGCACGGCAGATCGTCGAGATGCACGGTGGGCGCATCTGGGTCGAAACCACCGTCGGATCAGGGTCGGACTTCCGGTTCACGCTGCCGATGTCGCAGCCGAAAGCTCCCGACCAACCGAAGAACTAATAGGGGCGGAGCCGCAAGATGGTGCGGTTCGTCCGAGCCTCCGGAGGGTGAGCACTCAAAAGGACAGAGCGTCGGAGCTCTATGACTAGACGGTGCCCCCGCCGGCAGGTGAGGAGAGATGGACGACCGGTGGGATGTTGTGCCATGAGCACTGCTCTATTAGTTCGTCGCTGCTCTCCTTTGGCTCGGTTAGTCCACGCGTGCCACCAAGGAGATGCCAATGGTCTTTGTAGGAATCGATTGGGCTGAAGCCCACCACGACATCTGCCTGGTCGACGAACAGGGGCAAGTGCTCGCCAAGCGAAGAGTTCCAGACGGGCTCGAGGGAGTTGGCAGGCTGCACGCCATCGTCGCCGAGCACGCTGAAGATCCGGCGAATGTGGTCGTTGGCATCGAGACCGACCGTGGTTTGCTGGTCGGCTCTTTAGTGGCCGCCGGCTACCAGGTCTATGCCATCAATCCATTGGCCTCGAGCCGTTATCGAGACCGTCATGCGACCTCGGGTGCGAAGTCCGACCCCGGCGATGCTCTGGTCCTTGCCGACCTCGTCCGCACCGACCGACACAAGCACCGGCCGCTGGCCGGAGATTCCAACCTAGCTGAGGCGGTCCAGGTCCTGGCTCGAGCGCATCAGGGTCTGGTCTGGACTCGACAGCGCCAGGCCAACCAGTTGCGCAACGCGCTGCGGGAGTTCTACCCCGGAGCTCTGGCCGCGTTCGACGATCTCGACGCGGCCGATGCGGTGGCCGTCTTGGAACGAGCCCCGACCCCGAGCCTTGGACGCGCCCTCTCCCAAGCCAAGATCATCTCTGCTCTTCGCCAGGGCGGCCGGGAGCGAAACCTGGAGGCCAAGGCGACTCAGATCCAAGGCCAGCTGCGACTCCCTCAGCTACAGGCGCCGGCACTTCTCGCCCAAGCCTATGGCCACAGCGTCTCCGCCACCGTGGCCGTCATCAAACAGCTCAACCTGCAGATTGCAGCGCTTGAGCAGGAACTGGCCGCGAGTTTTGAGTTACACCCGGACGCCGAGATCTACCTCAGTCTGCCTGGACTCGGTCTTGTCCTCGGCGCCCGGGCTATGGCCGAGTTCGGTGATGACCGAACCCGCTTCCTGAATCCTAAGGCTCGCAAGAACTACGCGGGCACCGCGCCCATCACCAAGGCCTCCGGGACTCGCAAGGTCGTGCTCGCCCGGGTGGCGCGCAACCGCCGGCTCGCCGACGCCTGCTACCAATGGGCGTTCTCCGCGCTCACTCGCTCTGAAGGCGCCCGGCATCGATACGACGTCCTCCGCGCCCGCGGCCAGACACATCATCAAGCTCTACGAGCTCTCGGCAACCGTCTGGTCGGCATTCTGCATGGCTGCCTAACTAACCGCCAGGCCTACAGCGAGCAGGTCGCTTGG